>JAHWGJ010000034.1 GCA_020054475.1 Thermoplasmata archaeon | reverse complement strand
ACCCCCAAAAGAGACAAAGGAAATAATTGAAGAAAAAACAATACCAAAAACAGATGTTAAACCTGCTGAAAAAACCGAGGAAAAGAAAATAGAAGAGAAACCAAAAGAAACAATACCAGAGATAAAAGAAAAAGAAGAGAAACCCCCAAAAGAGACAAAGGAAATAATTGAAGAAAAAACAATACCAAAAACAGATGTTAAACCTGCTGAAAAAACCGAGGAAAAGAAAGAAATTATAAAACCTCCTACAACCCCAATAGAAAAAAAAGAAGCAAAAACACCTCCAATAGTTGAGAAAAAAATTGAAAAAGTGGACGACAAAACAAAAACCCCAGAAAAACCAAAGAAAAAAACTGAGGAAAAGAAGAAGGAAGGAAAAAAATAAATTTTCTTCATCATTTATTTTTATTATTAACTCTATTAAGTAAAAAAAATTTTTATAACATATTATAATATTAGAACTATTAATCAAAATGGAAGTGATATATCTGAAAAAACCTTTCGCTGAGATAATAATAATCGCCATATTATTAACATTTGGATTAAGCGGATGCATAGATACTGATTCAGATGGAGATGGATATAATGATGAAGTAGACATGTTTCCCGATGATGATAAAGAATGGATGGATAGCGACAAAGATGGAGTAGGTGATAACTCAGATGGATTCCCGAATAATAATAATTTAACCGATAAAATTGAATTAATGAACGCTCAAATAACATTATTCTCAAGATATGGCGGATTCTATAACAGAGATCTGCAAGAAAAAGATAGCCCATGGATTATCGATGAGGATATCAAATATTTATTTTTTGAATCTGAATTCAAATCAACAATAGGTGGAATATTAACAGGGGAAAAAATTGTTTTAAAAGATAATCAAAGTATAACTTTAGAAATGAAAACCCCCGAAGAAATTATTAGATATGAATATGAGGATTTACTTAATGCTACTATAATAATTGAAATAAATAACAATAATTCAGGTGAATGGTTTTTTAATTATTCATGTATAAATTTAGATTATGACGTATGGATAAAATATAACATATATCTAGGTAAATAATTCTTCAATAGATCTATTTTCTATGGAGTTAATATTATATAGTAAACTTACTTGTCTGAGGGTTACAATGAAAAGAGACCTATCTAATCTGAAAAACATTCAATACATAAAATACATCTCTTTTGTTTGGGGCTGAAGTTTATGGGACATATATTTCATGAATCATCACATTTTCAACAAGTTTCTTTCAATGAAAATCCAAATGTTGGTGTTTATTGCAGAGCAAATGATAAAATAATTTTTACTAGGGCGGGATTATCAAAAAAAATCAAAAAGAAATTAGTTGATGCATTAGATGTTGAATTAGTTGAATTAACAATAGCAGATGCAACAATAATAGGATCTTTATTGACAATAAACTCCAAAGGTGCAATTGTAACTGATTTTATTGATAGTAAAAATCTAAAAATAATCAAGGATCAAGGCTTTGAAGTTTACATAATTGAGGATATAATTAATGCAGTAGGAAATGATATACTTGTAAATGATTACGGCGCCTTAGTCCACCCGAATATAAAGGATGAAACCATTAAAAAAATTAAAGAAATATTTCAAGTTCCAGTTTTCAGAGGTACTATTGGTTCTTTAAAAACAGTTGGAATGGCTGCAGTTGCGACAAATAAAGGTGTTTTATGTCATCCTAAAACAACAGATGATGAAAAAGATTATTTGAAAAAAATTTTTAAGGTTGATGCTATGATAGGGACTATTAATCATGGTGCACCTATGATAGGCAGCGGTCTTGTGGCAAATACTAAGGGGGCTATTATTGGAAGTTTAACTACAGGTATTGAAATGGGTCGAATTGAAGAAGCATTAAAATTTTTAGAATAAAATTAAAATTTATATTTCTTTTTATATATTGCTTAATATAATAGTATTATAAACTTTTTTTATAATTTTATAAACCAATATAAGAACATTTATATAGTCATTATTATATTATATTATGAACCATACTATATAAGATTAAAACAGATGATAATATGAAGAAAAATAAGACGCCCGAATTATCTCAAAAGGATGAAAAAATCGTAGAAATCTTCTCAGATCTTGGAATGCCTAAAAACCTAGCTAAAACATTAATGTATATATCACAATGGCAAGAATGTCGCTCCGCTGATATTGAATATGGGGCACGTTTAAGACAACCTGAAGTAAGTGTAGCAATGCATAATCTTGAAGAAAGAGGATGGATAACTAAAAGAGATCAAAAAAAGGAAGGGAAGGGGAGACCTATCTATATTTATAAATTGACTTCACCAATTGATAATATCATTGAAACATTTGAAAGAGAAAAAATGAAAGAAATTGAGTCAGTTAAAAAAGATTTTAAAGAACTTAAAGATTTAATAAGTGAAAGATAAAACGATAGGTTGTTACCGATTTAAACTAAAAGTATAGACTAAATTATATTTTGAATTAAATTGAAAAATATATAAATTAATAAATAAAATATTGTTATATCAGTAAAAAAAATATAAAATATATTAGAAAAATTTATATATATACCACATATATTATATTATACGGGGATATGTGAAAGTATGAACATAAAAACAAAGAGTATATCAATAGGAATAATCGCAATATTTATTGGACTAGCATTTACACCAATGGGTAGTGCAAGTAGTATTGAAAATAAAGAAACAAAATTACCTGTTGAAATGTCCTTTTATGATAATAATGGAGTTAAAATTACAGAAGTAATTCAGTTATCAATAAATGAAATAAATACGATTGAAAACTTCATTAATGAATTACAAAGCATCCAAAATGAAAAAGAATTTGAGGAAAAATTTGAAGAATTTATCACCTATTTAGGTAGAAGCGGAATAAATTATTTGAATCTTGATTGGCTGGATAATTTACCAGGTAAACCAATTTTTAGTTTTGGAAAAGGACCTAAATTTTTAACACGTTATCATGGAAGAGTGCAAGTTAAAAAATTATATAGCTTTTGGATTTATCCAAGTGGATTTGGAACAACAGTAATATGGGGTAATGGATTAGCCGCTCCACCAACACAAATATTACTAAAAAGACAAGTTGGTGTAATGTTTGGCTTCGTTGGATTATACTTGCATATACCACCTTTGATAAAGGGAATGACTAGTAGAACATGTTTCTTTGGAACTTCACTGTTTGCATGGGGATTATCCTTATAAGTATAAACTAAATTTTTTTTTTTATTTTTTTTTATTTTATTCTTTTATTAGTGATAAAAAGAAAGCAAATTTTATAAGCGTTAATTCTTTTGACCTCTACTAATTTACTTCTGTATCACATGGAGAAAAATAGTATGTCAACTGAATATAATCAGAAATCACTTGAGGAAAAATGGCAAAAAAAATGGCAGGAGATGAAATTATATTATTTTGACTTCAATAGTAATAAAAAACCTTATAGCATTGATGTGCCTCCTAGATATGCCTCAGGGCCTCTTCATGCAGGACATGCTGTTCATTATACGCACATTGATTTCGCAGCTAGATACATGCGTATGAAGGGATATAATGTATTTTTTCCACTATGTTTTGATGTAAATGGAATTCCAATTGAAGAAAGAGTAGAAAGACGATTAAATATCACGAGAAAAGATATTGATCGGCATGAATTTATAAAATTATGCAGTGAATTTGCTGAAAAAAATATAAAGCTTATGACTGATCAATTCAACATTTTAGGGGAAAGTATGGACCCTTCAATATTCTATCAGACAAATGCAGAATATTATAGGAGAATCACGCAGATATCATTTATTGAATTATTCAATAAAAATTTAATATATAAAGGAAAATTTCCGGTAAACTGGTGCCCTCGTTGCATGACTGCAATGGCAGATGCTGAGGTAACTTATTCAGATAGATCAACAAAGTTGAACACTATAAAATTCTATTTTAAAGAAGATCAACCTGATGATATTACAAAATTTCATAGTATCGGAAGGGATGATAAAGGGATATATGTAGAGATTGCAACCACCCGGCCAGAAATGCTACCATCCTGTCAGATAGTTGCAATACATCCCTCAGATGAAAGAACACCCTGGATAATTGATAAGAAAGTCATTGTACCCTTATTTGGAAAACAAGTAAAAATAATTGAGGATGAATCCGTTGATCCAGATTTTGGATCAGGGGTTGTAATGATTTGTACAGTCGGTGATAAGGAGGATCTTAACTGGGTATTTAAATATAAATTACCGCTAGAAATGAGCATCGATGAAGAAGGAAAAATGACTGAGATTTGTGGAAAATACAAAGGAATGACAATAAATGATGCAAAAAAAGCAGTAATTCAAGATTTAGAGAAAAATAATATACTGATTAAACAAGAGGATTTAGATCAAAATGTTGGAAGCTGCTGGAGATGTAAAACTCCAGTAGAATTCATAAACGCTGAACAATGGTTTCTAAAAACAATAGAATTCAAAGAAATGGTAAGAAACTCAAGTAACAGTATGAAATGGCATCCTGAATTCATGAAAATCAGACTTGAAGAATGGATTGATAGTCTCGAATGGGATTGGGTAATAAGTAGACAAAGATATTTTGCAACTCCAATACCTTTATGGGAATGTAATAAATGTGGAAAAGTCGTATTAGCAAGAATAGAGGATTGTTATGTTGATCCAACTATTACAAAACCCCCAAATGAAAGATGTCCTAAATGTGAAGGGGAATTAATAGGATGTGAGGATGTTTTTGATACCTGGATGGATTCATCAATATCCCCATTATATAATACATTCTGGCATCGAGATGATGAAAAATTTAAAAAATTATATCCAATGTCATTAAGACCACAGGCACATGACATAATACGGACGTGGGCATTTTATACTATATTACGATGTAATCTTCTAACAGATGAAAAACCATTTGAAAATATGATGATGGGAGGATTCATTTTATCAGAGGATGGAACACCCATGCATGCAAGTCTGGGAAATGTTATAGATCCATTAAAAATAATAAATGAATTTGGATCAGACGCCTTCAGATGCTATGCCGCAAGCTGTGCTTTAGGGGAGGATAACTCATTTAGAAGAAAAGAAGTAATAAGAGGAACAAGACTACTTAGAAAAATATGGAACGCAGAGCAATTCATTGCAAATAATCTAAAAAATCAATCAAAACCAATAGAAACAGATTTAATAGATATTGATAAATGGATATTAACAAAATATAGTAAATTAATAAAAAAATGTACAATACTAATGGATAAACTTGATTATTCTCAGACAATGAAAGAAGTAGAATATTTCTTATGGCATGAATTCGCTGATCATTACATTGAAATGGCTAAATCTTCAATATATAAAAATGAAAATCTTGAAAGCATTAGATATACTCTGTATAATATTGGTTTAGGAACATTAAAATTATTTGCACCTTTTTTCCCACATATAACTGAAGAAATATATCAGGATAATTATAAGCAATATGAAAAAGAAAAAAGTATTCATATATCACCTTGGCCAAAAGAACTAATATTAGATGAAGAAAAAGAAAAAGATGGAGAAATAGTAAAAAAATATATATCTCAAATAAGAGCATATAAAAGTGAACAAGGAATCGCCTTAAATTCACCGTTAAATGCAATAAATACATATTCAACAAAAGAAAAAATTGAAGCATTACAGAAAAATAGTCAAATAATAAAAACCACGTTAAATTTACCTGAAAAACATGGATTCATTGAAGGAAAACCAGATATAGAAGAGGAAATAACACAAATAATGCCAGTATACGCAAAAATAGGACCATTATTTAAAAAAGAAAGTAAAAAAATAATTGAATGGATTCAAAAAAATCATGAAGAATTAATTAAAAAAATTAATAAAAATAAAGATTTAAAATGGTCGGATATTACAATAATAAAAATAGATAAAGATGAAAAACTATTAGAAAATAATTACATAAAAATTAAAAAGGAAACACACTTGCAAGGAAAAAAAGACGCTAATATACTACAGATTGATGATTACTATATCGAAATATCAAATGAGGGCTAATAAATGAAAATAAAATTCTTAAAAAAATGGATAGTTAAAATTGCTGCGATTTTAATAGTTTTAATTATGGTTCTTGCTGCTTTTGTCGCAATTCTTTATAATTAAAAAAATAATTCTTTTTAAACTAGAAAAATTTTTAAATAAATCCTTTTTTCACCCTTCAAGGAAATTATCATGAAAGAATTAGATTCAGATTTAAATAATAAAATATTTAACAGATGGTTTATAGTAATTGGAGCAATAATGATACAGGTAGCCCTTGGGGCCATCTATGCCTGGTCAGCATTTACAACTCCACTACAAGGCACCATAGAAATACCGAGTGAATTCGCTTTTCTAAAAACACAAACACAAGCAATTTTTAGTGCCGGGCTTGCTACATTTGCAATTTTCACAATTATAGGTGGGCGACTTCAAAAAAAATATGGCCCAAAAAAAATTGCATTACTTGGTGGAATATTACTAGGATTAGGATATATAATCGCAGGTTTTGTTGGAGCAAATTTTATATTAAAATTAATAGGAATCGGTATAATTGGAGGCGCTGGAATTGGGCTCGCATATGTAGTTCCAATAGGAGTTGGGATAAAATGGTTCCCTGATAAAAAAGGATTAGTTTCAGGTTTAGCAGTTGCAGGTTTTGGTTTTGGTGCGTTCATATGGATTCTATTAGCTAGACCGCCTTCCTTACTTGGTTTCCAAGGATTAATAACTGTTCAAAATGGCGTATATACTATAGCAAATATTGACTCAGCATTCAGATTATATGGACTTATTTTCTTCTTTTTAGTATTATTAGGAGCTATAGTTATGAGAAACCCTCCGGAGGGTTGGAAGCCAAAAAATTGGAATCCCTCTAAGGAAGAATCTGATAATTCTAAGAAGAAAAAATCTACTTCATTATTACCAAAGGAAATGTTGAGAACAAAACAATTTTATCTTATTTGGGCAATGTTTCTTATCGGTGCTCTTGCAGGTCTTATGGTTATTGGTAATATTCAGAATTTCGCAAAGAATCCTATAGAAGGATTCATGGGTTATGGATTCTCTCAATCTGAGGCTTTTGATTTTGCAGTTATTGGAGCAGCTGTTTGTTTACCAATTTTTAATGGACTTGGAAGAATAATATGGGGTCAAGCTTCAGATAAAATAGGAAGAAAAAAGGCGATAATTACAATGTGTTTATTCCAAGGAATAATGATGTCGATATTTTTCTTCACAACTTCTAATCCAATAATCTTTTACGTAGCAGCAGCTTTAATAGGATTTAATTTTGGAGGTAACTTCGCTTTATTTCCATCCGCAACAGCTGATTCATTTGGTGCTGAGAATGTAGGATTAAATTATGGATATGTTTTTACTGCCTATGGTATTGGAGGGGTTATAGGTCCAATTCTTGCTGGAGCTGTCCAAGATGCCGGATTTAGTTTCTTATATGCCTTTATACCATCTGCAATAATGTGTTTTATAGCAGCGTTACTCGCAGTTTTTTATCAAAGAGATATTTAAAAATAAATCTTATGAATACTATGAAAAAATCTAAAGAT
The DNA here is from genome assembly GCA_020054475.1 of Thermoplasmata archaeon. Lineage (GTDB taxonomy): Archaea > Thermoplasmatota > E2 > DHVEG-1 > DHVEG-1 > JAJISJ01. Next base: position 5,561 of record JAHWGJ010000034.1, on the reverse strand, counting down.
AATTTATTAGAAGAATTGGAATTAGGAAATAAAGAATATTCAAAGAAAAATAAGAATATTTTTAAAAAATTTATAAAAGGACAATCACCGGATATAGCGGTCTTAACATGTTCTGATTCAAGAGTTATCCCTGAATATATATTTAATAAATCAATTGGAGATTTATTTGTTATAAGAGTCGCCGGAAATATTGCCCTTGATCATTCTGTTATAAAATCAATTGAATATGCAGTTGATCATCTGAAGGTTAACTATTTAATTGTTCTTGGACACACTAACTGTGGAGCTGTTAAAGCCTCTGAAGAATCAGAGGATAAAAATGAGGCTTTATTAAATGAAATAAAAGAAAGTTTTCTCTATGATCAAGATAATCATTTCCGAGCAAATATTCTCAGACAATTAGATATGATTCCAAAAAGAAGTGAAATTATAAAGAATAAAATTAATAATAAAAAATTAATGATGATTGGAGCAATATATAATATCAAAAATGGCATGGTTGATTTCATTATAGATTAATTAACTCATATGAAGAAGTCCCAAGTCCAATTTTTTCACCATATCTTATTTGTTTATATGGATCAACTTTATTTATTTCCTGAAAAACATTTGGTTTTAATTTATCTATAGAATCAAGAGAAGCAGCATCCACTGCAACAGGATCATCTGAAACAAAATATCCAACATCCGGACATATTATAGGACCAGAGTTAGGATCACAATCACAATTCCTTGCAATACGATTTACATCATTAATATATATTATCTTTTTATTATCAACACACGCTTTTGTTGCACAAGCTAAAAAATATGATAAATCATTTTTTACATAATTAATAGCATCATATTTACAGTTCTCAGTACAAACTCCGCAACCAAAACATGAATCCTCATTAATATTCCACTTATCATCTTTTACATCAATAGCATCAAAGGGACATACTTCGGAACATACTCCACAATATTTACAATTACTCTTATTAAAAACGGGTTTACATGAATGATGCATAAATCTTTTTGATTCCCTTGTAACTCCACCCATCCCAAAATTTTTTATTGTACCCCCCATGCCTGATGCAATATGTCCCTTAAAATGTGAAATGCCAACAATATTTTCTACTTTATATAATTCAGTTCCAACAAAATAAGTATTACCTTCAATTTCTACAGGTATTCCTTCATCATCAATTATTACATTACAACCAATAATTTCATCTGTAAAACCATGCAGTTCAGCAACTTTTTTATATCCTTCAACATATTTTCGCTTACTATTATACAAAACAGTTGTATCATAAAGAAATGGCTTAGCTGAATTTTTTTTAAGAGTTTTAACTATTAACTTCACAAAATCAGGTTTTGTATAATACTTATTTTTTACTTCACCCATATGAAGTTTAACTAATGTTTTTTTATTTGAATAATCATCTAATCCAAAAAATTGTAAAGCATCCTTTATTTTATTTGGATTTTTAATGAATATGACCTTTTTCAACCTATCTTTTTCTCCCATTTTTTTAATTTAAGAACGCTTGATAAAGATCCACCATTTTTAATTTCTTCTCTAATACGATTTTCATGCTCTTTTACATCCAATGCTCTATTTGCAATTTCTTGAGCATATTCCTGCGGTACAACAATAACCCCAGAGTCATCACCAATAATCCAATCACCAGTTCTAATAATTTGATTTCCAAATTGAATTTCAGCACCTATTTCCCCAAATCCTTTTGGCTCCCCAGCATTTGATGATATATATCTAGAAAAAATTGGTAAATTCATATTTATAATATCTTCAAGATCCCTAACTGCCCCGTTAATTACTACACCCCCTATTCCTTTCACTATTGCACTCCAAGTAGCAAGTTCACCCCATATCGCAGTTTTTCCACCTTTAACATCTATAACTAAAATAGAATTTCTTTCTGCTTTATCTATAGCTTCAATTGGTTTAGCCCAATCTCCATCTATTGTTTGAACAGTTAATGCCCTTCCAATCATATGATATCCTAGTTTTATCGGCCGAATATTTTGAATTGATCCCTTTTTATGCATAGCATCAGAGATATTAGGCGTAGAAACCATTGAAAAAGCTTTTTTTATTTCTGATTTATCATATTTTTTAAATAATTTTGTAGAAACAATCTTTTTTTCAATTATCGCTTTTTTGATTTTAATAGTTGAATTAAAAACATCCTTTGATTTGGTTATTGCCCCTCCAACGATAATTATACTAGCACCAGCATCAACGCTTCCAGAAACTGTTTCACTATTTAATCCTCCAGCTACAGCAACAGGTATTTTAGAAATTTCAATTATATCTTTTAATATCTTTTCAGGTTTTTTTCCAATCATTTGTTCATCAATACCGATGTGATGACAAAGATAATCTACACTATACTTTTCAAGTTCTTTTACTCTTTTAATTTTATCATCAACACCTATTAAATCAACCATAATTTTAGATCCATATTTACGAGCGGATTTAATCGCATCATCTATTGTAGAATCATCAGCAGCAGCAAGAATACATATAACATCAGCACCTGCTTTTGAAGCCATCTCAACCTCAATAGCACCAGTATCAATAATTTTCATATCTGCAACAATAATATTATTTGGGAATCTTTGTTTTAAATTCCTTATAATTTCCATACCCTCACTCTTAATTAAGGGAGTCCCTGCCTCCAACCAACAATTACTATCAGCTTTTACGGCATCTTCAGCTATTGATAAAGCTCTATGAGAATTAATTAAATCAAGAGCTATTTGAAGAATAACATTTTGCATATTAAATTGAATAAAAACTATTTATTTAAAATCTAAGTATAAATTAGGAAAAGTTCTATAGAATTAATAAAACCTTGGCAGGGGGGGAGTTTTAGCATTCTTTCTCTGTTTTATATTTGTTATAATTTTAGGTGATTTCCTAGATAGGCGTATGGATTATATTCTTTATATGGCTATTATTTTTGGTATTATGGTAGGCATAGGTGCAACTGGGAGAATGTATATCTGGAGAAATTGTACGATAACTATACCTTTCACCAACAAAAAAGAGTTTATGAAAAAACTTGATATGTCATTATTTCAAATGAATTATAAGTTGGAATCCAATAAAGAAAATTTCTTTATTTATAAAATAAATAACCAAATTTTATATGGTAAACATAGAATTGCTGTAACTCTTAACCAAAACGAAGCAATTATTATTGGTAAAAATCCACATATAAAAAAATTACAAAAATCTTTATAGAATAGTTATTGAAATTGTAGTTTTGAGTGATGAAAAATAAAATTATTATTTTTCCCCCATTTTGGAATAATGTCGATAATGGCTTAAAACCTTTGATATGCACGTTTACCCTATAATGGATGTTTTTAGGGAGAAAACACATATTTTCAGATATTTATAGCAAATTATTTAATCTTTTGTTATTTTATAATTTGATATCATGGGATTTATTAATAGAAATATTAAATTGCTGGTATTAATAATATTATTAATTTTGTTTTTATCAGGTTGTATAGATGATTATACCAATGATGAAGTTGAAAAAAATACTGAATTATCTATAGGAATGCTTAGAAACTCTACTGGTTACTATCCATGGATGTTAGATAGAGATACAACCACACTTACAGTTAATATTAATATATTTAACTCGCTGATAAAAATAGATCAACATAATTTAGGATTTAAATCGGCATTAGCAGAGGACTGGTATAATCCTGATAATGTAACATGGAGGTTTTTTCTAAGAAGAGATGTGAAATTTCATAATGGATATAATTTTACTTCAGAGGATGTTAAATTTACTCTTGAATTTTTAAATAATTTTTCATATTCTGCAGAGTTACTTCAACAGATATCAGAAATTGAGATAATTGATGATTATACTATAGATTTACGCACTGAAGAGCCTTATCCTAATTTGCTAAATAAATTATTGACAGTGTATATGTTATCAAAACAATATATCCTTGAATCAGAAAAATTAAATGACACATGGCCGATAAGTACAGAAATTTGGCCTATAGGCACTGGTGCATATAAATTAGTTGAAGATTCACCAGGAAAGCATATAATTTTAGAGAGATTTGATGATTATTGGAATGAACAGCCAGACATCGAAAGAGTGATATTTAAAAAAATGAATTCAATCTCAGAGTCAATAAATGCTTTAAAAGCAGGAAAATTAGATATTATCTCTTTGAGTTCTGATAATGTTGAAGAAATTTCAAATGAAGTTGGATTGATAGTAAAATCTGTTCAACCTCCAGGGGTTGTATATATTAGTTTTGATTTTAGGGTAAATGATAGTTTTGGTTTTCCTGGAATGAAAAACCCAGTTTCTGATGTTCGAGTTAGAAAAGCAATATATCACGCTATAAACATAAGTTATATAATAAATAGGTATTACAATGGCTCTGCAGAGCCTGCATCACAGTTTGTTACCGAACATCTTTTAGGATTTAATCCAGATATTGAAAGATTACCATATGATATTGATTTAGCTAGGCAATATATGAAGGATGCTGATTATGAGGAAGGATTTAATATTACATTTGATGCTCCATTATCATCTGGTGTAATAAATCTGTCAAATACTATTGCTGATCAACTCTCTGAGATAAATATAACTTTGATTCCTAATTATCTTCCATCAACGGATTATTATCTAAATCTTTATTTTAAAAATACTTCTTTTTATATTACTAGCATTAATCATTTTGATGCTGAATCATCATTGAATTTACTTCTAGAGACATCGGATATGGATAATAATGATGGTGTATGGAATTATGGTTACTATTCTAATCCAGCTGTAGATAATATAATTTCTATTCTTTCTTATACTATGGAACCTATTGATAGAAAAAAGTTAATACAGGATGCTTTTTGGATTGCAAATGAGGATGTTGCTTGGATTCCGCTTTATTCTACAAAAGCGTTTTATGGAATCCGTGAAGATTTAAATTGGACTCCTAGACCTAGTCTTTTTATTTGGGTTGAAGAAGTTTATTTGGATTGAGAAAAAATAAAAATTAGAAAATAATGACATATAAAAGACGAAATCTTTTAAAGCATTATAGATAAGGAGAATATCTTTCTTATTGGTTATAACCTTATTTGAAAATTAATTATTGGGTATACCCATTCATAAAATTAGCTAAATGGGTATACCACTTTATCATTTTAGAGGTGTATAGTATACCACATTATTATTTCAAAATTATGTGTATACACAAACATCAAAATCAATATGTGTGTATACTCAATACGGCTTTGTCTCAAATTATAAATAATGTTTTTGTATTTCTATTTGCAAGGATGGGATGCAAAATGGTAAGAGTTTATAATTGGAAAAAACACAACAAAGTTAAGGAGAGAGAATTTGAAATTGTTTTACATGAAGGAATGAGAATCATACATGATTCTAAGGAACCATGGGCTGAGAAACATTATGGACGTCGTCCATATCCACCAAGATCCATGGTCATTATCTGTTTATTGAAAGTGTATTTTGGGATGCCGTATCGTGATATTGAAAGTCTTA
>JAHWGJ010000011.1 GCA_020054475.1 Thermoplasmata archaeon | reverse complement strand
CAATAGTTAACCTTATTTTTTGTATAAAATTATTGAGATTATCCAATTGAGATTCAATTAAATCTATGTTATAATCATTTACAGTTTTATATTCCACAGATGATGCGGTATTAACAAGCATAATAATACATATTGAGAATATTGCTCCAAACAAGATTTTCTTTTTCATAATATAATAAAATATTAGAACATATATAAAAATTATCCTTCTAATTTTTGAACAAATGAAAAAATATTACTCATTTTTAACAATTATTAAAGCCCAAAAGATTTTTAAATGGTTCAGTTTTTAAAAAAAATTGAACCGAAATCATAAATAGAAACATACAAAACTTACTAAATATTATATAATAATTTGATATAATATATATTTGAAAACAAATGAAAAAATACATATTCACAGTATTGGTAATTTTATGCATTATACCATTAAATTCTATTGGTTCAGTAGATTATTATCAAATTTCCATTCCAGATAAACCAGGTCCGTATCTAGTTGGATATTATCGAATCAGTTATAATGTTCCTCCTTTTGGAAAATATTCTGCAACAATTCGTTATCCGGCAAAATTTAATGGATGGCTAACTCCCCCTCAAAGTTCAAATAAGACATATCCTGGTATAATTGTTGGAAATGGATTTGCAGGAAGTGATTGGAATATTAAATGGATTCCAAATCATTTGACATCACATGGTTTCATCACTATATGCTTTACACCACCTGATAAATATCTTGGCAATACAACCCAATGGTCATATGGTTTTATTGGTGGTTTTGATGAACTATCAGATGAAAATAATCGTTACTTATCACCCATTTATGGATTAATAAATTTAGAAAAAATTGGTGTTATAGGTCTTTCAATGGGCGGAGCAGGGTGTATCGAAGCAACAGGCAACAAGCCATTAGTAATAGACGCTGCAGTTGCTCTTGCTCCTGCAAAATCAGATTTTTCAGAGTCGGCTGCTATGAATATATCTGTTCCTATTCAAATACAGGTTGGTAGTGATGATAGTATGGTTCAACCAAAACGGGTGATCCCCTATTATAATATTCATATATCGAATGATACTATCAAAGAATATTTGGAAATAAATGGTGGAAATCATATTGGATATATTGATTATTTTTATGCAAGATTTGCGGAATGGATGGGCTTAGATGAATCTCATGGAATTGAATTCAGTGAACAACATCGCATATCAAGTAAATATTTTACCTCTTGGTTTTATTATTATCTTAAAGATCAAGACGAATATTATACATATATATTTGGTGTAGAAGCTATCAATGACTATGATTCTGGAATCCTATCAGAATTTAAATTTCATATCCCTTAAAATTATAAAAATTAAAAAAAAAATAAAATGAATTTTGATAATTATATTTTTTAAATTAAATTCTAACAGAAGCTTTAAAAATAATATAATCAATATTAATATTTATAATGGATTCTACAGAAACAAAAAAAATGAATAGATTCGTTACCATCATAATAACATTTTCATTAATATTTACTTTAATTAATCAATCAATAGGTGAAAGCAAAGAAATCAATCTTAAAAAAAATACAGATATATGGGTTGTAATTATTTCAGTAGGTGACATCAAAAGAGATGCTTATGGAGTAAATTCATTAATTGAAATATTACTGTTACAAGGACATTCGAATAACAATATTAAAAAAATAATAGAAGAAAATGCTACAAAACAAAATATATTAACCGAACCTTTCGAATGGTTAATAAACAATGATGTAAAAGATGAGGATATCATAATTTTCTTTTTTTCAATGCATGGAGGCAGAATTGAAGATCATCAACCATATGATGAGCCTGATAATTACGACGAATATCTTGTACCATACGACTATAATAATAAAAGTAATTACATATTAGATGAAGAGCTAAATGATAAATTTAATTCTATAGACAATAAAAATCTTGTTTTAATATTTGAAACATGTTACAGTGGCGGAATGATTGACGGAGTAAATGATTTATCACAATCAGGTCGAATAATAATAACATCAAGTGATGCTAATGAATCTTCATGGCCAATGTATCTACAAACACGTTGGCTATTTCCAAATTTCTTATTCAAAGGATTATATGGCCCCGCTGATTTAAATGAAGATAAGGTGATATCGATAGAAGAAGCATATAAATATGCAGAAGCCCCAACAATAAAAAGATCTGCTATTTTTGCATTTATATACTCATTTATTCCATTCATACCACATGAATTTATTCCACAACATCCCCAGATATATGATGGATGGCCGAGCCATGAAAATAACGTACAAGAATTACCAATAATTAATTTCTAGATAAAGATATTTGGTATAATAAACATTTTACATTGAAATAATTTTAAGGATTGAAATCCAAAAAAAGTAATAAAATATTTTATATTTTTTCGATAAATATTATATTAGCATATGTACAATTTTCCCGCAAATGATTATAGATTCCTCTATGATTTTCATAATATTTTTTGATACCAAACTCATTAATTACCTTAGTTTTAAATTTAAAAACGCCATTCAAGGATTTTCTTATTTTATTTGGATACATTACAAGATTTCCATAATTAACATCATATTTTTCTAACCATTTTTCTGTTAGTTTTCGAAAAAATTCTTTTCTCCCAGTAATTATATAATCAAAATTCATTTTTGCATATTTTGTAGGAGAACAACTGTTATAAAATTCTCTTAACTTAAATGGTACATAATCATTCTTTTTAAGAGGAGTATAAGCAATAACTCCATCAAGATCACTTCCTACTTTCATAAACTATAATTCTCTAAGTTATTTTTAAATAAAACGGTTAATCGTACTTAGATCAATTAATATAATAATTTATTTTATTATCTATAAAATTTCATTAATATTATATCCAGATTCTATTTTTTTTAAATTAATTATCTTATTCTATCATTTAATTTTTTAAAAATAAAACAATTTGAAACATTAACGGTATAAAATATTATTTTGTACAAATATTTAATAAATATTGTTAAATATTTTTATATTATTTACTATATTAAAAGAATATTTGGTGTTTATATGAAATTCATATTCAAAATTTCAATTATATTACTTTTAGTAAATAGTATTAGTATTAGTCAATGTAATAGTGCAAATATATTAGATAATTATGATGAATGTGACTCAAAAGAAAATTTATTATTAGATTTTTCTTTAATGGTCAATCCATTATATTTTGAAGATTATAATAATTTATCATATTCCCTTCCTTGTTCAGTTATAGACACGCCAGAGGAATTTAATTGGAAAAATCTAGACGAGATGGATTGGACGACCCCTGCAAAAAATCAAGGTGATTGTGGTAGTTGTTGGGATTTTGCTGCAATTGGAACATTAGAGAGCATCATAAAAATTAGAGAAAATCGTCCAGAAATTAATCCAGATTTATCTGAACAATATGTTCTTTCGTGTCTACCAATGGCTGCAAATTACTATGGAAAAGGTTGTTTAGGGGGCAGCCCATATAATGCTTTTTATTATATGATGGATACATCATATCAGGGTAATAATAATAATGGAGCAATACCCGAATCATGTTTTCCATATCTAGCTGATGATGATATACCCTGTTCTGATAAATGTGAAAACTGGGAAAATTATCTCATTCCAATTTTAGATTGCGGGGAATCAATGATAGGTTTTGATAGCATAGAATCCAGAGAGACTATTAAATCATTAATTTATCAAAATGGCCCAATTGCTGCAGGAATTAACGTAACAGAGGAATTTATAAGATTTTGGTCTATAAATCATAATGAAAATAAATTTTATCCTGATACAAATGAACCCTGGGGTAATCGCTTGAATCATATTATTGTAATAGTTGGTTGGAAGGATGATATAAATATTGATAATGGTGGTTATTGGATTTGTAAAAATAGTTGGGGTGTTGATTGGGGATATGATGGATTTTTTAATATTGAATATGGAGGATTATTTATTGGAACTTATATATCCTGGGTAGACTATCAATCAAATGATCAGAGACCTCAAAGACCTTCAAGACCAATTGGTATAACCGAAGGTACAGCTAACACAGATTATTATTATTCAAGTTCAAGCATTGATCCAAATGGTGATCAATTATATTTTATATTTGATTGGGATGATGGAACAAATAGCGGGTGGATTGGCCCCTATGCATCTAATGAAACAGTCAATATATCACATAGTTGGGATGAAAAGGGTAATTTTGAAGTAAAAACAAAAGTAAAAGATATACATAATTTAGAAAGTGAATGGTCATATCCTCTAATTATCAGTATGCCCGATAATAAAGAATTTTTAAGACTACCATATATAACTAAAATTATTCCTTTTTTTGAATATTTTATTTCATTGTATAAAAAAGAGAATTTGAGAGGGTAGATATCAAAAATTATAAAAAAAAATTTAGAATATTCAACTTTAAATCATGAATATTCTTCATCTTTAGAAATTTGTTTATCAGCATTTTCATTAAATTCATTTTTTGATATTGCAATTAAAATTAAGCCTATAAATGCTAATATACTTGAAATTAAGAATGGACCAATTGTAAATAAACCAATTATGCTCAAAACTATACAAAAACCCCAACTTTTTCTTTTAAAGGATAGTATTCCCCCTAATATTGGAAATATTGATACAATAAATCCTATTACCGCACATACGCCCAAAATTGACTCTATTTGTTCTATAGTAATGTCAACCCCACTTTGCTTTAATGAATCGATTATCGTAGGATCTATATTAAAAAAAGAAGCTGAAATCCAAGTGTACATTCCAAGTATACCGGCAATTAACAATAAAATTCCCGCAATTATAGGTTTATAACTTCTATCATCATTATTATTTGATTCTGCATCCATATAAATTCCTCAACTTAATAACGAATATTTTTCTACTATATTATTCTATATAAAAAAAAAATATTATTCTTTTTAATTAGAAAAATAAGATATAAAAATTGAAAAAAAATTAAAATTGAATCAGGCTTTCAAATAGTTATTCAAGATTGATTATATTATCGTGTTAATTTCCTAATTAAATAAATTATTCAATATCCTAAAATTTCCAAATTGAAATAAATATTGGCTTATTAAATCATAATTATTAATTTTAGTAGTTGATAAAGTTATCTCTATTATACCATAATCATTATTGTTTTCTTTATTTACAATTTTTATTTGTCCACTATAATTCTGATTTTTTTCAATAGGAGTTAAAACAGTAACTTCAATATTAAAATCTCCACCTTCTGGTTTTAAATAATCTCCATTTTGAGGACTAAAATTCCAAGTTCCCCAATCTGGATATTCCTGGATTTCCCAACTAAGGCTAGATAATGATTCTCCAATATTTTTTATTGTAATATTATTATAAACTTTATGTGCTGGTTTAACATCAATCCAATTTATTGATCCATCACATTCTAAATCTGGAGTTGTTGGAGCCCAATAATTAGTTAATGATTTTACACAAAAATTAGCTGATTTATCCCATTGTGTATTAGAAAAATCATAATTATATAAATCATTCCATTCATTTTCAAAATAAAAACTTTCACCTTTATTTGCTGTTGATTCAACTGTAACTAAAGGACCCGTTCCACCCAGCAATACAGGAACCTCTGATGTTCTATCATATGGTTGTCCGCCATCGGAAAGATAAAGATAAACATAAAAATCATCATTAGATTTAAATCCAACTGAATTAGTTAGATCAATTGTATGAAATCCTTTATACTTAATATTGCCAGATTGTGAGGATAATTCTTCTAACAATAAATTATTTTCAAATCTATCATATACTTTTATTAAATAATCAATATTATCCTCATTTGTATAAAAACTAACAGACTCTAATATTTCGTTATTTTCAGATATAAAAGCATTAAATACTTCTTCAATACCTAATAATGTATCCCGCCAGCCATGGTAATCATGATAATATATATTATCGTATGATAATAATTCAACATTTTGAAAGGATATTGCCCCCATTTCAGGATTTCTACAACTATGTTTATCATAGTAAGAAATCCAAAAATAACCGCTCAATCCCCAAGAGCCACCCCAGCTATTCTTTACTAACCAAGCTCCTGGTTCAGGTGCTTGAGTTATTTTATTGTCATCCCATCCAATTATTGCTACAGCATGATTAGGATCTTTATTACTACTTGGTGGTTGGTAATGAATATAATTTTCAATAAATGAACTACTTGAACAAAGACAAGTTCCAACAACACCAAAATCCATAATTTTTTCTTTAATAACTTCAATATTATTTAATTCTGAATCAATTGTATACCATTCGATATCTCTTGGGTAATAGTAATGATATTCCGGTAATTTTCTAGAAGGTGGTGATGAAAAACCTATTGCATCCTTTTCCCTAACTGCACCTTCACCTCTAGATAAATATGCTGCAGTAACTAGATAATCTCCCCCCTGATGAACAACCAAACCATTACCCGTTGGTGGATTAGTATCATCATTATTATGCTGATTAAATCCATTCCACCAATCAAGATGATATTCAGCTAAATTTGGTTCACCAACTTCTCCATTAGAATCCCAAATACTAGTAATCATTAGATTTCCCTCCATTGCAGCCATTGCTCCATGAGTCCAACAAGTTCCACCTTGTTGACTTTTTACTGATGTTACATAATTCGTTCCATTAACATCCCGCAAATCAAAAGAAGAGGGTAAATCAAAAAACCTTAAGTCATCGTTAAATTGTTCAGTATAATCCTTTTTAATCGAAATTGTTGCAGTCGTAATTCCACTAAAAAATATTAAAAATGCAACTGATATTAATAAAAATTTTTTCATAATATTTTCTCCTAATTGAATCTAATATATTATTAACATATAAATCTTATTAATAAATATTTATTAAATATTATAATAAAACAATATAATTTTTAATCCCGTATTCTTGGGTTAAAAAATAAAATATCGATCCAATCACTTGCAGTATTTCCTTCTGAATCATATACAATAGTTTCTATTCTATGATTAAAAAAAGATATCTTATTCATTCGCCATTTATAAGGATATTCTGTATCCGTATACTGAATTCTCCCATTATAATAAAATTCAACTTTATCAATTGAATTTACTTCAGAGTGAATATCAACCCAAATCCAAATATCATCAAATACAATTGTTCTTAATTGTTCATCTTTTTTATCTCTTAAATTATTAATTTTTTTTCCTTCAAAATATAAATAACCCTTATCCGGTGAATCTATATGGATAAAAGGATGATCTATAAACATATCAGATAAATATGCAATACTTGCAATTATTAATTTGCTGGTTTTTGTGAGATAAGGTATATTCATATTTTCAATATTATCATTTATTGTATGCGTATTCTGATTCCACTGTCCTTCAAAAAACGCTATGGCCTCATATCCATATCTTGAAAAGGAATAATAATCGCTTCCCCCCATCCTATCTTCAGCAAGAATTCCACGAGTTAAATCAAAATTAAAATCAAATTGGATGTTCAGATTTTCAATTTGATCTACATACCAGTCAACATCTTGAGTTCCATAAATCCTAAATTTTTTTTCATCCTCATCAGTTTTTGCATATCCAATCATATCGGCATTAAATTCAAGTAGAATAATATCGTTATTTTCATATGCAGATTTTGAATAAACTTTACTGCCTAAAAGACCGACCTCTTCTCCAGAAAAACATAAAAATTTTATTGTTCGATTAAACTCAAATTTACTTAAAACATAAGCAGCAGCTAGAACTGCAGCTACACCTGAACCATCATCATCCGCTCCAGGAGATATCCATACACTATCATAATGAGCATTGAAAATAATAATTTCATCCTTTTTATTATTTCCATTTAAAGTCGCTTCAATATTTTTACCGGAAAAGACCCCCGGATTATATTTATTCCCAAATGAAGTCCAATTATAAACTTTTGTATCAATCCCCATTTCGACAAATTTTTCAAAAATATATATAGCTGCCCTTTCACAACCATAAGTTCCAGTCTTTCTAGGAGAAAATTCAACTAAATCCTCCAAATAACCTAAAATTAAGGTTTCATTTACCATTTGAATTATTTCTAAAATCTTCGAAATATCCTGATTTAGGTAAAAATTATTAGATTTATTATAATCTATTGAATTATCATTTAAATGATTGATTGTCGACGTTGAACTAGAATTAATAACTAAAAAACTAGTTAACAATAATATTAGTAAATTAATTATTTTAGTTTTCATAATGTCTTCTCCAATTAATTAGTATCACTTAATAGTGCAATAAATTAATATCATTTAATAGTACTTTAATTATTATATAATTAATTATATTATTAAATAGATAAAACTTTTTATAAAATCTCTATAAAATTATGAAATAATTTAAGTAAAAACAACATATTGGATAATAATTAGGTGAATATAAAATGGAATGTGAAATTTGTGAATCTGATGTATCTAAAGAGAATATAAAACATATTAATATAAAAGGTAAAAATAAAAAAGTCTGCGAAGAATGTATCGCTGCAATAAAGGGATTTGCATAATTTACAATCATTAATATTAATTAATCCTCTGTTTAAGTGTATCAATTTTATCTCTTAAAAAAATTGCTTTTTCAAAATCAAGAGAATCTGCCGCGTTTCTCATTTCAATTTCAAGATCAATGATCATCTTTGGAATAACTTTTTTTGGAATATGCTTAGTATCCTTTATATCAATTATTTTTTCTTTTATTGGTTTAATAATAGTGGTTGGAGTAATACCATATTTTTTATTAAATTCAATTTGAATGTTTCTTCTTCTATTTGTCTCATCTATTGCTTTCCTAATTGAATCCGTATATTTATCCGCATAAAGTATAACCTTTGAATCTACATTTCTAGCAGCTCGTCCAATAATTTGTATTAGACTTCTAGTATCACGCAAAAAACCTTCCTTATCTGCATCAAGTATTCCAATAAATCCAACCTCAGGAATATCCAATCCCTCTCTAAGTAAATTAATTCCAACAATAACATCAAATTTTCCAAGACGAAATTGTCTTATAATTTCAGTTCTTTCAAGAGTTTTAATTTCTGAATGTAAATAACGTGTTTTAATTTCCTTTCCAGCTAAATATTCAGATAATTCTTCAGCAAGTCTCTTTGTTAATGTGGTTACTATTACACGATTCCCTTGTTTAATTGTATTTTGAATTTCATTAATTAAATTAAATATTTGACCATTTGTTTTTCTAATTATTATTTTTGGATCGATTAAACCTGTGGGCCTAATTATTTGCTCCACTATTTGATTTGAAATCTTAATCTCATATTCTCCTGGTGTTGCAGATACAAAAACAGTCTTTTTCATATATTTTTCAAACTCATTGAAATTTAATGGGCGATTATCATATGCACTTGGAAGCCTGAATCCATAATCAATGAGAGATTTTTTTCGAGAAAAATCTCCATTGTGCATACCATGAATTTGAGGTATTGTACGATGACTTTCATCAATTATTAATAAGAAATCATTCGGAAAATAATCAAGTAAACAATATGGTTTTTCCCCTGGTTTTCTTTCATCAAAATGTCTTGAATAATTTTCTATCCCCTTACAAAAACCTGTTTCTTCAATCATTTCAATATCATATAATGTTCTTTGTTTTAGACGATGAGATTCGATTATTCCAAGATTTGGTAATATTTCATCTAATTCTTTTTTAATTGATTTTATTGCTTTTTCTTTTTTAATATCAGATACCACAAAATGTTTTGATGGGAATAAAAATATGTAATCTAAAATTTCAGTTGTTTCATTAGTTATTTTATCAATTTCTTTAATTCCTTCAATTTTATTCCCAAATAACTCTATACGATAAATATTATTATAATATCCAGGAATAATATCAATTGCATCTCCTTTTACACGAAAACTTCCTGATTTAATATTAAAATCATTTCTTTCATATTGCATTTTAATAAGATTTTCAATAATTTCATTTCTAGATATTTGTTGATTTTTTCGAAGTTCAAATCTAAAAGCTGAAAAATCTTTTGGGTCACCAACGCTATAAATACAAGATACAGATGCAACAACAATGACATCTTTTCTTGATAATAATGACGTAGTTGCAGCAAGTCTCATCTGTTCAATTTTTGGATTTATATCTGCATCTTTTTCTATATATTGATCTTTTTGGGGAATATATGATTCCGGTTGATAGTAATCATAATATGATACAAAATATTCAACTCGATTTTCTGGAAAAAATTCTTTAAATTCACTGTAAAGTTGAGCTGCAAGTGTTTTGTTATGTGATAATACCAAAGTAGGTTTCTGTGTTTTTTCTATTAATTTAGCTATGGTAAAAGTTTTACCACTACCTGTTACTCCAAGTAATGTTTGATATCTAAAATTATTATCAATGCCAAGTAACAATTTTTCAATAGCCATAGGCTGTGATCCTTTGGGTTTTAACTCTGTAATTAATTTAAATTGGCTCATGGAATTAACTCCTTTCTTCTTAATAATTTGTTATAATTAATTGCAAAACGATGAGCCTCATCCCTAATTTCTTGAATATACTTCAATGCAATTTCTTTTTTATCAAGTTTTATTGGTTTTATATGCTTTGGAGTATAAATTTCTTCAAATTTTTTTGCAATAGAAATTATTGGTATCTCCAAATTTAGTTTTTTCAGTTCCCTCAATGCATAATTAAGTTGCCCTTTTCCACCATCAATAATAATTAAATCTGGAAATATTTCTTTCTCAATAAATATCCTTTTATATCTTCGTCTTACAATTTCAGCTATAGCTTCAAAATCATCAATTTTTTTGACTGATCGTATTTTATATCTTCTGTAATTACTTTTAAATGGTTTTCCTTCAAAAAATTGAACCATTGATCCTACAATAGATGTTCCAGATAAATGTGAAATATCAAAACATTCAATTATTTTGGGTGTTTTTAATAAATTCAGTTTTAATTTTAAGGAATTGGTTTTGTTTAAGCCTTGGAAAAATGTTTTATCAATGTTTTTCTCAACTAAATTTAATAACTGTTTTTTCTCACCTTTTAAAGGTGTGTTAATAAGTATATTCTCTCCTTTTTTTGTCTGTAAAAAGGATACTATTGCATCACTCATTTTTTGTGATATGATTATTTCTTTAGGAATATTATTTTCTGAATAATATTGTATAATAAATTCATCTAAAAAATCATCGTTATAATTAAATATAAACTCATTTTTATCAGTAAGAGTACCTTTATAAACATGAAAAAGAAGCAAATATACCTTGTCATCTTTTATTTTAAAATTAATAATATCCTCATTATGTTTCTTCTGTCTTTTCATATTTTGACGTTCATTTAAACTTTCAAGAGCAGAAATCTCGTTTCTAATTTTCAAAGCCTGTTCATATTTTAGAATTCTAATATCTATCTTCATTTTTTTATTTAAAAGTTTAATTAAATCTTTTGATTTTCCTGATAAAACCATTTTAATTTTATTAATCGATTCATTATATTCCTCTACAGTTATATTATTAACACAAGGACCATTACAGAGGTTTATATGATATCTTAAACATACTTTTTTTGGAATTCTATTACATGTTCTTAATTTAAAAGTTCTCCTTAAGAGATATAAAATATAATCTCTTTCTTTTGCTGATACAAAAGGCCCATAGAACTTACCTTTACCTTTATTATCCCGAGCTATTAAGATTCTTGGGCAAATTTCATCTGTTAATTTTATATAAGCATAATTTTTAGCATCTTTCAAATCTATATTATATTTAGGTTGAAATTTTTTAATTAATGTGTTTTCAAGAATAAATGCCTCATTTTCATTATCAGTAACAACATAATCAATTGAATCTACATTATTAATAAGATATTTTGTCTTTGAATCTAAATTATTAATTCTATTGTAATTTCCAACTCTTTTTCTTAGATTCTTTGCTTTACCAACATAAATTACTTTACCTGTTTTATCTTTGAATAAATAACAACCAGAATCTTTTGGTATTAAATCTATATTAAGCATTTTTCCCGTTTAATTAATAATTTTTTTACTAAAATTTCCCCGGTTCTACTATTAATATTATTTGCAACTTCTTCAGGTGAACCATATGCAATAATTTCACCACCCGAATCTCCCCCTTCTGGGCCTAAATCAATAATATAATCAGCTGATTTTATCATATCCATATTATGTTCAATAACAACAACAGTATTTCTCTTTTCAACTAAATTATTAAGTACATCGATTAATTTTTTTACATCATGAAAATGCAATCCTGTGGTTGGTTCATCTAACAAATACAAAGTTTTTCCAGTACTTTTCTTGGAAAGTTCTCTAGTAATTTTGATTCTTTGAGCTTCACCACCTGATAAAGTAGTTGAACTCTGACCAAGCTTTATATAATCTAAACCAACATCGGATAAGCCTCTAAGTTTTTTATTTATAAAAGGTATATTCTTAAAAAGATTAAGAGCTTCTTCAACGGTCATATTAAGAACATCAGCAATAGATTTTCCTTTATATTTAACTTCTAGAGTTTCATTATTGTATCTTTTACCTTTGCATTCTTCACATTGAATATATACATCTGGAAGAAAATTCATTTCAATTTTTATCAATCCATCTCCATTACATACTTCACATCTTCCTCCTTTAACATTAAAAGAAAAACGCCCAGGTTTATAACCGCGTTTTTTAGCTTCTGAAGTTTTAGCAAAAATATTTCTAATTGAATCGAAAACCTTAGTATATGTAGCAGGATTGCTCCTTGGTGTTCTTCCAATCGGACTTTGATCAATAATGACTACTTTATCAATCATCTCATCAAATTCAATAGAATCATGATTTCCTACATTAACTCTTGAATTATGAAGTATCTTTAATAAACCCCTATATAAAATATCATAAATAAGAGTAGATTTTCCGCTACCCGAAACTCCAGTAATTAGAGTTAAAACTCTAATTGGAATTTTTACATTAATATTCTTTAGATTATGTTCTCTGCATCCATTTATATGAATAAAAGAATTTGAAAATCTTCTTTTATCTGGAATTTTTATCTGTAATTTTTTAGATAAATATTTTCCAGTCAATGAAGAATCATCATTTTCAATTTCTTCGGGCAATCCACATGCTACAATCTTTCCCCCATGAATTCCTGCCCCAGGCCCCATATCTATTACATAATCAGCATTCCTTATCGTTTCTTCATCATGTTCAACAATAATTAATGTATTACCAATATCTCTCAAATTAAATAATGTTTTAATCAATTTTTTATTATCACATTGATGAAGCCCTATTGAAGGTTCATCCAAAATATATAAAACACCCATAAGATTCGATCCAATTTGAGTTGCAAGTCTAATTCTCTGAGATTCTCCACCAGATAGAGTTCCAGAACTTCTTGATAATGTTAAATAATTTAAACCTACATTATTAAGAAAATCCAATCTAGCTTTAATTTCCTTTAATATAAGCCATGCAATTTTTTCTTGTTTACTACTAAGAATTAATGTTTTAAAAAAAATAACACATTGTTTAATAGACATATCAGTAATTTCTGCTATAGATTTTTCATTAATTTTAACGTTCAAAATTTTTTCTTTCAATCTTTTACCTTCGCACTTTGGACAAGGTGAAATTCTCATAAATTTTTCCATTTCCTTTCTTCTATAATCTGATTCAGTCTGTTTGAACAATCTTTCAGATTGAGGAATTAAGCCCTCCCATTTACCTTTACCAAACCAATGCGAATCGCCATTTCTCATTACTAAATTATATTTTATTTGTTCAGCGGATCCATACATTAAAGCATTATATTGAACTTCATCTAACTCATTGATAGGAGTAAAAATATCAAATCCAAAATGTCTAGCTAACGCACCAAGATATTTAATTCTCCATCCATCCCTAGCACTTTTATATAATTTAATTGCACCATCTGAAATAGATTTGCTTTCATCGGGAATTATAAGATCAGGATCAAATTCCATTTTAATTCCCAACCCATGACATTCTTCACAAGCTCCAAAAGGACTATTAAATGAAAACATTCTAGGTTGAAGCTCCTCAAAAACAATACCACATTTTGGACAAGCCATTCGAGAAGAATAAACAGTTTCAATAGTATCATCAATAACAAATATTAGACCATCAGATTTTTTTAAAGCATTTTCACAAGCTTCAACAAGCCTAGATTTATCATCTATGAAAGTTCTGTCTATAACAATTTCAATATCATGCTTTTTATATCTATCTAATTTAATTTCTTCATCAGTACGATAGATTGCGTTATCAACTCGAACTCTAGTATACCCCTCTCTATTAAGTTCTCTAAATAGTTTTTCATAAGTACCTTTTTTTTGTCTAATTATTGGAGAAAGAATTGTAATCATTTCTTTAAAATCTGATCTTATCCTATTTGCAATTTTTTCAGCAGACTGTGATTCAATTTTAATATTATGTCTAGGGCAATACGGAGTTCCAATTCTAGCAAAAAGTAATCTCAAATAATCATATATCTCAGTTATTGTTCCGACTGTACTTCTTGGATTCTTACTAGATGTTTTTTGTTCAATAGATATTGCTGGAGATAACCCTTCAATGCTATCAACATCAGGTTTACTCATAAGACCTAAAAATTGTCTTGCATAAGCTGAGAGAGATTCAACATATTTTCTCTGACCCTCTGCATATATTGTATCAAAAGCTAATGTTGATTTACCCGATCCTGATAAACCCGTTATAACAATTAGTTTATCTCTTGGAATTTCAATATTGATATTCTTTAAATTATGTTCTCTTGCACCTTTAATACAAATATTTTTCAAATTATTCCCCCTTGAAGAAAATAGATTTAACTAACAAGGTTTAATTAATCCACGTTTACATTTTCAATTTATTTTTTTATTCCTAATTAAAATACTATTTTATTAATATTTACAATAAATATTACATAAAGAAAATAAAACCATTATTAATGAACAATCTTGAAAAATTATATTTCAGGAATTTCTTCAATAGCCTTTTTTATCATTTTTTCAGGATGTTTAAAATCCTTAATCTTATTATTATGATACATATCATAAGCTGAAAGATCAAAATGACCATGTCCACTATTTGCAAATAATATAATTTTTTCCTCATTATTTTTTTTACATATTAAAGCTTGATCAATTGCTGCCTTTACAGCATGTGCTGCTTCCGGAGCAACTACAAAACCCTCAGTTCTTGAGAATAGCTCTGCAGCTTCAAAAACTTCTTTTTGATAATATGCAACTGCTTCCATATAACCTTCTTTAGTTAATTTACTTAACAGTGGTGAATCTCCATGATATCTTAAGCCGCCCGCGTGTATTGCATCGGGAACAAAACTATGACCTAATGTAAACATTTTAAGAAGGGGAGTAAGTCCAACACTATCCCCGAAATCATACCTATATGATCCTTCTGTAAGCGTCGGGCACGCAAATGGTTCTACTGATATAATTTTCAAATCTGGTTTTTCATTAACAATTTTATCTCGAACAAAAGGAAATGCCGTACCAGCAAAATTACTACCTCCACCAACACATCCCAAAATAATATCGGGATATTCATCTATAGATTCAAATTGTTTCTTAACTTCCTGCCCAATAATTGTCTGATGTAGCACTACATGATTTAAAACTGAACCTAATGCATAATTTGTATCATCATGTGTAGCTGCATCTTCAACAGCTTCACTTATTGCAATTCCTAGACTACCTGAAGTTTCAGGGTCTCTTTTAATAATTTCTTTCCCTACATTTGTAATATTTGTTGGGCTGGAATAAACGTTTGCCCCCCAATTCTCCATCAATATTCTCCTATAAGGCTTTTGATCATAACTACATTTAACCATATATATTCTACATCCAATATCAAAAATGCTGGTACTAAATGCAAGTGCAGACCCCCATTGACCTGCACCAGTTTCAGTAGCAATATTTTCAACTCCTTCTTTCATGTTATAATAAGCTTGAGGCACGGATGAATTTGGTTTATGACTACCCGGGGGACTTACTCCCTCCCATTTAAAATAAATTTTAGCAGGTGTTTTAAGGGCTTTTTCCAATCGATCCGCTCTGTATAATGGAGAAGGCCTCCATATTCGATAAATCTCTCTAACCTCATTAGGAATTGAAATATATCTCTCCTGACTTACTTCTTGTTTAATTAAACCCATTGGAAAAATCGCTTTAAGATCATCTGGGCCTATTGGTTCCTTTGTTTTTGGATTTAATGGTGGATCTAACGGAGTTTTTAAATCGGCTTGAATGTTATACCATTTTTTGGGGATTTCATTTTCATCTAGAATTATTTTTTTCATATCTCAATCCTCATAAATTAATAAAATTAATAACTATTCCAACTATAATATATTTTTGAAAATAAAAGAATATTAAATGAAATATTACAGTTAAGGAATTTTCAATGATAAATAATAAATCTTTTCAATCGATAAAAATTTCAAATGAAATAACAAATTTTATGATTATTCCAGATATAATTGAACTAATTAAAAAATTAAATGAAAAATTAAATTTCAAGATCGATGAGGATATAATTATAAGCATAAAATATGGAAAACGAATTGTTATAAACTGTGAAAATTCTAATTTAAAAAAAATTCAAATAGATGATTTTATTGAAATTGCAGATTACAACCCAGTAAAAAAATTATTTTTAATCATTGGTAAACATGAACCAGATTTTAATATGACTTTCCATTGGATAATACAAAATGCTAGAAGAGAAAAAAATGTACTTATTCAATTAAAAACCAATTTATTAACAAATGAAAAAAAAATTAAAGATGATTCAATTGAAATTGCAAAAGATATATTATTAAAATTTAGAGATAGCAATATTGTATTTACTGAAAAATATGGAATTTTTATTATTGGAAATAGTTTAAATGAAATTCAAAATATAATAAATAAGTTAATAGAGGAAGTTAAATGATAGTAAATGGTAAAAAAATAAAAGCTCTATTTTTTAAAGATAATACATTGAAGATTATTGATCAACGCAAACTTCCATTTAAATTTGAAATATATACTGCAAAAACAGTTGATGATGTTGTTTATGCAATTAAAGAAATGATAGTTAGAGGTGCCCCAGCAATTGGCGTTGCTGCTGCATATGGGGTGGTTCTTGGCAGACATGATTTAATTGAATCTTATAAAAAATTGAAATCCTCAAGACCGACTGCTTTTGATCTTTTTTATGCGCTTGATTATATGTTAGATAACATAAAAAGGGGTGAAAAACCAAAAGATATAGCTAAAAAATATTTGAATGATATTGTAAATAGATGTAAAAAAATTGGGGAAAATGGTGAAAAATTAATTCAAGATGGAATGAAAATTCTAACTCATTGTAATGCTGGAGCGTTGGCAACCGTTGATTATGGAACTGCACTTGCTCCAATAAGGCTTGCAAATAGAAATGGTAAGAAAATTTTTGTATTTGTTGATGAGACTAGACCTCGTTGTCAAGGACAATTAACCTCATGGGAGTTAAAAAATGAAGGTATAAATCATTGTTTAATAGTGGATAATGCAGCGGGATATTATCTAAAAAAAGGAGATATAGATTTAGTAATTACAGGCGCTGATAGGATAGCGAAAAACCATGATTTTGCTAATAAAATTGGTACTTATGAAAAAGCTGTTATTGCAAAAGAAAATGGAATACCATTTTATGTTGCAGCTCCCTTAAGTACTTTTGATAATAATATTTCATCAGGCGATGAAATAATAATTGAGGAGAGAAATGAAAAAGAGTTGTATAACATAAATGGTAAAAACATTATGCCATTATGGATAAAAATTAAAAATCCAGCTTTTGATGTTACACCAAAAAAATATGTAACTGGATTTATAACTGAAAATGGAATAATGAAAGTTTAAATAGATATTATTTCTGGGCCGAACACTTCATATCAAAGCACATATTCCAAGGTTTTTTTCCTTTTGTTCTAACCATTATTATTGGTGTTTTACATGATTCACATATCATATCTGTTTTTGATATGAAACCTTTTTGTGGTAAAGGATAGGTATTTTTACAAGTGGGATATCCTGTGCATCCGATAAAGCGTTTCTTATTTCTTGATATAATTAAAATAAGATTCTTTCCACATTTTGGACATATCCCATAATTATTTTGTTCAAAATGCGCATTATTAATATTTGTTTTTATTGAAACCTTATTATTTTCAAGTGATTTAATTACTTTTGTTAGCATACTTCTAGATTCCTTAACTGTATCCTGAAGTGTTTTTTTATTTTCAGCAATAAGATTCATATCTTTTTCTAATCTAGCTGTCATTTCTGATTTAATAACATCACAATTCTTCATTGATTCAATAACTGCTATTGCTATTGGAGTAGGAGCCAAAGGTGATTTTGTGATATATTTT
The DNA here is from genome assembly GCA_020054475.1 of Thermoplasmata archaeon. Lineage (GTDB taxonomy): Archaea > Thermoplasmatota > E2 > DHVEG-1 > DHVEG-1 > JAJISJ01. The sequence continues at coordinate 31,302 of JAHWGJ010000011.1, read as the reverse complement.
CTAGAATATAATTTACTTATTACCTCAGGTCTAGTTGATTTTGTACCTAATAATAATTTTTCCATCGTCACTATTAGAGATCCTTCAGTATATCTTTGAGGTGGTTTCGTTTTATCTTTTTTCAAAATAATTTGTTTTACCTTTATTATTTCATTTTCAATTAATTCAGGGATGGGTTTTCTTTTTTCTTTTATATATTTGTATATTGATTTCCAATTAGACTCAATTAATCTATATCCGCTAGCTTTAAATTCTTCCCCAGAAATATCCAAAGAAACATCTACTGTTTCAGATATAGAATCTTTAGAAAGAGTTGCTAAAAAGCGCCTACAAATAAGTTCATATATTTTTTCTTGATCAAGGGTTAATTTCTTGCTTGGCACAGAAACCGGATGTATTGGCGGATGGTCAGTTGTTTTTTTCTTTCCTCTTGTAGGATGCTGTCTTCTATTATTAATAACCTCATTAGCTTCTTTTGAAAAATTTGATTCTATTAATTTTTTTAATATTCCTTTAATATTTAATGTATTAGGATAAACTGTATTATCTGTTCTAGGATATGATATTAATCCCGAAATATAAAGTTCTTCTGCTATGGCCATTGCCTTTGATGTTGGGATTCTAAGATATGAAGCAGTCTGTAAGAAAGATGTTGTATTGAAGGGAGCTGGCGGATATTCCTTATTTATTTTTTTATTTACTTTTTTTATTTTTGCGTCCTTTTTATCTTTAATCTTATCGTAAATTTTTTTAACTTTATCTTCATCCCAAAATTGTCCTTCAATATGAGTTGAATCAAATATTTCGTCTTTTTTTAATTTAGCATTGATTTTCCAAAATGTTTTTGGATTAAATTTTTTAATTTCTTTTTCTTTTTCAACTAGAAGTGCAAGAGTTGGTGATTGTACTCTACCAATAGATAGAAAATCTTTTCCAGTTTTATTTGAAACAAGAGAAATAAATCTAGTTAATACAGCACCCCATGCTAAATCAATGATTTGTCTAGATTCCCCTGCATATGAAAGATTATAATCAACTTCTGTTAAATTATCAAAGGCATTTGAAATTTCAAAATTTGTTATTGCACTGAATTTAGCTCTTTTTATTTTGTTTATTTTATTATAATCTTTTATCAAATTAATTGCTTCTACACCGATTAATTCTCCTTCCCTATCAAAATCAGTTGCAACAATTATATCCGGATTATTTTTTACAAGATTTTTTAAGGAATTAGCTATATCCTTTTCACTAACAAGTCTACATGGTTCTTCATTAATCATTTCCATTAGATTTTCTTCTTTCCACCATTTAAATTTTTCAGGATAATCCCGAGATATTATATGACCTCTTAAACCAATTATATTCCATATTTCATCATTTTTCTTAAACTCATAAACCGGTGTTTTACCAATTCTTATATTGTTTAATTTACCCTTGGAAAGAATATATGCAATATTTCGAGCAGAAATGTTTTTTTCACAGATGACTAATTTCATATTATTCCAATCAATTGTTTGCTTTCAACATAAACAATTCATATATTTATTTTTTGATGAAATATCGGAGAGTAGAAACAATTAATTAATAGTCTTATATATCGAGAATTGATATTTATGAATATTCATATTATTTTAGGATCGAAATCAGATATGCCAATTGCAGAAAAAGCTAAAAAAATTCTTGAAGAATTTGATGTTGAATATGAAATTATTGTAGCCTCTGCGCATAGAACGCCTGATTTTCTAAAAAAAATTATTATTGAAAGTGATGCTGATGTTTTCATTGGAATCGCCGGTCTTGCCGCTGCATTACCTGGAAGTATAGCTTCTCAAACCATAAAACCTGTAATAGGAGTTCCAGTTAGTGGAAAGGTAAATTTTGATTCAATTTTATCAATTATTCAAATGCCTCCAGGTATACCTGTAGCAGCAGTTGGTTTAGATAGAGGTGATAATGCAGCATTATTAGCAATAGAAATACTAGCTTTAAAAGATAAAAAAATTAAGCTACAAATTGATGAATATAGGAAAAAAATGAGAGAGAAAATATTATCAAAATAGTGGTATTTTATGTTTAAATCGGAAAAATTTATTGAAGAAACAATAAAAAAAATTAGACAGGACATTAAAGGAAGAACATTAATCGCTTTTTCAGGTGGTGTAGATAGTACAGTATGCGCTTCTTTAGTTAACAAAGCGATAGGAGATAATCTAATTGCAGTCAATGTCGACACAGGATATATGAGGAAAAATGAACCCGAATCAATAAAAAAATTGATGGAACATATGAAATTAAATTATAGGTTTATTGATGCATCCGATATGTTTTTTGAATCTTTAAAAGGTGTTTTTGATCCAGAGGAAAAAAGAAAAATCATTGGTGAAAACTTTATAAGAATATTTGAAAATGTTGCAAAAGATGAAAAAATTGAATATCTTGTACAGGGGACAATAGCACCAGATTGGATAGAATCTGGTGATGATTTTAGAGATACAATAAAATCACACCACAATGTTGGAGGTTTACCTGAAGATATGAACTTAAAATTAATTGAGCCTCTACGGGATTTATATAAAGATGAAGTAAGAAAAGTTGCAAGATCCTTAAAATTAATCGTATCAGAAAAACAACCATTTCCAGGACCAGGATTAGCAATAAGAATATTAGGAGAAGCTACAAGAGAAAGAACTCAAATTGTTAGAGAAGCATGCGATATTGTTGAAAAAGAAATTGAAAATGCAGCAAAAAATAATAATATGGAATTGCCCTGGCAATATTTTGCTGTTCTCTTGCCAACAAAATCTGTTGGAGTTCAAGGAGACAAAAGAGCTTATGGATTTGTTATTGCAATTAGAGCTGTACAAAGTATAGATGCAATGACATGTGTATTTAGTAAAATACCATCAGATATAATAGAAAAAATTTCTAACAAAATCACGAATAATCTTGGAAATAAAATAAATAGAGTTGTTTACGATATCACAAATAAGCCCCCAGGTACTGTTGAATGGGAGTAATATAAATAAATAGGTAAGGATTAGGAAATAAAATATCATGACAAAAATTTTTGTAATCGATAATGGTGGTCAATGGACCCATCGAGAATGGCGTACTTTAAAATACCTTGATGTTGACACAAAAATTATTCAAAATACTACACCGGTTAAAGAAATTTTAAATGAGAAAGTAAATGGCTTAGTTTTATCAGGAGGTTCACCTAGAATTGGATTGGAAGGCAACTTAGGTAATTGTGCTGAAATACTTGATAAAGTAGAAATTCCAATTATTGGTATTTGTGCAGGTCATCAATTCATTGCTCGCCATTATGGAGGAAAAGTCGAACCTTCAAAAATTCCAGAATTTGGAAAAGTTGAATTAATTATCTTTGAAAAAGATCCTATTTTTAATAATATTGTTAAAAAATCAATAGTATGGGAATCACATAACGATGAAGTTACAAAAATTCCAAATAATTTTATTAATTTAGCAAACAGTGAAAATTGTGAAATACAAATAATTAAACATAAAGATAAATCGTTATATGGTTTTCAGTTTCATCCCGAAGTTGAACACACAGAATATGGTATTCAATTTTTTAAAAACTTCATAAAATTATGTGAATCTAACTAAATTATTCCCATCTATTATACATATTATGCTTAATATTTAATTGATCTAAGGTTTTGCCAACAATAAAGTTTACTAAATCATCAATTTTTTTGGGAGAGTAATAAAAGGCAGGCATTGCTGGTAAAATTATTGCCCCCCCAAGTTTAGCTCTTTTCATATTTTCTATACATGCTAAATCTAACGGAGTTTCTCGTATTATCATAACCAATTTTCTTCCCTCTTTTAGACAACATGTAGCCGATCTAGAAATTAAATTATTACAAAAACCATTAGCAATTGATGACAGAGTCTTTATACTACAAGGAGAAATTATCATTCCATCTAATTTATAAGATCCGCTTGAAGGAGCTGCGAATAAATCAGTATTATTATATCTTTTATCTGCTAATTTTTCAATTTCATCTATTTTATAGGTGGTTTCATATTCAATTATATTTTCAGCTTTTTCTGAAATTATTATATGAGTCTCAATCCCATTTTTTTTTAACTCTTCAATTAATCTAATGCCATAAATACATCCAGATGCGCCTGTAATACCCACTAAAATTTTCATAACAGTCTAAATCTCCAATGCTTTTACAATATCGGTAAGGGTCTTTTTTAAATTAATATCTTCTTCCAGGGTTGTACCTGTTACTATAATATCTGCTCCAGCTAATGCTTTTTTTTTGGCAGTATATAAATCACGAATACCGCCTCCAACAATTAACGGAATATCAATATTTTTTTTTACTTCTCTTATCATCTTATCAGAAACAGGTTTTTCTGCACCTGAACCAGCTTCTAAATAAAAAAAATCCATTCCCAAATATTGAGCTGAAAGAGCATAGCCAATAGCTGTTTCAATATCATTTCTTTTAATTAAATCAACTTCACCGATTCGTCCAGCTGTCATACCAGGTTCGACAATAACATAGCCCATTGAAATAGGTTCAATATTTGTTTTTTTTATAAAAGATGCCCCTTTAACATGTTCTCTAATTACATAATTTAAATTTCTTGAATTTAAAAGACTCATGAAAAAAACAGCATCAGCATAATTACTAAGATATTTAGCGCCAGAGGGAAATAATATAGTTGGTAAATTACAATTATATTTTATCGATTTAATTGTTTCATCTACCTGTTTTTGAGAGATGATAGTTGAACCTCCAATCATAATTGCTGTTGAACCTGAATCTTCTGAGATTTTTGCTAATGATCCAGCAACTTTTGGAGATTGTTTATCAGGATCAATTAAAGAAAAATGTATTTTTCTATTACTAATAATTTTAATAATATCGTTTTTAATAGACATCAGCACTGAAATAATTATATACTATTTTAAATCTTTACATCTATTAATAATTCTATTAATCATATCTGTGTTACATGCGGTAATTACACTGGTTCGATTATCTAAATTTAAATTAATATCTAATTTATTACCTTTAATATTCGTAACTAAGCCCCCTGCTTCATTTACAATTAAGTATGCTGCTGCAATATCAGTTACTCGAAGATATTCTTCACTTACAACATATAAATCAAGAGCTCCACTTGCCACCATACACATTTCAATTGACGCGCATCCTAATGAACGTAATTTATCATATATATTAAATTCAGAAAGATCATTTTGAAAAATATTCCAGTTGCTAAATGAAAAAATTATTTCTTTATCTGGTAAATCAGGAGTACTAATGCGTTTTTTATTAAAAAAAGCACCATTCCCTTTCTCAGCAGTATAAACATCACCTGTTGGTATATTTTTTACAATACCAAATTCAATATCTTCCAATTTATGTTTGCCTACACCGATTGAAATTGAATATAATGGTATACCTCTAACAGCATTCCTTGTTCCATCAATAGGATCAATAACAAAAGTATAATCACCATTATAATCTAAAAAACCTGCTTCTTCGGATAAAATATTTATTTTTGTTTTTAATTTTTTTATATAATTTATTGCAATATCTTCAGCAACTTTATCTATATATTTAGTTGGAGTCCCATCAGCCCCTATCCCAACATTCATACCAAATTTGTGATATTCTGATAATTGAATTTTTTTAATTTTTCTATATATTTTATTAACAGTGTTATATGCTGCTATCTTAATCTCTTCATCCATATTAACACCTTGTATTTCAACCATTTATAGATATCCAAATTATTAAACCAGTTGAATATAAAATAATCATAATAGTTGAAGAAATAATAACTCCTAAAAAAATTACAAATAATGATTTATAAAAATTTAAATCAAATAAATATGCGATTAAAGAACCAGTCCATGCCCCAGTAAATGGCAATGGTATGGCAACAAATAAAAGTAAACCAAAAGTTTCGTAATTTTCAATATTTTTATTAGCTTTTCTTCTGGTTTTTTCAAAAATTTTATCCATCATATTTGACCAAAAAACATATTTTCTAAGGTATTTTTCAATATATTTAAAAAAAATCAATACAAATGGAATCGGTATAATATTACCTATAATTGCCAAAGGAAAAGCTTCCCACCATTGCCAATTGAATTCCCACATAGCATATGGAATTATATATCTTGATTCAAGAAAGGGAATCATTGACCCGAAAAAAATTTGAAACCAATCTGGAAATAAATCAAACATATTTTATCCTCCGATAAAATTACCGGAACCTTTATTTAAAATAATCTCACCATCTCTGATAAGATGTTCCCCTCTAATAAATACATGTTTTGGGAATATCGCTCGAAAATTTTCAAAAGTAGACCATTCGCATTTATAATGTAAGTTATCTTTCTTAATTTTACATGTATTTTTTAAATCAATTATTAATAAATCAGCATCCCTTCCAATTTCAATTTTACCTTTTGGGATGTTCAATATTTCAGATGGTTTTTCACTAAATAGTTCGACAATTTTATTAAGTGATATTTTTCCTTTATATGTTAAATATAAAAATATAGGTAGCATTGTCTCAACATTGGGAATACCTGATGGGGCCATATCAAAATCAATATTTTTCTCATTAAATGTATGAGGTGCATGATCTGATTCGATAACATCAATAATGTTATTTTGTATAGATTTGAAAAGATATTCTCTTACACAGTTTTGTCTTATAGGAGGATTAGTTTTGAAAAAACTTTGATTTTTTCTTATATTTTCTACATTTAAAAGTAAATGATGTGGTGTTACCCCGCAGGTTATATCTTTAAATTTTTTTATTAAATTAATTCCTTCATATGACGAAATATGACAAATATGAATTTTCAAATTATTTCCATATAACTTATTTATAACATCATTTATAGCTTTCTGTTCACATTCAGGTGGTCTAGATTTCATATGATCTATTAGATTTTTTTCTAGGGATTCATTATTATCTAAACATTCTTTATCTTCAGCATGAATTAAAATTGGTTTATTATTAAAATCAATTTTTTTGAGTGATTTTAAATTTTGGTTATCGAAATTCATCGAATTAGTAGATTCCCCCATATATAGTTTAAATCCATTGCAATATTTTTTAATCTCAGGTATTTTATCAATATTATTATTTGTAATTCCAGAGTAAATTCCAAAATCAACGTATGATTTTTTTTCTGCAATTTTTATTTTTTCTTTTATGTCTTCAACTGTGGTAGTTTGTGGAATTGTATTTGGCATATCTAAAACACATGAAATACCTCCAAATGCAGCTGATTTTGACCCTGTTACAAAATCCTCTTTATGAGTCATTCCAGGATCTCGAAAATGTACATGAATATCTACACCTGCAGGTATTATTAAACTATTACCAAAATGTTTGTGATTTTCAGATATTAAAATTTTTTTAATTTTTGAAATTTTGCCATCTTTAATTCCAATGCAGCAATTTATTAAATTTCCATTTAAATATACTTTTCCTTCAACTGTCAAATCCATTAAGATTTTTCTCCTTTATTTCTCCGTTTGGTTCTATTTCAGAAAAAACCTGTCCAAAGAATTTATAGATTCTGGTTTCTTTATCAGTCCATGAATCAGAAGGTAAACCAGCCTTTAAACAAATATTAGCTAAATACTCGTTAATATCCCAACCTTGTTCTATTGGAACTTGTGGTAAAAGTAAACCTGAGTTAAAACCATTCTCAATAATAAGACCATCTCTTCCAATTTTGATCTCTTTAATATAATCTTCTGGTTTTGTTACAATAATTTTTGTTGGTTTTGTCAAAATTGTGACTTCAATAATGATTTTATCTAATTCTTCTTCTAAAAGGGGGGAGAATCTAGGGTCTTTAATAACAGATTTACTAGCCTCAGTTATTGAATTTTTTAAGGACATTATTGGTTTTGGAATTCCAATACAACCTCTTAAGTTATATGAAGGAAATGTGTGAATTGTAACAAAAACACCAGATTTTTCATCAAAAAATTTTTCGAGAGTTGATAATCTTATATTATCTTGTTTTAAAATTGATTCGATCACTTCTCTAGCAAATTTTACAGTTTTTTTACCATCTTCGAAGTTTAACATATGATAAAGTAATTATTTAAATTTTAAATAGAATTTGGTTTAAATCACTATGAAATTATGCGGTTGTTTCTATGATTCTTCAATTTTTGTAACAAGGATATCTAATGTTTTTAAACCTTCGCCTATGTAAATTTCTAATTTTTCTTGATAAATATATCTATATGTTACATTATTTTCATCTATTGTTTGATTTACAACCAGGTCATATGATCCTGGTTGAATATTAACTGAGTAAAACCCTTTATCATCAGATTGAATAATATTTGATTGTGCAGTATTATTTTCAACATTTAAATCTGGATTGAAATTTATGGTAATATTAGATATAATATCATTTTCAGCATCTATTGTATTTCCACTTAAAGATATCGCAGCGTAATTCATTGAAATATTCTGTATTAAAGTTTCATTTTCATTAATTGTAATAGTTGTTTCTGTAGCATAATCAAGATCTTTTATTGCACTTATTATATATGATCCTGGAATTAATGACGGGAAGGAATATTTACCACCATCATTAGTTAACAAAGAATCTACGATTTTAGTTGATCCGTCAATTTTTGTATACTTAAGTTCAACTTCTACTTCATTCATTTCTTCTCCAATATTGTATTGTCCATTTGAATTATTATCGAAATATGTTATTCCTTTAATTCCACCCTCTTCAGGTTTTGAGATATTATAAAATTTATTTCCAGAATATAAGCTAACAAATGATTCATGAATTATAAAATCATCTTGAATTGCTTGAATAAGATAATATCCCGGCATAAGTTCCGATTGATTAAAGTAACCTCCATTATTTGTTTTTAAGGTTTTATAGTCACCAATATTTTGAGGTTGCCCGGTATCTGGATTAAATTCAACTATTTCTATCAAATTAACATCAATATTATCTAAAGTATTATCATTTGAAGTATTATAAAAATCATTATCATCTTCATCAATATAAACAAAACCTTCTATACTAGCAGGATCAATAGAAATTTCAACATTTCTTGTATAATCATCAGTCATTCTCATTGCTTCACTATCAGTTATAATAGAATAGTCTGTATCATCTAACTTATTGAATGTAACATTTCTCAAAATAAATGAATTTTGACCTAATTCAAAATTTCTTCTAATTTGTAACGTTATATTCCCAGCAGGAACAATAACACTGAAATTTCCATCCATAGTTATATTCTGATCGTGATCGACAGGTATTTCAGTTGCATATTGAGTAATATTTTTTTGAACGACAACCTGAACATCAATTGGTTCATCCTTAAATAAAACAGTACCATTAATAAATGCCCCTGCATAATATTTTGCAATAACCACTGCCCCTTTTCCTTGATAATACATATACTCTGGTTCAGATGGAGAAATATATTCAGCAGAAAAATGTTTCATATTTAAACAAGGTAGCTGATAATCTGGTTCGGATATAGTACCATCTTGCTCAGAAGTGATTCCCACATAAGTTCTATAAAACATGGTATTAAAATAAGCATCTTTAAAAAATTGTTTTGTATCTACTGGAGGATCTTGTTGAATTTGCTGATCAGTAAGTTGATTTAACTCATCAAAAGATAACTCTCTACCGCTCTGAGTGACATATTTTAAACTTACGAAATCATCCTCAGGATTATATAAACCTCCTCCGCTAACTAAAAGTAAACTTCTATCTGCTAGAAATGCAAATATATTAAAAATTTGCTTATCATAACCTTCAACACCATAATATCTTATGCTATTTCCTGTTGCAATTTGTAAATCATGATAAAGCATTGTTATATCTTCATCAGAAATATTAGATAATAAATCAATAACATCATGATAAACTGCATTCATTGGCCATTGTTGACCAACTGGATAATCTAAACCTAATTCTTCATCATAATCAAAACCTATTTGCATATTGTAAGACGGTGAAACTTCAGGATTTTCAACCCAATTTGTAATATTATTCGAAAAATTGAAACCAAGATTTTTTTCTAATGTATTTATAACTTCCTTATTCAACACCCCATTATTATCTCTTACATTTCCTTCAAGTAATCTTACAATCAAAACTATTACTGCTTCTTCTTCACTTGTTGCAATATGAAAATTTGCTGCAGGAGGTATGCCATCTTGGAAATTATCTGCAACAGTAGGATGCTTGCCCACTGCAACTTCATAAAAACCATAATCCCACCATGATATGAAAGCGGGTTTTTCTGAAGGATTTTTTATTTCTATGTCTTGTTCGTTTAACCATGATAATGCATCTAACCAATAAACTTCTTTTGCAAGAGAAATACCAAATCCCCCACTTGGAAGATCCCCAAAAATATCATTTTTTTCACTACCCGGTACGGCAGCATCAAATGATAAATAAGTATTTGGAAGCAATACTAAAAATGCAACAAAAAGAATCCCGAAAATATGCAAAAATTTAACTCCTCGTCTAATTCCATGTAAGCCTCCACCTGCGCTTTTAATAGTTCTAATCATATTGTTATAATCAATTTTTTTCATTAGATAAACAACAATCCATGCGCTAAGTAGTGCTATAAAAGGTACTAAATCATTTAAAAAACGTCCTGCGATTCCAGTAAGCCACATCTGTACTATAAAAATTACTAAAATAAAAAGAAAATCTCTTCTTTTGATATCTTTAACGTAATAATAAATCAGAAATATTAAACCTAGAATTCCTATCCAATAAAGTGCAGGTCCAAATGACATAACTGTTCTACTAATTGAATAAGTTCCTGCCTCTGCAATAGTCATTGATACCTTATTCCCATAAATTCCAGCCCCATAAAGAATTCTTGAAAGTCTCGTCAAACTTGAAATAACTGGTATTGAGGAAGAAATTCCTTGAATTATATATAAGAATATTAAACTAAAAATACTAATTATAAAAACAAAAGGTAAAGAAATTGTCCAAGGAAGTTTTCTCCATTTAAAAATGTAATATAATATTCCAAATAATAATATAAAAAAACAAAGAAATAGAGCAATATCAAATCTAAAACCAACTAAGCCCCATCGTGCGCTTAAAACAGGAATTGAAATTAAATAACCAGTGAAAAGAGTTATAACAGGTATCTTAATTTTATCTATATCCATTTTATTTGTAAATATATCAATTATCATCTGAACAATAGCATAGATTGCTATTATAACATAGAGAAATTGAGCTTCTACCCAAGTCATAGTTAATGCTGCAACAGGGATACCAGCCATTATAGCATATAAAATTGATTTAATTGTGTCTTTCTCCCTTATGCCTTTAATAATAAAGGCGAATGTAATAAAAAATAGTAATAGATTAAAGGAATCATGATCAAATAGAGTATATGCAGAACCATGCCCTGAACTCAAATGAATTGGAATTAAGGCAATAAACAAAGCAGCTAAAAGTCCTTCTTTTTTACCAAATAAAGTTTTTCCAATATAATATACAGGGATTACAAGTAATGCTCCAAAAAGTGCAGGAATAAATTGCATAGAATATCCAATTGCATCTATCTCATTCATGAAGGGTAATAAAAGTCTACTAAAACCTATTGCCATCATATTAAATAATGGCGGTCTACCTCCAGACGCACCTAATGGATAATTAAGAAGCGGATCATATCCTGAATAATATGGATATTGTCCTGCATTTTCTCCATATAACGTCTCATCAATAAGTCTCATATTATAGTAAGGATCAGGTCCAGACAAATAATATTGATTAATACCTTCTAAATCACTGTTTACCGTAGTTCCACTTGAAACATTAAAATATGTGTTTAGAACTAAAACCAAAAAGAATATACCAATTAAGGAAATTGCAGTCCACCATTTTTTATTAAAACTAAATTTTCTTTTTTCAGTTCTAATCAATTCTTTTTGTAACCTATAACCTTGTTCATGTTGAGGAATCTTGCTTTTTCTTTGAGATCTTTTTCTCATTGCATTTCACCTTGAGATAATCACACTCGTAAAAATATAGTCTTATATATACCTTACCTAATCAAATAATTTTTTTATTTTTAAAAATCTTGAGATTGTATTTGCAAGTTTTACCTTACTAAATTGAGTTAAAATAGTATCTGTTGAGATTATTTCATCACATTTTACTGAATTTAATTTTCTTATTGCATCACCAATAAACAATCCATGAGTGCAAGAAACATATATTTTTTTTGCTTTCTGTTTTTTTAATTCATTTATTGATACAGCCATAGTACCGCCAGTAGATATAATATCATCGATAATTGCAATATTTTTATTTTTAACGTCCAAATTTTTTGGTTTAACTTGGATATTATAACCATCTATTCTAGTTTTTTCCATATAATCAAAGTCACAATTAATTATTTTAGCTGCATTTTTTACTCTATCAACTGCGCCTTTATCCGGGGCTAGAATTAGATCTAAATCTTTATCTTTTAAATAGCATGACAAATCATTTATTGCAGATATACTAGATGCAGGAATTGAAAAAAAATCTAGTATATGTTCTTTATGTGGATCTATTGTAACTATTTGATTTGAATTAATACTAATAAGTTTTGCTAATGATTTTGCACTAATAACTTCTCCTTTTTGAAATATTTTATCTTGACGTGCATATCCGAAATAAGGTATAATTGTAATTATTTTATTTGCCCCTGCCTCTCTTATAGCATCTTGCATTAAGAGTAATTCTATTAGATTTAAATCTGGATAAGTATTTTGAATTAGAACTATATCTTCATCTTGTATATTATCTAAAATTCTAATATATAATTCTCCATCTGGAAACCTCTTTATTAGAGTATCAACAATTTGACTCTTTAAAGATTTTGAAAGATCTTCTCCAATTGATTTTGAGGTTGTTCCACTAATTATTCTCATAATAAATTATTGAAATAAAAATATGTTTTTAATTATTTTTGTAAGAAAGTTTTTATAAGGATTATAGTTTAATAATTAGGGTTGGATGAGGGTGTTATGGTTTCACATTCAAATAAAATTATACCATTTATTGTAAGTTTATTACTATTTTTTTCTTCCCCATTTTTATTTATTGCATCTGCTGATAATCATTTAGATGAAAATATTGACGCGGTTTTTAATATTGAATTTATATCAGGAACAGTGTTAATTATTAATATTAATGCAAATGTGAAAAAAATTACTCTTGATGCAAGTGGAACATCATATAGTAAAAATGAAATAATGAGTATAGAAGAAAATGAATCAGAAATAATGGGTGCAATAAAATATGTTTTAAAAAATTCTTTAACAAATCAAATTAAAACAATTTTTGATAAAGCATATATACATTCATTAAATGAATTGCCTTTATTTAATAATGGAATCTTTTATGATACTTATTCAATAAATTTATCTTCAAATTTTTTTAATTTCAATAATGACGTTACTGTTTCAGATTTCATAAATGGAGTATTAGACATGGGTGCAATTGTTAACTATACTTTCAATCTAATAGCTGAATCCGGATGGAATAACTCTTTTAATTTTATTTTACCAGATTCAATAGGTTATCATCGCACTACGGGCATAGTAAATGACAACATAATACAATGGTACGTAGTAAATAATAATGAAGATATTTATAGTAAAATTGCAGAACTTGCCATTAAATATAATAATCCAACATCAAATTATAAAGAAGAGGATATAGAATTTGAGTTTGAAATTGACTGTAATAATAAGCCCATTTTAAATCTTTCAATTATTACAAATAGCATAAATATATCTCAATTAACCTTAATTCCAAATTTTATTTCAAATCTTAATTTTATTCCTTCAGATGGAGTTAGACTATTTATTGAAAATTATTTTATAACTTGGGATGATTTTTATAATAGGAGTATTAAATATTTGATCGATGATATAAAACCTAAAATTGAATCATATCCGTTTAATCAAACTCTAAATTTTTCCTTTAATTGGGATATAAATTCAACTATTAATTCCTCTAGTCTCTTTGATATTGATAATATGGACAATCATCCCCCTATAAAAGCACTTTTCTCAGATAATAATATTAATTTTCTTATATGTGGAATTTCATCAAATGCTTTTTTTGGTTTAGTTAATTCTGGTGCAAAATCAAATTTAACATCTTTAGACATCAATTTTGGTAACAATTTTGAAAATATTAATTACCCCTATAAAATCTACTTAAATTTACCAAATAATATTTTTTTTAACAATAAAAATATTATTTCATGGAATGAAAGTGATTTTACATTAGGAAATATAACCTCAAATATTTCAGAAAGATATAATGATGAAAAAATTGATACTACAATTGAAATATTTGTTAAAACAACGGATTTAAACATCCTTAGTTTATTTACTGGTGATACTAAATTATCTTTAGGTTTATTTATTAATGAAATTCAGAGCAGAAATGTCACACTTTTACCATATTATTTTACATTACCTGAGAAAATAAATATAGACTATTATAATTCTGATCTGTTTAGGTTATGTGTGGATGAAAAAATTTTTGATAACGACAGTATTAACCTGTTTTTATCAAATGAAATTGAATCATTTGAATTAAGAATAAAAAAAATATTTCCAGAATTAGTTATTAAAGGCATATTGAATAAACAAATATTTGATGAATCATTACTATGGGATCGCGATATAACAAAAATGGGAGATGAAGATCCGATAAAAATTTCATCCAAATCTAATAGTGTCTATTCATTACCTTTTAGATTTAAGTTATTCCCGCCATCTTTAAATATAATTGAACAAAATTTAACATTATCGGGTATTAAAAATCATAATATTAAATATAAAATAATGTTTCCACAGGGTTTAAAAATAAAATTAAATAATGAATCAAAAAGATTGATTTTAAACACCACTGAAGATGGCAAGTATTATATTGAACTATCCTTTAATAAAAATCAATCTACGTTGAATGAATCTGTTTATTTTAAAATTACGCCTTCATTTATTTTCATTATTGGTTTATTTTTGCCTTGTATAATTAGTCTTTTGATTACAGTTATTTTGGTAATACTAATTTATATAATAAAAAGAAAAAGAAGAATAAAAAAACAATTCATAAATAGAGAGAATAAAGAAAATTATGACATTAGTAAAGAACGGGATTATTATATTCCGCCTCCGCCCTCATCAAAATAATTTGAATTATAATTATTTTATTTAATTAAATTAGTTGCAGTTTTTAATAAAGAGGGTGATTTTTTTATTAGCTTGGGAACAAGTTTAGAAGGATAATCAATGTCGCCATATTTCGAAATTATTTCAATTATCTTTTTATTTTGAAATTTTTTAATATAATAATCCATTTGATTATCTTTTAAATGTTTGAAAATTTTTCTAAACTTCATTCCCTTACTTATTTCCCCTCCAATATTTTTTATATATAATTTCTGATATTTTTTTAAATTATCTTTGGTGAATTTATTTTTTTCTATCGATTCTATTGCAACTTTTGAGCAAAAATTCGCAGATAATAATCCAGTATATATTCCTCCTCCTGAAGTTGGTTTAACCTGTGATGCTGCATCTCCTACTAGCATAACATTTGATTTATATAATTTTTTAGGTGGACCAAGTGGTATGATCCCTCCAATAATATTGTTTATTTTAATATTTTTTAGATATTTTGAAGTGATTTTATTTTTAATGAAATTATTAAAATAATATTTAACATTTTTTTTTGTATTACTTTTAATACATAATCCGATTCTAGCTCTTGTTCCGTTATTGTTGGTAGGAATCATCCAAGCAAAAAAACCTGGTGCTATTTTTTCTCCAATGAAAATTTCTACAAAGTTTGAATTTAAATTAGAATTTTCAATTTCAGCACCAATTCCAATAAGAAATTCTTTAGGTTCTTGAAAAGAAAAAGTTCTTCTAACTATTGATTTTGGTCCATCTGCACCAATTAATAGATTGCATTTATGTTTTCCAATTTTTGAAATTTTTAATTCAATATGTTCTCTAATTTTTTTTGCAGATATTAATTCATTTTCTAAATGAATTTTTGCTCCTTGATCCATGGCTTTTTTTATAAGAGTTTGATCAAATTTTTTCCGATCGATTACAAATGCATGAACTCTATCACCCCCTATTCTTATACAATTATCATAAGGTGAATGTATGTTTGCACCAGTAATCTTATTTTGAATTATTTTTTCTTTATTGATATTACATATTTCAAATACTCTTGTAGAAACTAAACCTGCACATTTTATTGGTTCTCCTATTGTATCTTTTTTTTCAAAAACTGAAACATTATAACCTTCAGATGCGATCTTTTCAGCAATAAAAGCGCCAGATGGTCCTCCACCAATTATTGAAACATCATATTTATTTTCCATAAATTAAAAATGTAAAGTTAAAAAGATTTATAACAGAATCGCAGATATAATGACTTTATTATCAAATTTGAAAGGAATTATTATAATATGAATAAATTGAATTATATATCGTTGGCATTCTTTTTTTCGGGAATCATTAAAAGAAAGGAAGAAAAATATTCTAATAATGAAGATAGAGAAAATAATTTATTATGCCGTTTTGTTTTAGATGGATTAGGTGTAAAACTGGGTGAAAGTATTGCTTTAAATGATGATATCATTATTATAAAGAATGGAAAAAAATATTTAGGTGTCCCGTTAAAGCATGTTGATGAAGAAGGCGATACATTGATTGTTAAAGGATTGGTTGATAAAAAAAAAGCTCTTCAAATGGGAGAAAAATGGTGTGAAACGTCCTTTAATAATATTTCATAAAACAAAGAGGCGGGTTAATGGATTTTGAGTATAAAATGGTTATTGTAACCAGAAAAGATTTGAAGTTATCTGAAGGTAAGCTTGCGGCTCAAGTTGCTCATGCTGCTGTTGAGTGTGCTTTAATGACGAAAAAAAATAACTCAAAATGGTTTAAAAAATGGATAAATAAAGGAGCCAAAAAGGCAATTTTAAAAACTAATACTCTAGATGAATTCTATTCTTTAAAAGAATCAGCAGATAAGTTGAGTATTTCATCAATAATTATTTCAGATGCAGGACATACTGAGATACCAATTGGAACAAAAACGGTGTTAGGTATTGGCCCCGGGCCTGACAATCTTATTGACAGAATTACAGGGCATTTATCACTTCTATGATTAAATTAGCAATAGTAATTATTATTAATTTCTCTTCTATTTTATAAATACGGATAATGAAAACTCAGATTAGATTATTAGGTATTGATGATTCCCCTTTTTCTTTTTCGGATGAATATGCAATTATTGTAGGTGTAATAATGCGAGGAGGAAGTTATATTGAAAGTGTTCTTAGTCGTAAAATAAAAGTTGATGGAGATGATAGTACTGATTTATGCATTGATATGGTAAATAAAACTAGACATAAAGTTCAATTGAAATCAATATTATTAGATGGAGTTACTTTCTGTGGTTTTAATGTTTTAAATATTGAAAAAATTTTTTTAAAAACAGGTATCCCAGTTATAACAATTACTAGAGATAAGCCTGATTATAAAAAAATAAAAAATGCTTTGATAAAAAATTTTTCAGATTGGGAAAATAAATTTGACATTATCGAAAAGGGCTTACTATATCAGGTCAAAACGAATTTTAATCCAATATATATCAAATGTTCTGGGATTTCTTTTAAAGAAGCAAAAGAAATAATAACGATTTCTACAATACGAGGTGTCATACCAGAGCCAATTCGTATTGCCCATTTAATAGCATCTGGAATCATCCGGGGTGAATCCTATGGAAAAGTCTAAAATAAAGATTGATATTAAAAATTGTTTAGCTTGCGGTGGTTGCATCTCAGTTTGTCTACAAGATGCAATATATATGATAAGTTCAAAAGCAAATTTAGATGATAAAAAATGTATTAGATGTGGAATATGTATCAAAACTTGCCCCATTGGTGCGATTCAGGAGAGTAAATAATAATGGAATATGATGCAATAGTTGTTGGAGGTGGACCTGCGGGATCTGTTACTGCAAGGTTTGCCGCAGAGTCAGGTGCGAAAGTTATTATTTTGGAACGTAGATCTGAAATTGGCATACCTGTATTATGTGGGGAAGGTATAAGTCAAAGGATAGATAACTGGGGAATGCTTGAAGGAAAAAGATGGATCGCTAGTAAAATGGATGGTGCTAAAATATTTTCCCCTGATGGAACTATGGTAACTCTTTCAAAAGAGATGGCAGGTAATGAAACTGGTTATGTTGTTTATAGAGACATATTTGATCAAGAGCTTGCCCGTCGTGCTGCCAAAGCTGGTGCCGATATAATACTAAATACTGAAGTCACTGAATTAATTAAAAAAAATGGAAAAATTACAGGTATAAAAGCTAGAGAATTTGATGAAAAATTCGAAATAAATGCAAATATTATTGCAGGTGCTGATGGTGTTGAATCAAAAATTGGAAAATGGGCAGGAATCAATACAACACTAAAAACTAATGATTTAGAAACTTGCGCGCAATATACTCTAACAAATGTTGATTATAATTCTGATTATTGTGAGTTTTATATTGGTAAAAAAATTTCACCTGGAGGGTATATATGGATATTTCCAAAAGGTGAAAATACCTTTAATGTAGGAATAGGTGTTTTAGCTAGTCTTAGTGATTCTAGATTGCCATTGAAATTACTTAATAAATTTATTAATGATAATCCTATATTAAAGAAAGGGGAACCTATTAGATTCTTGGCTGGTGCTGTTCCCGTTTCAAAACCTATTGAAACAGTTAAAGATAACTTATTGCTCGTTGGTGATGCTGCTAGACATGCGGATCCTATTACTGGCGGGGGATTGACAACTTCTTTAGAGGGAGGTAAAATTGCTGGAGAGACAATTGGAAAATCAGTTGAGAAACAAAGTTTTGATAAAGAAACATTATCAAGTTATGAAACAAGATGGAAGGAAGCTTTTGGAACTAAACTAATTAGAGATTATATTGTAAAAGAGATAATGCTTGATTTTGATGATAAAACATTAAATATGCTTGCTGACTCATTAAAGGATTATAAATTTGAAGAATTTAGCACGTTGAGTTTAGTTAAAGCATTGGTAATAAAACACCCGACTTTATTAATGAAATTAACCCCTCTTTTAAAATTAACTGACAAATCCTTGAAGAAGGCATAGATATGAAATGGGGATTGATTTGTAATTCAAAAAGAAAAAAATCCTTATCATTAGGTATAGATATTTATGATTTTTTACTTGAGTATGGTGAAATATTTTCAGAATTAAGTTTTGCAA
The DNA here is from genome assembly GCA_020054475.1 of Thermoplasmata archaeon. GTDB lineage: Archaea > Thermoplasmatota > E2 > DHVEG-1 > DHVEG-1 > JAJISJ01. The sequence continues at coordinate 11,919 of JAHWGJ010000011.1, read as the reverse complement.
AAGAGATTGAAAAAAAGGGTTATTCATTAGAAAATATAAACAAAAACTCAGATATTGTAATTACAATTGGAGGCGATGGAACAATATTAAGAGCTTTAAGAACGATTGAAAAACCAATTTTTTCAATTAACTCCGGAGGAATGGGCTTTCTCTCAGAGGTTGAATCAAAATATTCTATAGAAGGTTTAAAAAAAGTAATTGATGGAGATTATAATATTGAAAATCGATCTAAACTTAAAATTACTCTTGATGGAAATAGACTCCCTGATGCAACAAATGAAGTAACTATTCAAACAGCAAAAATTGCTAAAATAATGTATTACCAAATCATTGTTGAAAATGAATTGCTTGAAACTACAGGTGCAGATGGAGTCATATTATCAACCCCCACCGGTTCTACAAGCTATGCATTAAGTGTTGGTGGTCCAATACTTGATCCAGCGGTAAATGCAATTTTAATAGCCCCTATTGCTCCTTTTAGACTTTCAGCCCGACCATGGGTCGTACCTTTATCTAAAAAAATAAATATAAAAATCTTACCAAAAAGTAAAGCAACAAAAATTGTAATTGATGGACAATATTCAAAAGATGTTTCACATAATAGTAACATCATTGTAACAGGTTCAGAAAAAACTGCGAAATTTGTTAGATTTGGGGAATCTTTTTATCAAATGGTTAGAATGAAGCTTGTAAGATAGTTACATATGTTGCCTGTTGATTTTAATATAGTCGGAACGGTTCATAGCCACCCATCTGCAACATTTTATCCGTCAAATGCCGATCTTCACTTATTTCAAAAACATGGTAAAATTCATATCATTTCTGCTTTTCCATATAATTTAAATAATTTTAAATCATATGATAACCAGGGAAATATAATTAATTTGGAAATTGTGTAGATAATATATTTTAATAAATAATAGATGTATTACCCTTTTGTATATATGGATGGATCACCCTTAGATATTATAATATTTGCACCTTTAGCTTTAATCTTTGGTGTAATATTATTCTGGTTTATTCAGCTTTTATTTATTGAGAGTCAGAAATATTTTTTATCTCTTATCAGCCACAATCATGATGCTTTAATCAGATTTTCAAATTTTATAGGTGTATTATTTCAAACAATATGTCATGCATTGGGTTATACTGTAACAAAAAGCGGAATATCAAGTTTTTTTATAAGCGTTAATTACGGTAAGGTTTCGCCAAAAAAAGTAAGAAAAGGAGTATTGGAATGGACTTCAAATGCATTTCTTTTTATTGGCCCTTTTTTCATACCGGGATTATTAATTCTAATTTGCTTATTATTTTTAATTAATTCAGATTATTTTTTAATATATTATTCAGGATATACTTTTTCTGATAATTTCATTAGCTTTGGTATAAATTTATATAATTTTTCTTCAGGGTTTTTAAGTTTTTTATCTACTATAGATCTTTTACATCCAGTTCATCTTGGTTTTTTATTGTTATTAATAATTATGGGGATGGGGATAAGGCCAAGTTTTATCGGAGAAAAAAATCAAGAAAAAGTCGATATGATTTATGATTTAAAAAACATAAGATATAATATTTTACACAAACCCGTTTATATCTTTTTATTGATTCTTATATCTTATGTTTTCTTTTATATTTCAATTTTAATTGATAATAATTTATATATGGCTTTCTTTTCAATACTAGGATGGCTTTCAATAATATCAATTGTATCTCTAATAATTACTCATTTGATTCTTTTATTAATAAAATTCACTGATAATATAGAAGGTATAAAGAAATTATTACCATATATTTCAATACCTGTTTCATATGTTTTATGTCGTCTGGTTTTTTTCTATTATCCAATACCTTATCTAAACAGTATTTCATTATTACTTACAATATTTACTGCTTCTCTCTTAGTAATATTATTATCGAAAAAAAAGACCAATAAATTTAAAACCAAAATTGATATGGATTCTTTATTAAAACTAGGAAAGGGGCAAAGAGATGAACCAAAACGAATTATTAGAAAATGAACAGATAGAAAAAATATTATCTCCTCATCCTTTATCATTTATGGGGCTTCAATCACTCTGCATTTTTTTAATAACTTGGGGAGTTATTATTGGCTGGTTAGTAAATTTTTCAGAATTTAAAGATTATTTTCTTAATCCATGGCTTATTATATCTTTATGGGGAATAATATTAATGGTGGTTGGGGTAATTGCATCATTATTAACCATTAGATGGCGTATTTTCTTTTTTTATTTTGGTGTATTTATTGGTGGATTATTAACTACATTATTGTTAGAAAATTCAGAAAGTATTGGGGTTTTCATTCCTTTCTATTCAGTTTCTATTTCGATTATAGGTTTTTTAATAGTTGAATTATACCGACGTTCACATAAATACATAATATCTAATCAAAGAATTATATTCAAAGGAGGCGTTATCACTAAACAAGAACGAACTCTTAGATATGATAAAATTACTGATATAAATTCAAAACAGGGTATTTTGGGGCAAATATTTAGTTTTGGTACAATAATACCCATTAGTCAATCTGGTTTTGGTCTTGGTATTGATAAGTCATCTGCTGCAGCAGGGGTGCAAGTAGGAGAAAAAAAGGTAAAATTTTTAGGTTTATTTGGAGGAGGAAAAGAATTACAAACCCCTAGAACTAGAAGCTATTATGAATTACATGGAGTTTTTCCATATAAAGAAATTAAGAAAATCGTTGAAAACCAAGTTCAAGGCAGTGTAATAACTAATTATCAACAAGAACAAGTTGCCTTTCAAAAAGAACAGGTAGATATTCAAAAACAGATGAGAGATCTATTGAAAAAACAAAACAAACAAAATGATAATTCTGAAATTGATGAAAAGATATAATTGCCATTAGATATTTTTATAAAATATAACATATTAACAAAAATTAATGGTGCCAAAAAAAGTTTTTTTTACGAAAGGAGTTGGGAAACATAAAAATGAATTGCAATCCTTTGAATTAGCTCTTCGTAATGCCGGTATTGAAAAGAGTAATTTGGTAAGTGTATCTAGTATTGTTCCTCCAAACTGCAAAATTATAACTACTGAAAAAGGAATATCTCAATTGAAGCCTGGTCAAATTACATATTGTGTTATGTCTAGGATTTGTTCTAATGAACCTCATCGACTATTGGGTGCATCTATTGGTGTGGCAATATCTCGTGAAAAAAATTCTTATGGTTATATATCCGAATACCATAGTTTTGGAGCAATTAATAAAAAAATGGGGGACTATGCAGAAGACCTTGCTGCTTCAATGTTAGCAACAACGTTGGGATTAGATTTTGATCCTGATAAAGCATGGGATGAGCGAAAGCAAGAGTATAAAATGAGTGGAAGATTTGTAAGAACTCAAAGTATAACACAAACAGCTAAAGGTGATAAAAACGGTTTATGGACGACAGTTCTAGCTGCTGCAGTTTTTTTGGAGGATTAATATTGGTAAAAAAATCTAGTAAATTTTTAAAAAAAGATCGTATTTATCCGGAAATACCAAAATTATCAAAACCTTCTATTGATGATTTAATTCTATATTACTCGAAATCTGGTGCATATAATGGTGGAAGACTGTCTGAGGCGTGCAAAATATATCAAAAGATGCTTGAAGAGGACGTTACGATTTGTTTAACCTTATCTGGCGCTCTTACTCCAACAGGCATTGGTGGATTTATTGTTGAATTGATAAAAAAGGGTTTGGTAGATTTTATTATATCGACTGGGGCAAATTTATATCATGATATTCATTTTGCTCTAGATTTGCCAGTTTATCAGGGAGATTTCAGGGCAAATGATCAAGATCTTTTAAAGGAAAAAATTGTTAGAATTTATGATATTTTTTTACCTGAAGATACTCTTCTTAAAACCGATGCGTTCATTCAAAAAATTTTTAAAAAAAAACCCATTTCTAAACCAATATCCACATCTTTTCTTCATAATCTAATTGGAAAAGAATTGTTAATTCAAAGTAAGAGGCCTTCTTATTCTATCTTAGCTGCCTCAGCAAAAAATAATGTTCCAATATTTACTCCATCACCAGGAGATTCTTCAATAGGTATGAATCTTGCTAAATTAAAATTACAAAATGAAGGGATTTTTATTGATACAGACTTAGATATATTAGAATCCACTGCAATTGTTAAACAAAGTAAAAAAACTGGTGCAATTGAATTAGGTGGAGGCGCCCCAAAAAATTTTTATATGCAGACTCAACCTATGTTGAGTCAAATATTGGATATCCATAAGGGTGGTCATAATTATTTTATTCAAATAACTGCAGATGCACCTCATTGGGGTGGTCTTTCAGGAGCTACTCCATCTGAGGCAGTTTCTTGGGGTAAAATTAAACCAAACCAATTGAAAAATGATGTAGTCGTTTATTGTGATGTTACAATTGCAGCTCCAATATTATTTTCATATATTTTATCTAAGGATATAAAAAGAGAGAAGAAAAAATTATTTTCTAAAATAGAAGATTCTATCATAAATCTTTAAAGAATAAAGTATCATCAAACAGAAAAGGAATATTATTAATATTGGTTATCGATTTCTAAAAAAAAATTATAATATTATGATGAGGTCGAATTCTTATGGAAGAAGTATTCATAAAATGGTTTGAAGATTTATCGATTAATGATGTTCCCTTAGTTGGAGGTAAGAACGCCTCTTTAGGAGAAATGATAAGAAATATTGGAGATAAAGGTGTAAATGTTCCTTCAGGTTTTGCTATAACATCATTTGCATATAAATATACTATCGAAAAAGAAGGTGTACATCATAAAATAAGGGAAATTTTATCTGATCTAAATACTCATGATGTAAATAATATTGCTGAAAGAGGGAAAAAAATTAGAGATTTAATAAAAAATACACCTATTCCTTCTGAATTAGAGAATGAAATACGACTATTTTATAAAGAAATGGAAAAAAAATATGGAGATAACGTTGATGTGGCGGTGAGGAGTAGTGCTACTGCTGAAGATTTGCCAAATGCTAGTTTTGCAGGTCAGCAGGAAACATATTTAAATGTTCGGGGGGAAGAAGATTTATTAAGTAAGGTTAAAGAATGTTTTGCATCCCTTTTTACAAATAGAGCGATATCATATAGAACCGATAAAGGTTTCGATCATTTTAGCGTTTACTTATCTGTTGGTGTTCAAAAAATGGTTCGTTCAGATCTTGCATCCTCTGGTGTTATGTTCTCAATTGATACAGAAAGTGGCTTTGAAAACGCTGTTTATATAACTGGAGCATATGGATTAGGAGAAAACGTTGTTCAGGGAACTGTTAATCCCGATCAATTTTATGTATTTAAACCTACCCTAAAAAAGGGTTATAAACCTATTCTTGAAAAAAAAATAGGTTCAAAAGAAAAAAGAATGATCTATGGAGAAAATGGTACAGAGCAGGAGGAGGTATCTGAAGAAGATAAAAAAAGATTTGTTATTTCAGATGAAGAAATTTTACATCTTGCAAACTGGGCAATTATAATTGAAGATCATTATAAAAAACCTATGGATATTGAATGGGCAAAAGATGGTAAAACAGGAGAATTATTTATTGTTCAAGCTAGGCCTGAAACTGTTCATTCACAAAAAAATGTGTCAATTTTAGAAACTTATGTTTTAGAGGAAGAAGGGAAATTAGTAGTAGAGGGTGAAGCAGTTGGAAATAAAATTGGCCAAGGGGTAGTTAATATAATTGAAAATGCTAGAGATATAAATAAATTTCAGCAAGGTCAAGTTCTAGTTACTGATATGACTGATCCAGATTGGGAACCAATAATGAAAATTGCGGGTGCAATTGTTACAAACAGAGGTGGTAGAACCTGTCATGCTGCAATAATATCACGTGAGTTAGGTATTCCCTGTGTTATTGGGACTGGTGATGGTACGTCTAAAATTTCACATTCTTCTAATGTGACTGTTGATTGTTCTGAGGGTATAGGAAAAATCTTTGAAGGTTTATTAAAATTTAAAATTGATCAATTAGAATTAGATGCCTTACCAGATACCAAAACGAAAATTATGATGAATGTAGGAACTCCTGAAAAAGCATTTCATCATTCTCAAATACCAAATGATGGCATTGGTTTAGCTAGAGAGGAGTTTATTATAAATTCTCATATTGGGATTCATCCTTTAGCATTAATTGAGTATGAAAAATTAAAACAGATGTCATCAGAAAATTTGAAAATTCTTGAAGTTATTAGAAAAATAGATGAGAAAAGTATTGGTTATGAGAATAAAGTTGAGTTTTTTATAGATACATTAGCTAGAGGTATAGCTAAAATTGCTGCAGGGTTTTATCCAAATGATGTGATTGTTCGTATGTCAGATTTTAAAACTAATGAATACGCTAATTTAGTTGGTGGTTTTCTATATGAACCTAAGGAGAATAATCCTATGATTGGTTGGAGGGGTGCATCAAGATATTATGATGAAAAATTTAAACCAGCTTTTGGTCTTGAATGTATCGCTATTAAAAAAGTTAGAGATGAAATGGGACTTATTAATGTAAAACCTATGATTCCTTTTTGCAGAACTCCAGCGGAGGGTAGAAAAGTAATAGAGGTTATGAATGAATTTGGGCTACAGCAAGGAGAAAATAATCTTGAAATTTATGTAATGTGTGAAATTCCTTCTAATGTAATAGTTGCCGATCAGTTTGCTGATATTTTTGATGGTTTTAGTATAGGCTCAAATGATCTAACCCAATTAACGCTCGGTTTAGATAGAGATTCTGATTTGGTTGCTTCCATTTTTGATGAGCGAAATGATGCTGTTAAAAGATTAGTATCGCAAGTTATCAAAACCGCACATAATCATCAACCTAAACGAAAAGTTGGTATCTGTGGTCAAGCACCTTCAGATTTTCCTGAATTTGCTGAATTCTTAGTTGAATGCGGAATCGATAGTATCTCTCTTAATCCAGATACTGTCTTAAAAACCAGATTAATAATTGCAGAAGCTGAAAAACGTTTAACAAACAAAGAAAAAATATTACTATAAATACTTTGTAAAAAAAAAAATTAAAAAACCCAATTATATTTTTATGAACCATGAAGATTATACCGCTTATACACATAAAAAAGAGAAAAATAGTTAAATCAAATCATAATAATTTTGAAAATATTGAATATTTATTAAAAAAATATGAAGATGCTTTTCTATATGTTTTAGACCACGATGGGTTAAAAAAAAATCAGCCTAATCTTAGTTTATTTCAAAAATTATCAAAAAAACATGATTTATGGGTTGATGCAGGGCCTAGAGTTATTGGTGATATTGTTGATTCTGTTATCGCAGGAGCATCCAAAATAACGGTTAGAAAAAATTTGATTGATAATACTGAAATTCCTGATATAAAGGAAATTGTTGAAAATGATATATATATGACTATAACACCAGAATTTTTCCAACAATCAACTAATAATATTTTTAAAGCAAATATAAATGGTTTAGTACTATTTAACAATGATATAAATCATCTATATGATTTTAAAGATCAAAGTTATTTTAAAAATATTGTAAATAATAAAACATATGTATATTTATCTACCAAAGAGGAACTTCATACTCTAAAAAAATTTAATTTTGAAGGTTACTTAATAGATATTGAAAAAATTGAGGAGTTTAAAAAACTTGGAATCTGAAGCTAAAAAAATAATATCATTTATTTTCAAACGTAGTGGTAAAATTCAATTGGAAAAATCAGAGTTTTATCTTACTCTTTCAGTAGATTTAAACTGGTTTTCTCCTGGTGAAGCTAAAAATTTTATGAGGTATGTTATAAAACAAAATCTATTAAAAGAGATAAATACCACATTGGAGCCTAATTTTGATATAAATAATATATCAATTCCTTTTGGCTACAGCCCACAAATAGATTCATATAAGATTAATGATATAAAAAATAAAAAAAAAACAATAGATATAACAGATATAATATTAAAAAAATTGGATTATAATTCAAGTGAAAAAAAAAAGATTGTGGATAATATTGTAAATATTAGCAATGAAAAAAATATTTACTCCAATGTAGCTTCATTATTATTTTTTAGAGGGCTTAATCTAAAATTATCTGATTATATTAAAATAGCAGAGAATCAAATTATTATTGAATGAAAAAATTTATACATTCGGAACTACTGTATTACAGTACATTCGAATGTAAAAAAATGAGAAGGAACAAGATTTTTACTGCAGAAAAATACCTTTTAGAACTAAAACAAATATTTTGATATTAAAATTAAATAAATGGCAAAATCGGATGTTTTTTCCTTCTGATTATTTAGCAGCAAAAATTGATGAAATATACAATAAATAATATTATAAAAAGATGATGAAAATATATATTTTTTATAGTAACTAATTTGAAAGATATTTATCCTAGTATTCTTGATTTATTCGTTGTAAGAAAAAGTTTATTATTACTTTTGAAATATTTGTTTTTTAGAAAATGAAAATTGATACAATTAATAAGAAGATTTTACACTTATTACAGCAGGATGCTAGAAAAACATATAAAGAGATTGCTTCAGAATTAAAAAGATCTGAAACAACGATTAGAGATCGTATAAAAGCGATGGAGCGAACTGGAATCATCCAGGGATACACTGCTTTAATAGATAAAACAGCGCTTGGATTAAATTTTTTTGCTATAATATTTTTTAATCCATTATCATCATCTGATCTTGATGAAGTAACTGAGAAAATTAAGAATGTTAAGAATGTTCTTAGAGTCTACCAAATATCTAGTGAACATAGGCTAGCTATTTTTATGGTTGCACCATCCTATAAAGAGTTGAAAGAAATAATTAGATCACAACTTCTACCTTTAGGTCTAAAGGATGAGGAAATAATTACTGTATTGGAGGCTGATAGAGAATTTATTTCACCATTGGAGATACCTTAAAATTAATTGTTATATGATAGAATCTTCACATTGTAGTGAAATTAATAATAATAATTCAGATTATTGTTTTTTTTTATTTAAATTTACTTTTATCAACAGGTTATTCTTATTAACTTATTTTATCTAATTATATTACTTTTAGAACATGAGTCTGAAAGAAGGAAATTCACTATGGTTTTTGGACCTAAGAAAAAGAAAGATAAAAAAAAATAATCCGTTCATCGGGCGTCTCAATTTAGAGAAATGGAATGTCGGGCGTTAAGAGAGTTCAAATATTTCCTCACATTACCCCCTCATTCCAAATCTTTATATTAAAATATATGGGTTTAATATAATATTTTATTATAATGGTGTAAGTAATGATTATTGATTTAATATATGGAATTACAGTATTTACTGCTATATTTGCTATAGTTGATCCTATTGGAAATATTCCAATTTTTTATTCAATTATTCAAAAATATTCTAAAGAAGAAAAAGTAAAAATCATAAAAACTGCTATAATTACTGCGATCATAGTTCTTTTTGTATTCGGTCTTTTTGGTAATTACATATTTATGCTATTTCAAATAACAATACCTGCGTTTAGAATTGCTGGAGGATTACTACTTTTTAGAGTTGCATTTAATATGCTGTATGGTGTAACACCTGGTACAAAAACAACTCCGATAGAAAAAGAAGAAACATCTGAAAAAGATACCATTGGAATAGTGCCGATGGGTATTCCATTATTAGCAGGCCCGGGTGCAATTTCAACTGTTATGTTATATAGTTCAAATGGTGATATAGGAAATACTGTTATTGTTTTCATTTCAGTATTAGCAACTTTACTTATTACCTATATTTTATTAAGAAATATAGACAAAATATTTAATAAACTTGGAAGAGTTGGATCTCATGCAATATCTAGAGTTATGGGTTTGATTCTTGCTGCAATTGCAGTACAATTTCTTATCAATGGTGTTCATCAAATTGTTTTTGAATGGATTGCAGAGTTAGGATAAATATAGATGATTAAAATGAAAAAAAGGAGGAAAGTGTTATGAGTAAAAGTAAGGGTAGAAGAGATGTATCTCCAGATAAAAAACCTGGTCCTTTAACAAAGAAGGAAAGAATGAAACGTAAGAAAGAGAGAAAAGAAAAACATAAAAAAATTTAAATTAAAGATTGATTTCCTGTTAATTTTTCTTCAATCATATCATTTAGATAATGTATCCTAATTGGATCTTCTCCAACAATATTTTGTTTTATAGAATTCAAATTATTTAAAACTGTATTTTCATCTTCATTTGTAACAATATCTGGAGTTGAGCACCCCCATCCAATAAGTTCTGAATCAGTTTCAATTTTTATGAATATGTTTATTCCAGAATCGACTGTTTCATTTGATATGGTAAAGGGTTCTTTTAATTCAAGTTCGGTTGGATATGCTGAAATTTTTTTAATTCTCATAATAAATAGTTAACAAAAGCAATAAGATAAAACTTAGTATTTTTAAATATTAAAAAATATTATTATTTAATTAGTTTCAGTGTTTTCCAGTATTATATTACTTTTTTATACAGGAAAATGAGAATAGTTTTAATCAATTTGTTTTAATTATATTACTTGTAGAGGTAAAAAATATTATGATAAAAAGAAAAAATTACAGTTTATATGATGATCCATATATTTCCAATTCAAACATTTTTAGTATGACATTGATTATAATTTCATTATTATTAATAATATTTTCATTCAATGTTACATTTGGAGTTCTTATGATTTTTACATTTATTTTACTCATATTTTTATTAATGAATTTACCAAGAATCAGAAGGAGAAGAAATTGATATATATAGAAAAATTATTAGATATAAATTATGGAAGATTTATAAATGAATATGAATAAACATACGAAGGCAATTGAAGTAAATATTTGTAATGACCATATTAGTGGTTTATTAGGAGAAGCCATTTTAAAATTTTTTTTAAAAGATATATGGATAGAGCAAAATGAAAAATCGTATATTATAACATTGAAGGGTTGGGAGAATCTAGAAATTATTGGTATTGATGTTAATGAATTATCTTCAAATAAAATAAATGTTGACATATGTGCTGAGAATAAGGACGGAATATTTTTTGAACATATAGGATCAAGATTAGGTAGTTTAATAAAAGAAAAATTATTAGAATTAAATTGGATAGAACATAATTATAACAAATTAATTCTCACAGAAACAGGAGAAAATGGTTTATTATCGCTTGGAATTACTATCAAAAGAGTAACTTCAAATTTGAATACTTAATCAAATTTTTATTAATTACATTTTCATATGATTTTTTATATATGGATTTTTCCTATTTTTTTACAGTTATGCTAGCCGTATTATTGTTATTCATCTAAATCATCTCTATCAAAAAATTCTTCAGATTCTTCATTAATTTCTTCCATAAATTCTCCACAATATGGGCAAATATTATTGTCCATTTTTTTTGTATCATTTTCAAATCTGCATCCTAGACATTTATACCTCTTCATTTTTTAGATTTCCTTTTTGTTTTTTCCTTAAATCGCCATCCATATCCGGGGTATCTCATTAATGCAAAATCTTCTAAAAATTTTTTAAATTCTTTTGGCTCTCTGAAACGAATTAATCTTAATACTTCGCCTGTTTTTTCATAAAATAATTCAATTATCTTTAAATTTTTCCTTGCTTTTGCCATCTTTAAAAATTCCTAACTCTCTTAGTTCCTCAGAGCTGTATTCAAATTTCTGGTTTTTTCTTATTTTTTCTTTTGACATAACAAATCACTCGAAATAAAAATAAAGATGGAGGAAAATTTATTAATAATCCTCCATACCGCCCATTCCACCGCCTGGTGGACCAGGTGGCATTCCACCTCCACCACTTTTTGATGCGATTACATCATCGATTCGGAGTATCATTGTAGCAGCTTCTGACGCCGCAAGAATTTCATTAAGACCTA
>JAHWGJ010000010.1 GCA_020054475.1 Thermoplasmata archaeon | reverse complement strand
TAGAATAATTGCCTATCAATTCTTCAATATTTATAGCTTGATATATTGCTTTTCTCACACGAACATCTGACAATGGATTTTTTTTATTATATCCATTAATACTAGTATTTTCTCTAAAATCAAAACTGATATAGGCAACAGTCGGATTCTCTATTGTTTTAACATAATAATGATTTGAATTATTCTCTAAATATTTTTGATTAATTATTGCGATATCAACTTCTTGATTGATTAATGCTTTAGTGCCATTTTTATATGTATTTATTATCTTAAATGTTGCATTTTTGATATCCGGTGAAGGTTTTTTCCAATAATTATCATTACTTACAAACTTAATATATTGATTTGGAACATGTTCAACTAATTTATACGCTCCTGTTCCAATAGGCCATTCATGATTTGTTTCTGACTGGTATTTTTTTGATACGATAAAAATATCAGTTAAAAGGTTTAACAAAATAGGACAGGGCTTAATGGTTTTTATGTCAATTGTGAAATTATCAATTATATTCACTTCTTCTACTAATTTTAATAATTCTTTTAATTGATTGTCTTTACTTTCATTTTGTTTTATTAAATCAATCGAATATTTAACATCACTTGAATTAAATCTATATCCATTATGAAATAAAACATTTTCTCTAAGAAAAAATCTCCATGTAAGGTTATCGGGGTTTGTCCATGATCTTGCAAGACCAGGTGTTATTTTATAAATTTCATCAAATTCTACTAGACTATTATATAGATTTCTATTTATAAGAAGGGTAAATATTTCATAACTTTTTACACGCGGGTAGAATCCTATAATATCTTGAGTTATGGCTATTGAGATGCTTTTTAATTTATCATCTTTTGAAGAATTTTCAATACACCCTGTAAATTTAAAAATTAATAAAAAAAGTAATAATATTACAATATATTTTTTCATATTATCTCATTTCTATTAACAATCAAAAACTATAAATATGTTATTTATAAATATTTTTAATTAAGAATTATTATTTTGTTCCAAATCAATAACATACTAACTAAAATAATAAAATAAACATTTTAACAAAATAATAAATTGAATTCTAACAAAATATCAATATTTGTAGCATTATTACTTTGTGAAATGTTGTTTTCCAACCCCTTAACTGACAGTCTCGTTGATTAAAAATACCCTGACCAAATTCAATTTAAATTACAAGCTGTCTGCCGGAATTTAACTAATAGTTAAATATATGCTGGGGAAGGGAGTCTATCTAAAAGTTAAGTTTAATACAACTTTTCATTTATTACATTATTACTTGGTTACAACTATTTAGAGTAAAAGGATATATTTTTTTATAAGATCTTAATTCATTAATTTGGATTTTAAATATGAAAGCGGTTGTTTATGAAAAATATGGACCTCCAGAAGTTCATCAAATCAAGGAAATATCAAAACCTATCCCTAATGAAAATGAAATTCTTGTAAAAATTCATGCTTCAGCAATAAATTCATCTGATTCGACATTAACAAGAGGTAAACCTTTCTTAGGACGTCTTTGGCAGGGTTTTCTAAAACCAAAAAATAAAACTCTTGGTTCTGACATAGCAGGACAAGTTGAAGCTGTTGGAAGAAATATTAAGGAGTTTAAACCAGGAGATGAGGTATTTGGTGATATAGGAGATGTTGGTTTCGGTGGGTTTGCTGAATATATTACAATCCCTGAAAAAACAATAGTACTCAAACCTACTAATTTGACATTTAAGGAAGCAGCATCTATTCCTCAAGCATCGGTTGTAGCCTTACAAGGTCTTAGAAATCATGGACAGATAAAAAAAGGACAAAAGGTATTGATTAATGGTGCTAGTTCAGGAATAGGCATATTTGCTGTTCAGATTGCCAAATACTTTGGTGCTGAAGTAACTGGTGTGTGTAGTACGAAGAAGATAGACATGATACATTCTATAGGAGCAGATAATGTAATTGATTATGCTAAAGAAGATTTTACAAAAAGTGGGCAGCATTATGATTTAATTTTTGATCTTCATGTAAGCCACTCAATTTCTGAATATAAACGTGCATTAACTCCACATGGTACATATATTGCATGTGATTTCAATCCTACCTCTATATTTCTAGGACCAATAATATCATTGTTTGGAAGTAAAAGGGTGAAATCATATATGGCTAAACTAAATAAAAAGGATTTATCTTACATAAGACAGCTTATTGAATCAGGTAAAATAAAACCAATAATTGATAGATGTTATTCACTAAATCAGATTGCAGAAGCTATAAATTATTATGAAGAAAAACATACCAAAGGAAAAATAGTAATAAAGGTGATTGAATAATGGAGGATATTAGAATAATTCTTGTGGGATTATGGATTGCTCTAATGCTGACTTATCTTTTAGGTGATGTTATGAGAATATTTGCTGGTGATTTTACGCCAGGGAAAATTGAAGGTAAAAAAATGACACAAGGTATGCTTATGTTAATGGCTTTACTTATGCTAATTCCAATTATTATGGTTGTTTTATCTTTAACATTATTTTATCCTGCGATTCAATGGTTACACATAATAGCAGCTGGATTTTTATTTGTCTTTAATCTTGCGGGATTTCGTTCTTATCCTGGAATTTATGATAGATTTTTGATAGTTATAGGTCTAATGTTTAATGCTTTAACTGTTTGGTATGCATGGACATGGGTTTAAAATGAATTTCATTCAAATTTTAGCAATATGCGGAATGCTAAGTCCAATATTTTACACATTAATGTGGATTATTGGTGGAAAATTACAATCAGATTATAGTCATATCAGACATGATATAAGTTCATTATTTGCAGTTGGAGCTCCAAACAAGCGATTAATGCAAACTTTCATTATTATATCAAGTGTCTTACTTTTTCTATTTTATCTAGGATTGCATGAAGGATTAAAAGATGGAGGTTCAATTATTGGACCATATCTATTTATTCTTGCATCAATACTAGGAGTCTTCATTGCTTTCTTCTTCCCTCTCGATGAAGGTGGAGAAATGACTACTTGGAGAGGAAAAATGCATTTGATATTAGTAATTATAATGGGAATACTTACTATAGTTGGTATGATTTTACTTTGGTTTAGATTAAAAGATGTTACTGGTTGGAGTACATTTGCAAACTATTCATTAGTTTCTGCGATAGTTGCCCTAATTCTGTTGATTATTTCGGGAATATTTATCGAGAGTAACTATAGAGGTTTACTAGAAAGACTTGGAGTAACACCCTTTCAGCTATTTTACTTTGTCTTACCATTGATGATATTTCTCAATAACTAAAAATCTAATCTCAAAGAATATTTGTAGCATTATTACTTGCTGATTATGAGATTGATAATAAAAAGTAAAAGGAGGAAAAAATAATTTTTAGTTATTATATTTTTTATTATTATTTTATTTTCTGGATTTTTTAATAACCCCATTCACCTAATCTTATACTTGTAAATAATGTATTTCCAGAAAAGACAACATTATCAAGATTATATGGTTCATCAATGTATTCATAATCGCCTTTGAATCCAATGATTGTAACTAATGGGTCATTAACGCCATCATGTTCCCAAATAAGATCCCCATCTTTTTCATTATAAATTTTAACTAAAGCATCATTTTCGTAAAGTATATAACAATACGTTCCAAATAATACATTATTTATATCTGATCCAACCCAAAATAATCTAAATAAATTTGGAAATTTTACTAATGCTGGCCAATCATTATGAATTTCACCAGAAAGTTCAATATAACAATTATTAAAGTTTATTTTATCATTTAATATTTTACAATTTGACTTTGATTCTATAGTTGAATCAGATGTATCCAATAGTTTTTTTGAAATAATTTTTAAAACATTGCCATTTATACTAACATGCAAGGGACTGTTAACATTTAACCTACTTGGTATATATATACCTCCAAAAGCAATTATATTAATCTGTCTTGATCCAGTATATTCAGATAATAATTCCCCATCTTTTTCATCATAAATTTTAATTTCAGAATCAGGATTAAACTCTAAATGCCAATATACAACAGTTGATCTATAATCTCCAAATGGTTTAAGAAAACAAATCTTCCATTGATCATAAATATCCCCCTCAATTTCAATATAACATCTATTAAACACATCTCTATCTGAATTTATATTTTTAATATCTAAGTTATTCGAAACTGCAATAGGGAATATAGATATGAACAGCATTAAAATTATAGTTGAGACAATAATATCTTTACGCATATGTTATTCACTCCCACAAATAATATTTATGATTGTATTAATAAAGTTTTTTGTAACAATTTTGTTCAAAATATAAAAATTATCATTTTTTATGAATATTTTCTCAAAATAATTCAACCTATATTAACAAATAATAAAAATGCAAAATGTGACATTTGTAGCATTATTACTTGCTGATTATGATTTTATTTATGTTGTTTTTCAACCTGCTGATTGATAGTCTCGTTGATTAAAAATACCTTGACAAAATTCCTTTTATATCACAAGACATCTATCGGAATTGCTAACAAAGTTTTAGGGTTTAAATCACTTTTTTAACCACAACAATGTCAACCAGAAAAATTCATGGTTTTTCTCCTGTTGAAATCTTAGGTATGCAGGGGAGGAGACTCTAATTCCAGGTTTAACTCTTATTAGAAAGTAAATTAGTATAATGCTCCTGTCGGGAATGGAACTGCAGTTTACTAGTAGAATAGTCAATAATATTAAGCCACTGTTGGGAATTGATAGAAAAGTATAGAATAATATCAATCTATTGAACTAGATATTTTGTGTAAAATAAATTCAGGGAAAGGAATTTAGCTAAAAGTTAAATATACGCCCCAGCCGGGAGTCAGGCTAAAAGTTAGGTTTAACACCTCTTTTTATTTACATTCAACACAAAAAACTTTGTTTTGAAGCCTCCTGAGAGATAAAATTAATGATTAAATTTTTGAACAAATTTAAATGAATTAATTGAATATGAAATAATGTCCAATATGCGAGAAAATTCAATTGATAAAATAACTGATATATCAGAAACCCTACTGATACCTCTTTATGCAAGAGCTATGGAAACAAAATCAGAGAACCCAATCATAATAGATAAAAAAGCTGTGGAAATAACTCAAGAGCTAAACAAAATCTTTGAAAAATCTGATTCGATCTTACATCAAAACTTAGCAAAAGGAAAAGCAAGAAGAAATATGGGGAAAAAACTTAATGCCACTTTAACACTTAGAACAAAAAAGTTCGATAAATACTGCCTTGATTTTTTAAGTGAAAATCCAGATGGTATAATCGTTGAACTTGGATGTGGTTTGAGTACACGATTCACAAGGATAGATAATGGAAAACTACAATGGTATGACCTAGATTTTCCAGAAGTAATTGGAATCAGAGAAAAGTTTTTCAAAGAATCAAATAGATACCATTTTATCCCATCTTCAGTGCTAAAATGGAAATGGATGGAACAACTTAAAAATCAGAACAAGAAGTTTTTATTCATCGCTGAGGGTTTATTTATGTATTTACATGAAGATGAAGTAAAATCTTTATTGTTAAAACTTCAGAGAATGTTTCCAGGATGTGAGCTTGCCTGTGAAGTTGCAAATTCATTTGTAATAAAATTTTTAAAAAGAAAGATTTTGAGGAGAAAATTCCAGAGGGATTTCCACCTTGGAGGGGATGCAACTTTTAACTTTGGGATAAAAGATAGCAATGAATTTGAAAGATGGAATAAGGGAATAATTTTTTTAGATGATTGGACCTATTTTGATGATAAAGAAAAAAAGCTTGGATGGATAAATTTGATGGGACGTTTTGAAAAAATTAAAAAAACACAGTGGATAGTTCACTATAAATTAAAATAAACATTATCATAGCCTCATGACGCAACATTGAACTTAAATCATGGTTCTGTAATTTTTACTCGTAAAAGTAGGTAATCACTATGTCTTCAATAAAAAATTTACATTATTACTTGGCGATTATGATGTTGATGGAGAGGATGATATTATTACCAATAAACTATGGCGCAATATACATTGATAATAAAGAGGATTACGCCTAGAATCAATAAATGAATCTCATTTAACTTAGCTCCAATACCATCTTTTTGCAATCTAGATAATTTTAAAGCAAATATTAAAGTGATTAATGCAATAATGATAATTTCCATATAACCAATGAAATTCCCAATACCAACCCTCGTAATTGGTAGATACCACTCAAGTATTTTATGACCTCTCCAAAGTATCCAGAAAAATAAATCAATTATTCCACATGTTATTACAAAAGTACCGATAATCAACCAAATTTCTCTCTTCCAGATATTCATAGGAACCTTATGAAGACAATACAATGTGGCAATAATAATTGTAAAAGGAACAAAAGTAATCATCGCAAGAATACCAGCCCATTCAACAAAATACCAAGGAATCCAAACAATAGAACCTGTAAGCCAATAAATCAAGTTCTCAATCAATATATAACGAATGATTCTACTAGATAATGGTTGAATATTTTGGTTTTTATTCATTAATTTCATCATCCATTTATATTCCTCAAATTTAGTATTGTTGAGAATTGTCTAATCATTAATAAAAACAGTGTTATAATCAGGTTGCAACATTTTTAGCATTATTACTTGGTGATTATGATGTAGGAATACATCATATTATTGAAGACTCCTGAGAGACAAAAGAATAAATCAAATAAAATGAGAGAAATATGGTTGTAGGAAAGGGAATCGTTCAAACAACCATAATAGTATTCTTGGAATCTGATTGAATATTTTCGATTTTGGCATGGTAACAGTGAGAGGATCAGACCATTCAGATTCTTCACCATATACGTCCTTTGCTTTCACTTTTATTGTATACTCGCCATCTTCATTCCAGCTATGGACTATCCCACAGATATTTCCAGTGTTGTATGGGCCAAGCCAACCTGATAGTTCATTATCGCCGAAATCCCAGTAGAACCATATCTGGTCGTCATCAGGATCATTAGTAGTTGAATTATATTTGTATATTTCATCAGTTTTACCAGATATTTCTCCAGTTGGTTTCGCGGGTTTGTTTGGTGGAAGATTCTCTATCGGATCTTCATGATTATCAATTTCAAACAAATCACTCTTGTCAAAACCAATATTTCCATCACTATCCTGAGTTTCGATTAATAATTTATAATGTCCATCTGGAAGAGTTATTGTATCCCAATTGTATTCTCCATCATTTTCTAAAACATCATTTATTTGATACCATGAATCTCCTTCTTTATCTGAATAGAAGAGATATATCGGCAGATTATCTCCATCAACATTATCATAAGCAAACCATTCAACTGTTATCGTATCTTTTAGGATTTCTCCACCTTCAGGATAATTTAACAAAATTATTGGAAAAATAGGGGGAGTTCCATTATCAATAACTGCATAGGATGTAGCTGTGTCAGTAAGCCCATCATCATCAGTAACAGTAAGAGTTATAGTATAATTTCCAAATATATTATATTTATAAGTTGGACTCATACCCATTCCTATATTTCCATCTCCAAAATCCCACTCAAAAGAAATTATTGTTCCATCAGGTTCAAAACTACCAGAGCCATCAAAGTTTATAGGATTATCTGTATTTCCATAATATGGTCCATCTGCATCAGCAATTGGATGGAAAAAACCTAAGGGATATAAATCCTGATTACTACCACCTGAAATATAATATGGTATATCACCAATGCCGTTACCATCAGAATCAGTTCCAGTATAATCATCCCAGTAATTACCTTCTTGAATTGAAGTGCTATACCAGAAATTATGATTATCATCTCTAGCAGATAAAGTATTGTTAACAAAAAAATTATGATAAATAGCGTTATTATAAGCATTTGAGAAAATATCGATAGCTATTTCGTTTTCTTCAAAAAGATTATTAATAATATTATTCTGATAAGTAAAAGAATGATGAATTTGTATTGCAGTATACCAGTTATTTAAATAATTGTTATTAAAAATAATATTATTATGGGACTCATAGAATCTTGTTCCAATTGGATTATTTATGATGTTATTGTTAATAATTGTACAATTATCAGCATAGTCAAGCATAATACCCATATTGCCTGTTTTGACTATTACATTATTACTGATAGTATTATTTGAACCATGTACCCATATTCCAAGATAATTATTGTATAGGCTGCAATCAATTATTTTATTATCGCTTACAGTATATCCCATCATTATTGCACATTCATTTTCTTGAAAAATACAATCATTAACTATAGTTGAATTTGACAATATTAGAATTCCCGAGTCATCACCTAGACCTGAATATGGTCCAGAATGCATTATCTTGAAATTTGAGATATTAACAAAATCTTTTAAAATCTTTACAACAACATCTATTCCACTGCCATCTATGTATGTAATATTCTTATCTTCGCCAGTTAGATTTATAGTTTTATTTATGACAATGTTTTCATAATATAATCCTTTATGGACATATACAGTATCACCATTATTTGCATTATTAATTGCACTTTGAATTGTGCTATAATTTCCTGCCCCATTACCACCAACATGTAATGTTACACCAGAAATTGTTTTTGTGATGCTATAATTATTAAAAATTAAATTTTGACTATTTATAACAGGGGTTGAAACTATAGATATAAATAATAGCATAACTGTGAAAATCAATATACTTTTACGCAAAATTTTTAACATTATCGTCTCCCTTATATTAAATATAATATATAATTAATGAAACTTAAATCTTACTATAAACGATTATATGATAAAATTGAACTATTTAGTATAAATATTTTAACCAGATTTTAAATATAAACACACCTAATAAATCTATCCTTCTAAATCCTTCTTCATATCTTGCTTACTAACATCTATTTTTCATATTACTTAAAATTAAAATCAATCACAAAAAACTTAATTGTTTCAATAGCAACATTATCATAGACATCAATTGCTTCTAATTTTATTTCATGGAATCCAAATAAAGGTCTTTCCCATTTCCAATGGATAAAATCATGTAATTGATTATATCCATCATCATAGTTTTCTGCCATAACTAATTCATCATCTAGATATAGATTCATTTCATGAAGATTAATCTCACTATCCCAAATGTCTGCCGAAAATTTAAAATCCCCAATAATAATTGCAAAATTCAAATTTGTTATTCTTACAATATCATCTAAAATAAAAATCCAACCTTTTTGAGGTTTTGAAATTTCAATGTCAGGTGGAAATAAATCATTTGATGAATTATAAAAAATAAATATTTTCTCAGTTGCAGTATTATTGTTCATGTCCTCAGCTTTTGCTTCAATATAAGTCATACCTGGTAAAATTCTTCTAACTGATAAGTTAATAAAAAATAAATCATATAATAAACCTGAAGTATGCGGCCCAGATCTATATGTAATACCATCATAATAACCGCCATATTTAACCTCAACTTCCTTTAATTCAATATCATCAGTGAATTTTACAGATATTTCAAAATATGGGCTATAAACAACCGTATTATTTTCAGGTTCTAATATTTCAACAGTTGGTGGTTCATCTAGAGTAGAATTAATTATTACATTAGATTTCTGTGCAGAAGGAATAACAGGAAATGATAAGATTAGAAAAACACTAAATAATGTCAATAAGAGAAATACTCTTTTCATTCTATATACTCACCTCTGGAAATGGCATATCATATGGTTCTTGTGCAGGATTTCTATCAAATTGAACCCAAGGGATGATTGATATACTATTGAATATTCCAATTCTCCCCCATATCATATAAGGAGTATCTCTTGGTTGACCCCAGTAATTCATGTCCCATGTTGTTAAATACGAGGAATGGAATAAAGCGTTGACTTTATTGTTTTCAAAATTATTTGCTATAATTGTATTTCTAATTGACTTTCTAATAATATTTACCCCTTGACCATTATTTGTTATATTATTTAATTGAACAGAATTCTCTTTACTCTCAGCAATGTATATCCCATCATTCCGATTATTAGAAACGATATTATTCATGACAATATTGTTATCTGATTTTTGCCAGATATTTATACCATCCATATTATTTTGAATAATATTATTTTTTATGATATTATAATTAGAAGCTTTATCAAGGACTATTCCATAAGTTATGTTCTCAATAAAATTACCAGAAATTTCGTTATTTTTACCTGCGATTAGCCACATTCCAACACCATGACCGCTTTTATCTATTGTATTGTTATGTATGATATTATTATTTGAGTTATCAATTGTTATTGTCTGATGGCTGCTAATAAAATTATTATCATATATCATATTATTATTTGAATTATTCCATAGATAGATACCCCAATAGTCAAAATCATATATCATGTTTTCAAATATTGAATTATTACTACACCTATGAAAAAGGAAAATTCCACAAATGCCTCCACGTTTATAAATGATATTTTTGTATATTTTATTATTTGACGAACTATTTAGATAAATGCCATAAGAGCAATTATACAAAATATTATTATGTATCATACTAAAACTCGAATTCAAACTAACGCATACTATAGGTTCCTTTGAATTTTCTAATAAGGTGTTACAAATATTGAAACCACTTATATCTATCCAATCAGAGTTGATAGTTACAATATTATTAATTCCGTCACCTCGAATTATTGTATTATTTGTATCTTCTCCGATTAAATTTATTGGTTTATCGATAATAATATTCTCATAATATGTACCATTATAGACAAATATTGTATCTCCTTCACTTGCATTATCTATCGCATCTTGAATCCTTACATAGTCTGCTGTTCCATCGCCATCAACATAGATGAAATCATTTGAAGAGCCCTCATAAATAGAGACAAATGGAATACTACTTGAAAATAATAATAATAGAATAATCCCAAAGATGGTGGACCTGTTTTTCATTATTACCTCCCCAATATAATATTAGATGTTCTGATATAAAATCATTTGTAGCATTATTACTTGGTGATAATGATAGAGGTGGAGAGGATGAATGAATTTATATGCTGCCATACTTTTCTGTTATTAATATAGGATGGATGAGACGATATGAGTTTGTTTAAACCATTAGTATTAAAGGATTCAATAGAGATAAAAACAACACCAGAAAAGATATGGGAGTTTTTTATCAATCTTGATAATAATTATAAAAAATGGCATCCAGAAGCCCATGTTGAATTCAAGTGGACAAAGGGCAAACCTATGGAAACTGGTTCTAACTGGTATGCAGAAGAAACATTTGAAGGACATGCAAAAAAAATCAAAGGAATAATTGGAGATGTTATTCCAAATAGAAGAATTGTATTCAAATGCTCATTTCCAGTAACATTGATATCCCCTGGCTTTGAATGGCATATTGAACCAAAAGGATCAAACTCTGTTTTTACTGCAATAAGTATTATTAAATTTGAAGATTTTTATAGGAAAATATCCAAAAAACAGATGGATTCTGCAATAAGAATAAATAAAAAACATGTAAAGGAAGAAGGAGAAAATCTAAAAAAGATATTAGAGAGTAGCCCAAAATAATCAATGTTATACTCTCTGATTATCTTTTAAAACAACTTATTTGACATTTGTTACCCATTTGTAGCATTATTACTTGGTGATTAAGAGATAAAATCTAAATATGATCAATACCAATCCAAACAAGTTGAGGGGATTGTTTTAGAAATTCTATGCATATGTGTTATTCTTTCTTTATTGAATAGACTAAGAATATCCACCAATTTTCAAACTAGGATCGCCAAGAAGAATATGCATTTGAAGTGTTACATAATCCTTCCAAGTTTCATCAATAAATAAGGTAATTGCTTTGTTGTACATATTGGAAAGTGAAATACCTGGTTCATATGATTCAAAGAATTTAAAGCAGAATAACCCATTAAAACCATCTGTAGGATTATTAAGAATACTTCCACTTCTTGTTATAGCAATTGTAGCAATTGAACCACCGTATTCATAGTTCAATAATTCCCATGCAATACACGGTTCTAAATTAATGTTTTTTACATTATTAAAAATTTTTAATAAAAAATTGTATATTATCTGTCCATTTGGTGCAATTTCTAGGTAAATTTCTGAAATTTTCAAAATAACATGATAGAGTTTAGAATAATCGATTGCACCACAACCACATCCAGTCAAAAAAGCAATTGGAAGTTTATTCTTGTTATCCAGATTATTGATAGATAATATTGTATAATTATGAACGTTCCAGGGTGAACCATGTGCTGAACATATAAAGAAACCTGCACCGTTATTTATTTCTTTATTAATCATTGAAGGATTAAGATTTCCTATTGATTCATAGAGTTTTATTGGAGTAAAACCTGTCATAACTTCTGCAATTTGCTCAGTTATCATTTCTCCTTGATACCCAGGTGCTGAAAAGCCATCTGATCCAGCAAGTATAATATTGTGAAAAAAATCAGTATTATCTTGTGTTTCATAGGTTATGATTTTATCAACTACGTTTCGTAATTCATTCTTGTTTTCACAAGGTATTCTTCCAACTCCTATATCTGGATAGAGATCAACTTCATCAATAATGACACGTTCACCAGGATTTCTACCAAGGTTATATAAATAATATTCTGAAAAAACATTGTCATCATTAGAATCCCAACTGCTGAAATCGCCATTGGTATCATAGATATCTGCATAATAAAGATCAGTAATTATATCATAAATTTGAATCCAACCAATTTCTGACCAGATTTGTTTTACTTCTGTTTTTCTAATCGGTGTTGTATGAATATCTCCAATGAGTAATACATATTCAATACCGAAATTTTCAACTGATTCATATATACAATATTTGATCTTCTCAGCTTTATCCCTACCCTCACATTCTTCATAAATCTCCTCTGTTGTCTTTAAAAACGTCCGTATTCCTACTGAATTTTTATGATCAATAAGAGGTTGAATAGTATTGGAAAACTCATCAGGTGCGATAATAGCCATATCATATTCATCCAAACTCGAAGATTGCTGTGAAGATGGCATTCTAATTGATATGGCACCAACACCAAGTCCACTAAAGACTAAAATTATGATTAACATAATTGGGAGTATTTTTTTCATATATTAATTCCCTCCAGATAAATGTACTATTCTACAGATATTTAATAATTGGGGTTCATATTTTGTACATTATTTAAAAATTAATAAGATTAACAATGGGCTATTTCAAATAACCTTTATAGCATTATTACTTGCTTAATTTGATGTTAAAATCTCACTATTTCCTTTTAAAAACATAAATAATAAATAATAAAGAATTGTTGAAATTATATATTATTTTGGAGCATATATGAAGAAGATATTGGTTGTAGATGATAACCCTGAAATACTCTATGCAATCAAGCAAGGTTTTTTTACAGAATATGAAATTAAAACTGCTGAGAGTGGAAAAAAATGTTTCAGACATCTAGAATCAGAGATACCAGATCTAATAATACTTGATATTATGATGCCAGATATGAATGGATGGGAAGTAATCAAGAGATTAAAAGATAGCCAAAGATGGAAGGATATTCCTATAATTATTATTACAGCTAGAACTGATGATATTGTTAAAAAAGCAGGTGAATTCTATGGTGATGATTTTATAGAAAAACCATTTTTAACAAATGATTTAAAAAGAAGAATTGACAATTTATTGTACCAGAAAAAATAGTGTGTTAAAAAATTTGTAGCATTATTACTTGGTGAATATAATGTTAATGGTTAGCATGGATATGAAAATTGATTTGAGGATTTAATAATTCTGATGCTAATGTTTCATCCCAATATATTAGAATATCAAATTGTTCTTTAAATTCAATATCAAAATAATGAAAATGGGAGTCCCCAATAAATAATGCACCAATATCAAGGAATTTTTGTGGATTTGAAATCCATTGGTCAAAGCTTGAATTATCAATAAAGTCCATCTTTCGTAAAATAAAATTATCATCCTCCGCATAATGAAAAACATAATTCATCGAACCAAATATAGGATGTTTTGATATATGACAAATCCCGAGGATATACTGATTAAATTTCAACTCATAAGCAGTGAAACTACCAAAGGAAAATGCAAAATTAATAATCTGATAACTTTCATTTAATTCATCCTTCAAATGAAACCCCAATGATCCAAATCCTGAGTAAGGCCCACTATTTCTCACATGACCATTATGGGCCCATAGGGCTATCTTGTTATTATTGTTCAATAGATTGTTTAACCAAAGTGTGTTTTGCGCCATATAAAAATCTCTTTTCATAATATTTTCATTGATCATTGAATAATAATGATCATTCACTTGTTTGATATTAAGAGCCATTCTTTTTATAAATTGATATTCAAATTCTGATGAAGTAGAGATAAATTCATCCTTTAATTTTTCCATTGATGTTATTAACTTATCAACATTTTGATCGATTTCTTCCTTCTTTGATAAGTTTATATTTGAAAAATAATCTAATATATTCCAATCTACTTGTTTTATTTCATTTAAAAAATTCAAACAATCACTAGATATTGAGACATTTGACCTATTAAAATAATCTATTATAACATCAGATTGATAGCTCAAGTATTGACAATCGACACCAATAAAATGAATTTTATCCTCATCAGCTTTATCTTCATTATATTCCTTCATCCAAATTAATAGATTCTTTACCTCATCTGTACACCATGTCCAGAAAATCATTTTATTTATCATTATATCATCAATATCCCCCTCTCCTGTAATAACATAATTATCAATATAATATGATTCCCCCATATCACATTCAAACGCAAATATCTTATATCCATAATTTTCAACTAAATATCTAAAAATCCTATGTTTTAATTGAAAGAATTCCTTTGTCCCATGAGTTGCTTCTCCTAAGCCTACAATTTTACAGTCAGATAAATACTCTAGACATTTGAAATCTTCATCAATTAATTCTAAAGGGGATTTATCTAAAGGATGAGTAATATTATCTAATGATTGAACAATAGATATAAATGAATCATCTACATCTATTTCCTGTATTGCATTAATTTTTACAAATAATGTTTTTCCATCGAGATTTATGTTTGTTTTTATCTCATCTATATCATTTACATTATATGTTCCAAAAAAACCTAAAAGTATAATATTTCCTCCAGATGCAAAATCAATTTTGTCACCATCTATTTCTACAATTATATCTGAACTATAATCAAATTTCAATGTACAATATGGAATAATTGATTTATCAGCAACTTTAAAATTTATTGTTTGACTAGTAAACTGTACTTCTCCAGATATTTTAATTGAACAATTAAATCTACTATCTCCAATATCTGAATAATCCAAATGAGATGCATTTATTTGTGGAGATATTAATAATATCAAAATTATTATTCCAATAATTTTCTTCATTCGAAAGACCTCCCAAAAAGGTTATTCCTCCAGATTGTTATAATGCAATCTCGATTTAAAAGATTACCCATTGCAACATTTGTAGCATTATTACTTGGTGATTAAGATGTTGAAGGATATCCTCCAATTTTTAGGCTAGGATCACCTAATAAAACCCATTCCTGAACCATCTTTGCATCAATTGCACAGTTTAGATATGCAAGTAAATCCCAATCTATAGGATAAGAATCTAAATATTTTGTAATTGAATCTTTCCAAATATCTCCAATAATATGTGATCCCTTAGCATATTCTTTAAAAAACTGTAGCTCTAGCCAATCAAGTCCACCTCCGCCCCACTGAAAACCAAGATAACCACTTGAAGTTGGCCCGATAGTTGCAATTGATCCGCCATATTGTTTTTTTATTATATTCCAACCAATACATGAGGATTTTGAAAATTTACAGACATGGCAACCACTTATAATACAAACAGGATATTCGCCTTTATTAAATAGAAATGGTAAATGAAATATAGTAAATATTGAAGCAGTTTCTCCCTCCTGTGACAGTGTTACCCATGAATGTGTATTTCCATGACCTGCTAAATATAAAAAGCCACAACCTTGGTTAATCGATCTGATTATATTAATACCTAAACGATCAAGTTCGCCATTTGATACCCATAGTTTTATAGGATTGAAATCTTTCATTACATCAATTGCATTTTGAGTCATAATTTCACCCTCAAAACCTTCATATTCAACATAAGTTTCACCACCTGCAACAACTAAATTATTAAACCATGATGGATCAGATTTATCCGATTCATAATCGATAATCTTATTTACAATAGATTGTACATCAGGTATAGTAAAACATATTATACGTCCAACAGCAACATCTGGAGTAAGATCTTGTTGGTTATCCTCTGCTTTTGAGCCGTTATACCATTCGCAATATATTTCATCACGATCGGAATCCCAACTAGAAAAATTTCCATTGGAATCATATATATCAGCATAATAAAGTTCACTTAAAAAATCATAAGGAATATCATCAAATGGCATGACATTGGATTTCCTAAATGGTATAAAACGCTGATCCCCTATTAACATTACATAGGAAATATTCCATTTCTCCTTAGCATCCTTAATAAAATATTTTATCTTCTCAGCATCATCTCGTCCTTGATATTCTTGGTAAATTTCTTCAGTTGTCTTTATCATTGTGTGAATACCGTATTTATTCTTATGTTGAAATAGAGGTTCAAGTTCGGAGATTAAATAAGCATTTGTAATTATAATCAGATCAAAATCATCATCTTGATTAATTTTAATCTGAAAACTGTTTTTTTCTAATGAAATATCGGATGATACAGGAATCACAACACCGAGTAATAATACAATTATGGAAATTGAGATTAGTGTCTTTTTCATTTTATTCCACCAAATTTATAAGTTTTAGTTCATCTAAATTATCTTCAATACTAGGCCATCCATCAAAAATCTCAGGATTTTGAATATTTGCAATACCCGTAAGCATCCAATTATAAATTTTAGATCGAAATTGAACAGGTTTAATAGTATAATCCAATAATTCTTCTGCGGAAACCCATTTATCATTATTGTTATCAGAACGACCTTTTAAACCCTGAATAAGATAATATGGGAATAACCAATGTAACTGATATTTCATCATACCTGATGATTCATCAACGCCACATGATACCAACACAACTCGGCCAGATCCGCATAAATCATTTTTACCATCTATCCAACCTCCAGCATGACAAGTATGCATGATGATTACAATATTCCTTGATTTTAAAGAATTAAATTTCTCAGCAAGAACATCATCAATAATAAATAAATCAGGATTCCATCCTGCCATATCAGGATCCCAAGGATGAATAATTTCATCCACCCCATCAGGTTCATCCAGTGGAGGTTGATCTATAGTATGATAATATCCATGTCCTGAAAAAAAGAAAAAAATTAGATCATCCTCATCCTCACCATTATTTCTTAGCCAGTTAAAAGAATCATCAAGAATAGCCTCAGTTGTTGCTTCCTCTTCAAATAACGTATAGATATGATCTACATCCCACCCATTTCTGTTTAATATACTCATTAATTTTCTCATATCATTTCTATCACGTCGCTCATGACGTTCATAGGTAACTCCACCACTACATGCAATCAATACTGCCCATTTTGTTTGTATTCCGTCAGAGTCACTAAAAATATTTTGATTGACACTATTATTGATATCATATATATATGGATTTTCTACAGGATCCCAGTCGAAATTTAATCCAAATAAACCTGGAATCCATTTAGGTCCTACTCCTCTCCAATCATCCCAATAATTGTTATACCAAATATTTTTTGAGGGTTTCATCTGCCAGAAATTAAAATGAGACATAGCATTCCAATCAATATTCTCAATAAAGTTATTACAAAAAATAAGATTATCCGAGTCATACATAGCAAGCCCTTTATTATTACTTATAAATGTGTTATATGATAGAATATTACCCTTGCAGTTTGTACTACCTAAAGCTGATATTCCAACATAATTATTACAAATTACATTATTTGAAATTATATTATTTGGACCTGCAAGAAATTCAATCCCAGAACGATTACATCTGTTGATCAGATTATATGATATATTATTTCCTTTTGAAGCCCATAGATCAATACCATATAAAGGATGATTGGTAATTATATTATTTTGAATATTATTGTAGTCTGAGTGGATTTCAAATCCAGCATCAAATAATGCACCCCCTTTTGTATAATTTCCACTATTTTGAATTGTAAATCCTGTGATATTTACATTATTTGCAGGAAATCCAATGTATATAACATCATGTTTATTATTGGCATCAATTATTGTATTGTTTTTATCTTCACCCTTGAGATTAATAGTAATGTTGACGTATATATTTTCATAATATGTTCCATTATAAACATATATAGTATTACCAATACTTGCATTATCTATCGCATCCTGAATTCTTGTATAATCCGCACCTCCGTCGTCATCAACATAGATGATATTATTTGAAGGAAGCTCATAACTTGAAATAATTGGAATTATACTTGGAAATAATAATATTAGAATTAAAATCCAGATGATGGAGCTGTTTTTCATTTAATCCCTCCATATAATAGATTAGTTGTTCTAATATAAAACAGTTTGTAGCATTATTACTTGGTTGATATGAGGGAAATGGTTAGCATGTTTACAAATATCTATAGTTAATAATTGCTCTAATTTTATAATCTCAAATTAAATATAAAGAATCCAATTAAAAATGCCTTTAAAGTAATTGAAGTTGAATCAGCATTTAATGCAATAGCCGTATAAATTATATTAATAGGACCTAAACCTATAACGAGTGGAAATATTTTTATTATATTTTTCTCCTTGCCTGGCTCTAAAGCATCTATTCCTAATAGAAATCCACTATTTCCAAAACCAAGGATAATGAAACCATTAAGTTGAATCGATATAGAAATATTATAAGCTGTTTCATCTCCAATATTTTTTAAAAAAAGTGTATTATTTTGCCAATCAAAGTAAAATTGGAGAATAGGACCATTATTTTCTATATTGTTTTTATTGTGTGAATTAAATGTATCTCCAGATATTACAGGTATAAATTGTGACGCTATGAATAATAGAATAAAACCTAGAATGATGGATTTGTTTTTCAATTATACCCCCCAATATAATATTAAATGTTCTAATATAAAATAGTTTGTGGCCTTATTACTTGCTGAGTATAATAGAGGTAAAAATCATACTTTGAAATATCTAGAATTCTCCAACTTAGTATTAAATCATATAATATTGAGATTAATAAAATTAGTTACTAAATCTAATTACCAACCGTATTTAAAAACCCATTCAGTGAACTGTTTTCCTGATTCTACTACAACATTTCCTGCATTGATTTCATTTTTCCCATCGTTATCACAATCTCCGATGCATACAACAGCCATCCACCCAAAGGTAGGTAGAGTTGCTTCCTCGATATATGTAGTTCCATTCCACTGAAAGATATGAGTTTCACCAGCACCCACAACAACCTCGTTGAGCCCATCACCATCAGTATCACCAACATCGATTCCTTCTATAACTGGTTCTCCTTCAGGCCATGTAATATCAAATTGTGTTTCGAATCCAATTCCATCCCATTTAAAGATCGTAATCCTAGGGTTATAATAACTCAGTAGTATTTCCGCCTTTCCATCATTATCACAATCTTTGCAAACTACACCAAATGGAGTATCCATTAAAGGATTTGGTCTTTGAATTCTTGTGGGTATAAAAACCTTATTTTGAACATCCCAATTCAAAACCATAACCTTATTTCCATAGGCACAGACAATCTCATTTTCACCATCATCATCTACGTCACCCAATCCCGCCATATACACATACCCATCCGAATCTGGATCATTCCATTCAGCAACTCGTTTTAAATACAATCCATTCCATTTAAAAACTGTAATCTCGCCAACTGGACTTGATCCTTGTCTGCTTCTACCACCGCTTAAAATTAGCTCATTTTTCCCATCGTTATCATAATCCCCAATAAGACAATCGGCACTGCCGCCGTTATTGAAAAAAATATATGGGTTTAACCCAATAATCATATATTTAGAAAAAATATATTTGTAGACTGTTGTATACCAAGTTGCAGCGATTTCATTATCCCCGTCATTAGTTATATCACCGATTGCAATTCCACCTGCATCACAATTTACTAATGGATAAAAAGGTGGACGTAAAACATGAGTCTGAAAATAAGTCTGCTCATTATCACCCCATTCCATAACTCTAATGGCACAATCTCTTCCGCTGATAAGCAACTCATTTTCCCCGTCATTATCACAATCATCAATAGGTTGTGGTCCTTGATATCGTGCATCTGTCCAAGGACTATCCCCATACTCCATCATCCACTGGATACCATATTCATTGCTCGAATCTTGAGTTGATACTTTTGCACCAATATTATTGGATGAGCTAAATGCATTTGTTATTCCTACACCACCAATTAATAAAATAAAGATAATAAAAATACTTGAAATTAATTTCTTCATATAGTCCCCTAATCTATAATGATACTCCAACAATATAAATTTATCCTTAACAGATGTTAATATTATTTTTTTTAATTCAACTTTTATAGCATTATTACTTGCTGATTATGATGTTGATGGATAAGAGAACCAACTTATTGAAGATAGGTTTAATTAAATAACAATATATGTAGAACGACAAAGTATGGGATTATTTGGAACATCTAGAAAAGAAGTTTGGAAACAACTATCTCAAGAAATTAGTAGTAATTATATTGAGGGTAATTTCTTCAAAGGTCCAAGAATAGAGTATAAACACAAATATTGGACCATATATTTAGATACCTATACAGTTTCAACAGGTAAAAGTACTATAACCTATACAAGAATGAGAGCACCATTTATTAATACAAAAAAATTCAATTTCAAAATTTATAGGAGAGGA
This sequence comes from Thermoplasmata archaeon, assembly GCA_020054475.1. GTDB lineage: Archaea > Thermoplasmatota > E2 > DHVEG-1 > DHVEG-1 > JAJISJ01. Next base: position 28,947 of record JAHWGJ010000010.1, on the reverse strand, counting down.
ATCGCTTCAAATATTGGAAAAGTATTAGGTATGCAAGATATTGAAATTGGTTATGATTACTTTGATAATGATTTTATTATAAAAGGTAATAATGAAATATTGTTAAGAAGATTATTTCAAAATCATAAAATTAGAGATCTAATTGAGAAACAATCAAGAATAGTATTAGAAATAAAAGATAATGAGGGAAGGTTTGGTCCAAAATTCAATGAAAGTGAAAGTGAACTATATTTTATTGTTACTGGAGTAATAAAGGATAAAGATAAATTAAAGAACTTATTTGATTTATTTAAGTTAGTAATTAATGAATTAGAGATGATAGGGGTTACAGTAAATCAGTCACCAGAAGTTAATCTATATAAAGAGTAGATTTAATTTTTTACTATTAAAATGTCGTTTAAATCAAATCTCCTTATTTAATTCTCTTTTATCATTATAACTTGCTGATAAAGATCGGTAGGAGATAGACAAATAAACATTTATATAAAGATATATTGTGATTTGATAGAATATTGTTGAAAATTTCATATAATGTCTATGTAATTAAAATAGATAAAGAAGTAATGAAATCCAAAAAATTCAGAGAACGTAATCCATATATAAATCCAAGACGTGCTTGTTATTATGTTGGTCAAACATCTCATGACCCAGAAACCAGATTCAATCAACATAAGGCAGGTTATAAATCTAACAATTTTGTGAAAAGATATGGACAGAAATTGATATGGCGGAAATTCAAGAAATTCAATCCTATTGAAACTCGTAGAAAAGCGGAGTACATTGAACAGCAATTGACTGATAAACTGAGAAGGAAGGGACATGGTGTATGGTCGAATTGATAATGTGGAATAGTTACCATACTAATTTTTTTTGCTTTTTAGTATTATTACTTAATGGTTATGACTCTAATAATAAAAAGAAGAAGGAAGAAGAGAATAATTTGGGGATACGTAGATATTTTTCCTCCATTAAGAATAAATAAACTAAATTCTTATAAAAGAGATTCAAGAATTGGAAATTGTTGTATTAATCTAAAAATCCATGGATTCAATACGTTAAGTGATTTGTTTTTTGGCATACTAACAACAAGTGAATCTGACCAATCACTTTCAGATTCATAAATATCTCTTGCTTTAACCTTTATTTCATAGTTTCCCTGACTATTCCAATAATATGTTGCTTCACATGTTTCTCCTGAGTTAAATGGTCCAAGCCATCCAGAATCATTACCATCGCCCCAGTTGAATAAATAAAATAAATTATCATCCTGTGGATCTATCGTACTGCTTGAATAATTATATTCTATATTTGGTTTACCTGATATTGGACCTGATGGTCTCTCAGGAGTATATGGTTTTTGATTAAGGTCACTTTCCCACCAGGCAAGCTTATCCGAAAAGCTAGCACCTGCTAATATATCTATATCCCCATCATCATCAATATCATAAACAAAACCGGGCCAAGCACCCTGAAAAAATGGATCGATAATTATTTTAGTCCATACAAAGGGATTACCACCATCATTTCTAAAAAGTGCTACATCATTACCTTGCTGTGCAGTTCCAACAACATCAATATCTCCATCATCATCGATATCAACTGGAAGTCCAATACATGCCCCTTTAAAATTAGTTGTTATAACTTGCTTTGTCCAAATTATTGGATTTCCTCCATCATTCCTCCACCATGAAATCTCTTGATCAAAATATGCAGCACCAACAATATCAAGATCTCCATCATAATCTAAATCACAAACTTCAGCTCTATGTGCCCCATCAAAATCATCAACTATAACCTGTTCATCCCATATAATTGGATCACCGCCAAGATTCCTCCACCAAATAATTTTATCATCATATATCGCTGCTCCAATTATATCCAATAAACCATCATTGTCAATGTCGGCGACTCTGACAGATTTAGCTCCAAAAAAATCATTGCAAATAATCTGTTCAATCCAGCTTATTGGACTACCTCCATCATTTCGCCACCAGGCAATCTGATGATTATCTGACGATGTCCCTAAAATATCTATAGCCCCATCCATGTCTAAATCATAACAATATACTTCATGAGCAAATTCAAAACCAGATTTTATCGTGTATTTCATCCATATAGGAGGATTTCCTCCTTCATTACGCCATAAAGCAATCTCATTGTCATACGATGCAGATCCAACAACATCTACATCTAAATCACCATCAATATCAATAGCAAATACACTTGTTGCCCCATCAAAATCATCGTCAATAATAAATTTTGTCCAATTTATTGGATATCCCCCCTCGTTTCTCCACCAAGCAATAAAATCACCATCCTGTGCAGCGCCTAAAACGTCACAATCTCCATCATTATCTAAATCAAATGCATGTACACCAAAAGCATAATCAAAAGAATCATCTATAACATGTTTATTCCAAGAAATGTTTATTGAATTATAATTGGTTTTCTTAATATATGAACCATTATTATTTTCTTCTACATATTCAGGAAAAGCTATTACACCAAATCCGCTAAAAAATAAAAATCCAATAATCAAAATAGATAATATTTTTATCATTGAAATTCCCCCTTATGATTATTATAATGAATTTTGTATTTAAAAGGGTTTCTTAACATTTTTTCTTACTGATTATGATGTTGAAATTTTAAAATAAGAGTATTAACAAAAATAACCGCGTTATACTCTCCAATTTTTCTTAATAATAATTTATTTGACAGATGTTACCCGAATTTTGGAACTTATGGTTTTTGACAATAGATAATTTAAATTTTTAGTTACCAGCCTTTTTAGGTTTCTCTTTCTTACGGTTGTTTAAAATTAGATATACACTAATTAAAATAACTATGAGTATTATAAAAAGTATGATATCCGATACTGTTGAAGCTGTATAAACACCGATTGTGATTTCATATTCTGTAGTCTCTGAAAATGTGAAACCATCAAAGGATTTTACCGATATAATATAATCACCAGTTGAATCCCAATCATATTTAAATATCACCCCAGTACCATTCGAAACAGATAGTGATTCAGATTTCCAACCATCCCCCCATTCAACATAATAGATTAAGTTATCATTATCAGAATCAAAAGAAACAACTGAAAAATCATATAAACTATCTGTAATTCCAAATGAAGGTCCAATAACTACTGGTGCTGTTGGAGGATTATTAGGTTGAACAACAGAGATATAGGTTATTGTAGAGTTGATTGCACCATCATTATCTATAACAGTTAATTCAACTTCATAATCATCATTAATTTTAAATGAAAGAAAGACTACCTCACCATTTTTAATAGTGCCATCGCTAAATCTCCATATAAAATCAACAATATATCCATCAATATCATAACTAAATGAACCATTAAACTCAATATTTTCATCTTTAAAACCAATATAAGGTTCACCTGCAGAAACATCAGCAACAGGAGGAATATTACCTGTTCCTTCGGAATATGTTTTCTCTATATACTTATCAGAACCATCACCATTTCCATCATCGCCGTCATTTCCGTTATTGTCATCATTGTTATCTTCATCATTGTCATCATCACATTCATCACAGAATTTTTCTTTTTTATCATCTAATTTATCTATTTTTTTCTCTCTCTTTTCTTCCCATTTGTTACCCCAATCCTTTTCTTCTTCCTCTTTATTTTCCCATTTATCGAACCACTTGTCTTTCTTTTCTTCGAATTTATCACATAGATCAGGCTTTCCATTTCCATTATCTTTTGCAATAACTATTGATGTAGTAATCAAAGTACTTATAATAAAAAAACAACATATTGTTGTAATATGTTTTTTATACATACCCTTACCTCCAATTATTTAAAATTATTATTACATAATTATAGGTAGTATCTAATATATAAATATATCTAACTATTTGAATATAAATAATTTGAACGTTATTTATATTTACCAGGTTAAAAAAATATTTAGGTTAAATATTATAAAATAAAGTAAAATGTTATAATCATATTGATTTAGATGTTTATTATAATTCATAGGAAATCCATTTTACTATAGATAAAAAATAATCTCATTTCTTTTCATTTTATTAATTATAGAATATCGGTAGTTCACCTGAATAACTATCATATATTGTTGGAAATGGAATAACAAAAAACCCATAATATAAATACATAGTAATTTGTACAATAATTAATAAAAAACCCTTTAATGCATATTTTCTATAATTTTCTTTTAGATAGACATATATTTCCTCAGCGGAAGTAAATCCATCATTATTTTTATCATTACCATTTAAAATAACATCCGCTATCACTGTAGTAGGGGAAACTTCATCAATTATATTTCCATTAATATCATAATCAACCCAATGACATCCTAATCCATTTGGCATAGTGCCCATAATAATAACTCGATTATTATCCTCAATTCCTTCAATTACTGTTTTCCTAAAAATATTTTTATTACTAATTGATAAAAAGAAATTATTATTATCTACAAAGTTACCAGCTAAACAACAATCAAAAATCAAACATAATCCTTTAGCATTGACCTCATCAAATTTATTATCAAGTTCCCCAACGGTTATCATCCCATTTTCACTTCCATCAAAAGGCCATATTCCAAAATCACCATTTGAATGAGTTCCGTGGGCATCAACTGAAAATAATACAAAATCATTCTCATCTGAATTTTCAATTAACCAGTCGATGGAATCGAATATTTTTTCAGTGGTTGCATTATTTTTCCAAAGTAGTTTAATATGGTTGTTTTTCCAATTTTCTTTTTGTAAAAGAGAATTATAGGTATAAGGTTCCATTGATTGATCTAATGCAACTACAACAACACCCCAATATTCTGTTTCATCAATTGACTTATCGGCTATACTAATACCACTAGTTATTAACAACCCCACAATAATAAAACAAATGATTCTATACATAATTATTCACTTATAATCATAATTTTTAAAAATTAATATAAATTTTATTTTATGAAAATTGTACATATAAAAAAAATCATTCGGTTTTTTAATTTTTGTTATATTTATTTTCAATCAAAGTATCTATGTTGTAAATATATTATTACTTGATGATTATGACGTAAGTGTTTAACACGTTATTAATAGAAATTGAAGTCTCTTGAGATAGAAAAAGTAGAAGGAGAAAATGAATGATTTATAGAAAAAACGCGATTTTTTCAAATATTTATAGATATATTTATATATTATAAGATACAAATATTAATATGCTTAGAGAGAATGGAAGAAAAATAGAAATATTTTCCAGAAATTCTAAATGAAGAATATCGGTGAATATTTAGTATTCATCGAAAAACCTTCCTCTAAGTAATTTTAATAATTATACTATCTAAAGAAGTAATATTATGTCAGATGATTTTACAAAACATGTGGAAAAAAGGATAAAAGAGCTTCACAATAGAATGATTAAACACAAATTAGATCGAAAGAAAAGGCTGAAATATTAATAACATATAATTTATGTTAATAAATTAAATAGAATAGAAAAAGAAAAAGTTGATGACTTAATAGTTACAACAACAAAATAACTTTATTTAACCTTCTTTTTAGATAAATATATCTCAATCGAAGATACGTTAGAAGTTCTACCTTCTTCATTTGTCATGCTTTCAGTATTGATATTTATGTTTTTAACAACTGAATCTGTAACAAATTTATTCCTTACAATTTCTGCAGTATCTACAGCCCTACTAATCGCTCTACCTCTAGCTTTTATTACAACTTCATCAGAATTATTAGTATTGAACTGAGTTACTACTGCAAGAACGTAGCTCATTGGAGGTTTGTTTCCAACAAATATTGTATTTTCATTTCTTTTTTCATTAACTGTTTCTTTTTTTATTGTTTTTTCTGCCATTTTTTTTTACCTCATAGTTATTTGACAATATAGAGTAGTTCTCTATTATAATAGACTAGATTTCCCTTTATCTTATGAATGTTTGATGATAATGCCTTCAAACATTCTATAGCTTCTTTACATTAGTTGCTTGGGGACCCTTATCTGAATCTTCTATTTCATATTCAACTTGATCCCCTTCATTTAGATATGTTCCATCTGGTATAGAGTTTCGATGTACGAATATATCTTTTTTATCTTCACCCTCTATGAATCCATATCCCTTTCTTGAGTTATACCATTTTATTTTTCCTTTCATATTCTTCTTCCTCAAATTAGACTTCGTATTTATTCATAGTTAATAAATCCAGTGCTTGCTGATAATGATATTAGCAGACAAGTATTATTTGTTTTAAAATAATTAATATAAACACATAACCATAAGGAGAAACATGGCCCGATATTTTTAAAAAAATATTTAAATATGAGTGGAAAATATGAAAAAAGTAATGATTAACCATGATGGTAGTATTTTAGTGACCATAGATGATTGTGGAGGAAAGGCAGATAAAATAAAATATTTTGGTCTGCTCCAATGTCCTACAAAGAATTTTAACAAGAAAATTAAAGAGTTTGAAGAGCAGGGATTTAAAGACTTCAGTAATAAATAATCTATCCTAATTTAGTAGTTTTTCCAGATTTTGGAAATCCAATCCACCTTGGTGTTCTATCAATATATTCCTGGTAAAGCTTACCATATTTTTTTAGGCAATATTTTTCTTCAATTGGTGCAACAATAAATAGATGAATTCCACATGTTATTGCAATTAGAAGAAATACCCAAGATAAACTCATCATTGAAATACTAATAATTATTACAAATAAAGCAAAATATAGAGGATGTCTTGAGAACTTGTAAGGTCCATTTGTAAATGGTTTATCAAGTTTAGCACCTCTAATAGTAATAAAAACAGACAAATCAAAAATAAAACCAAATAAAAAAATTAAAAAACCCAAGTAAAACCATATTGTATTAATTGTTAATGGAAGAAAAATTGAATATAAAAATCCAATATATACCGCAGCCATTGAAATTATATTTAGTGTTTTCTCATATTTCATAGGAACAGATGTTCTAAGTATTTTATTTACTCCTTTTTCTTTTATTACGAAACTTGATAAAAAAGGTGTTACTATTAACCAAACCATAAAAATCCAGGCATTCCATAAACCTATTTCAAATGTTGGTATAAATGACATGATTTCAACTATATCTATATTCAAATTAAATATGTGAACAATTTCCAAAAATTAGTAAATTATTGGTGTTTATTAAATATTCACTTAACAAGTGTGAATTAGTATTATAATATAAATAAAATAATCGAACTAATTATAATGGAAATTGTTATTAGAAGATTACATAGCAAAGAAATCTAGTTATGATAATGAAATTAATACAATTATTATTAAATATTAAAGATTCAGAAAAACGTATTAAATCATTATCAATTCAATAATTAAAAAAAAAAATTATGAACGCATGTTAAAAAAATATTTAAAATTAATATTTAGAATATCTGGAATAGCGGGAATTTTAATTGGAGTTATTCTCATTTTTTTTAGTACCTTTGATTCCTATAATTTAGTTGGGTTTGGAAAAACATTATATGAATTAATTTTTGGATCATTAACAATTGGAACATATTTTATGCAAAGAGTACCAGCATATTTTATGGGCATTTTTTATATTACATGGGGTCTATTATCAATTTATACTATTATATCATTAGAAAAAGAAAAAATATTTACAAAAATTTTAGGAATGACCAGCTGTACAATTGCACTAGTTGCAATATTACTAAGTCGTCCAATAAGATATGAAATTTTTTATATATTAATAATTATTTTTATTATTCAAATATCACTATTAATTTTATCATGGAATAAACAAATATTTTATCAAAATAAAAAAGATAACATTAATGAAAATAAGATTTTAATATTAATAAAAAAAAATAAAAAAACCATTTATTATTTTTCCAATATTTTTCTCACAATAATATTTTTAATTATTGGATTAACAGGAGTATTATTATTTTTGGATGTTTATAATATATTAAAAATAAACTATGATTTTATTCCTAGAATAATTGTTTATAGGTTTCATCATTGGTTTGGGATTATTCTAATGATTTTAGTAAGCATACATGTCGATCTATATTGGAAACAGATCGTAAGATATTCAAAAATAATATTTAAAAAGTCCATTAATAAAACATTTTCAAGAAAAACCATTGCATATCTCATTAATATCTCCCTTTTATTTTCATTTTGTTTAGTTATAACTACAGGTATTATCAAATTCCCCGGATTTCTACAATATATTGGAATTAATATACTGTTGACACCTTTAAATGAAATATCCTTAATTCATGATTGGTCAGGTTTAATATCAGTAATTTTAACCATTATCCATTTTATAATATATATTAAAAGTATTTCTAAAAACATTAAAAAAATATCCAAATTATTCTTATTAAAAAAATGATGTTTGTTTGCATATGAGATAGTAGCATTATTTCTTGTTAATTATGATATTTTTAATTCCATTTGAGGATAAAAAAGAATGTTATTTGATTTTGATGCCAATCATTAGTAAATATTTGTGGTATTCCCCCATGTTAACATTTGCAAATTGAGTCTAAATTAAGCAAAAATGATTTAAATTATATTTGATATATTATAATGAAAATTAATTTTGGGGAATAATTTCTTAATAAGGAGAAAAATAATATGAAAAAAATATTTTCAGTTTTAATAATTGGTTTTTTAATCTTAAGTGGACTTGGGGCAGTTGCATTAAACATAGATTCAGAATATTATGTGAAAAAACAAGATGAAATATTTATAATCTCAGAATTAATAATTGAAAATATTGATCAGTATGTATCTATTTCTTTGGAGCAAGCTACCTCCACATTTTTTGATGTTGGAAAACCTGTTTTACCTGTAGTGACAAAACTTTTTTCTTTTCCAGTTGGAACAAAAATCAATCAAGTTGAAGTGATTTTTTCGAATGAAAAAGTGATTGAATTATCAAAAAAAATTGTACCTTTTATAGAACCTGAACTTGTATCTAGGGATGCAATCAGTAAAAAAGAATATGTAAAAGATATTAGCGTATATGAAAGTGAAGAGTTGTATCCTACAATTGGACATAGTTATATTATGACTGCTGGTTTGGATAATAATGAACATGTATCATATCTCATTGTTGATTGTTATCCTGTTAGATATTCCCCTAAAAATAATCTTATTTACCATAGTGAAAAAGTTGAAATTAATGTTTTTTACCATGTACCAAAAATATCAGTATTATTTCCAGATGAATATGATTTAATAATCATTGCACCAAAAGAATATTCAAATGCAATACAACCCTTGATATCTCATAAAGAAAACTATAATATTAAAACGCTATTTAAGTCAACTGAAGATATTTATTTGGAATATACTGGCCGGGATGAACCTGAAAAAATTAAATATTTTATTAAAGAGACTGTCGAAAATTTTGGAGCATCTTATATTTTACTCATAGGAAGTATATATAAATTACCTATTCGAACCAGTTCCGTTAAACTATGGGACAGATGGCAAGAGGATACTCTCACAGATTTATATTACTCAGATTTGCTTGATGCAAATGGAGATTTTAGCAGTTGGGATTCTAATAATAACAATATTTTTGGAGAAACTGGTGAGGATCAACTGGATCTTTTTCCTGATGTTCATATTGGACGTCTTGCGTGTGATGAAATAAAAGAAGTGGAAATAGTTGTTGATAAAATCATTCATTATGAAACTGAGACCTTTTATCAAGATTGGTTTGATAATATGATATTTATTGGAGGTAATACGTTTCGATGGAATCCGGGGAATGAAGGAGAAGAACTCAATGAAATGATTATGGATATTATGTCTGATTTTAATCCATCTTATATCATATGGGCCTCAGAAAATAATTTTAATAGAAAAACAATTTCTGGGGCAATTAACGAGGGTGCAGGTTTTTTGGATTATTCTGGCCATGGATTTGAACATGGAATGGGCACATATTCTTCAAAAGGTCTTTTTTTAAGATCATATTTTACTCCCTATATTGAGGATCTTATAAATGGATATAAGCTACCTATAATCTTTTTTGATGCGTGTTTAACTGCAAAACTTGATTTTGTACTTCAGGATTTACTTGATTATAAGTTTTATCGTATTATTGATATTCTTGCAAGAATCCTTGATTACGATACATCGTTAAGAGTTCCTTGTTATGCTTGGTATTTCATTAAACATGAAGGTGGAGGGTCAATTGCATCAATTGGGGCTACTAGAACAGCGTTTGGTGGCGTTGACTCTGGTGCAGGAAAAATGTCTATTGAGTTTTTCAATAATTACAAAAATAGTGAGACGCTGGGTCAAATGATGACCAAAACTCAGAATGCGTATATTACCGATGTTCCCGATGATGAATTTACTGTTGAAGAGTTTATTCTTCTTGGAGATCCTAGCCTTAAAATTGGTGGTTATAATTAATTAAAACATAATTACTTGTTTATTATGATGATAAGATATAGAATAAAATATTTTAATTTAAAATATATCTATTAAATCAATTACTAATAACAAAGTTACATCAATAAGTATAATATTTGTTATGGATATATTTATAACTTACAATATTATTTTATACCATATATTTAAACCTATAGGAGACATAAAAATATGAAGAAAATTGTATTACTAGTAGTTATATTATTTTTATCTCAGATTAGTTTTGCAGGTGCTTTTTATCAGAATATTTATTCAGTTAGCCAAAATAATACTCAAGCAAATATACGTTCATTACAAAACGTAAATTACATAATAATAACAACTTCAGATCTTGAAGATGCAGTTAAAGAATTTAAAACATGGAAAGAATATCCTGGTTTTACTGTTGAAATAATAAATATCTCATGGATTTCGGATAACTATAACGGAAAGGATTTACAAGAGCAAATCAGAAACTTTTTAATTGACAAATATGTAGAATGGAAAATTCATTATGTATTGATTGTAGGGACACGAAATAACATTCCTATGAGAAGATGCGATCCTATAATCTGGGATCATGGAGAATATCTTTATTCTGATTTTTATTACTCCGATATTACTGGAAACTGGGATCTTGATGAAGACGGAAAATATGCTGAATATGGAGATGACGATGTCGATTTTATTCCAGAAATTTCTATTGGCAGGATTCCAAGTGACAACAAAGATACTGTAGTCCAAATATGTGAAAATATCATGCAATACGGATCCGACATAGGCACATGGAAGAAAAACGTTCTTTTAATTGGAGCAATAAGTTACTATCAAGGCTTAGAATCATATGGATGGATTTATGACCGATCAGATTGCGCAACAATCATGGAAGAATGTCGAATTGATATTTTTGACCCTGAAGATTTTAATTATGTAAGAATGTATGAAGCAGAGGGCCTACGACCATCAACCTATACTTATGAATACCCATTAGAATACTCAAATGTTTTATCTGAATGGACAAATAATTATAGTATTGTAAACATGATAGGACATTCAAATGAAAATCTAGCTGCGCGATGGATTTGGGATCATGATGACGGAGACAATATTCCAGAATTAGGCGAAGGTGAACTAGTTTACAAAGATATTTTAACAAGAAGTGATAGCCAAGTTTTATCAATGGAAAAACCTCCAATCGTATTTTCAGGTGGATGCAGTCAATTACACGGTTCATATAACATGGGGCGTAGCTTTATTGAAAATAATGCTGCTGTTGCATATATTGGTACAACTGATCTGGGTTTTTACAACATCACACGAGTTTGGAATGATGAATCTGATGGAGGATTCGCTTCAATTGACTATTATTTCTTTTATTATCTTATCTCCCAAGATCAAACATGCGGGGATGCATTAAGCAATTCAAAACTTTATTTTTCCAACCATTTCATGTTTAATGAATACAATCCAGAGTGGATCTATCGATGCTATAGCACAATTATGGGCACTACATTATATGGTGATCCGGCTCTAAGCTTGTACCCTATTTCAAATCCACCTTCAAAACCAAATACACCAGATGGCCCTAATTCTGGTAAAATTAACATTAAACATACTTATACAACCTCCTGTATTGACCCTAATAACGATCAAACTAGATACTTATTTGACTGGGGAGATGGAAACACAACAATTACAGAATATTATCCATCAGGAGAAATAGTTAGAGTATCCTACACGTGGAATAAACAAGGAACATTTAACATACGAGTTAAAGCTCAAGATGAAAATGGAGCATGGAGTGAATGGTCAGATTTCTTACCTGTTAGTATGCCAAAAAATAAACCAACTATAACTTTAGATTATCTTGAGATTTTTCAAAAATCTATATTAAAGATTTCCAATTATATCCAAAATATTTTCTTATAAACTTAGATAATTTTAGACTAATTACAATTATTCCTATTTGATTATGAAGAAGGATAGTTAGCTTGATTTACTCGTATCGAACAGCTTCGATTGGACTCATTCTGGCAGCTTTCCATGCAGGATAAAGACTAGATATAATTCCTACAATCATAGATACACTCAAACCAAGACCAATTGCCATAAATGTTACTACAGGTTCCAAAGGAGGACCTCCTCCACCAGGGCCCATATTTGATAAAAATCCAGCAACAGCCTGAGAACCTAAAATCCCAACAATAATTCCAGATAATCCTCCAACGAGACTTAACAACAAACCCTCGATAATAAAAATACTCATAATATCTTTATTCGTTGCACCAATAGCCTTCATTATACCAATCTCCCTAGTACGTTCCATAACAGAAGTAAGCATAGTATTCATAATACCAATTGATGCAACGACAAGAGCAATAGATGCAATTGCTATTAAAACAGTCTGTAAAATGCCCATAATACTTTGAATACTATCTAAAATCGAAGACATAGACGTTGCACTTGCAAAATCCTCATCACCATGATTCTCGTTAATAACTCGTTCAATTTCTAAGGCAATAGATTCAACCTCATTTACATTCAAAACTGAAACAGTGGCAACAAAAATATTACTTTCACCAGTTGCTTTTTGGAAATCCCTTGATGTTAAAAGTACAATATCATCGTTTGTTGAAACGCCACCAAATCCTTGCTGATTAAATATACCATTTACAAAAAATTTCTTACCATTAATTTTAACTCTACTACCAATAGATACATCATTATCAAAATAATCATGAGCAACATCGTAACCAATAATAACCTTACTTTGATCGCCAACTTCCAATAGAGTGCCTTCTGAAAGATCAGCTAATCCATACAGAAGATTCATCGATTCAATATCCATACCAGTAACTGTTACAAAGACACTATTACCATCTCCATTAAAACTAAGACTAGCCATACCTGTTAACTGAGTATTCACCTCTTTTACACCAGGAATGCGCTCAAGATCAGTTATATCCCGTTCAGTCAGATATTCTCCAGTATTATCTAACTGATCAACGGAAAAAATCGAGAATCCCTCACCAACGTTGACAATAATAGTATCAGATAATGATGAAAGCTCCCCCTCTACAGCTACATTCATACCTTCACCAATACCCATCAACGATATAATAGCCATTATACCAATAGTAATACCAAGAAGAGTTAGAATAGAACGAGACATTCGCTCTTTTATGTTTTTATACGCAAGATTAAAATTATCTCTAAACATTTTCCTCCATTACTACCCCATCTTCAATACTTAAAATTCGTCTAGCTCTTTTTGCAATATTAGGATCATGAGTAACAACAATAACAGTTTCACCTTGATTATTTATATTTTCTAAGATATCCATTATTTTATTTCCAGATTTAGTATCAACATTACCAGTTGGTTCATCACCAAGAACTATGGTAGGATTGTTACCAAGAGCACGAGAAATTGCAACACGTTGTTGCTCACCACCACTGAGTTCTGAAGGTTTATGACTAATTCTATGAGATAATTCAACCATATCAAGTAAATTCTTTGCTCTTCTAATACGAGTCTTACTATCTACACCTGCAAAACCCATTGATAAAGTGACGTTCTCCAATGCTGTTAATGTAGGTATCAGATTATATTTTTGAAAGATAAAACCAATTTTTTCTCTCCTTATTTTTGCTAAATTATTTTCACTTAAAGTAGAAACATCAGTATCATCAATATACAATTTACCAGTTGTTGGTTTATCCAGACATCCAATTAAATTCATCAATGTTGATTTACCTGAACCAGATGGACCTTTAATCGCTATGTAATCTCCTTGCTTGATAGAAATATTTGTTTTTCGTAATGCATATACCTTCAATTCTCCTTTACCATAAGTTTTACTAAGATCTTTGGTTACTATTACCCCCCTACTCATTCTTTCTCCTGCCTTTTTTCCATCTCCAAATGACAAAGACAATGATTATTACAACTATTATAGGAATAACGATAATACACATACTGAAAATATCGCCTCCAAATACCCCTGAGGATTCAGAGTTATCATTTGACGAGGATTGATAATTAGTCCCTTCACCAGAGATAACTTTGAATGAATGACTAATAGATGGTGTTTCATAGTATTCAGATCCTTGTTTAAATGAAACCTTAAATTTAATCGTATGGTTCCCATAATCAAGCATATCTGAATAAATATCAAAACTAGCAGAGAATACATCATCTGGATCCATTGTACCAATAAAATATTGCGATGGAATAACTGTTGTTTCAATAATTGGTGTGATAATTACCCCTGTTATTGATTCAGTTTTTGCATTATAAACCTCAAGACCTATTCTTGCAGATTTATCTTTTTTAATTGTTGAAGGTAAATCAGTAAAAATTGGTGCAACATCTAAAACTTCTATTATTTCGATTGGTATATCGTATTTTTGATAATGCTGATTATCCCCATTCTTATAACTGAGATTTAATGATAAGGTCTTTTTTCCCATTTCACTTGGATTTATTGAAAAAAGTAAATCATCGGATGTTCCCGATTCCAAGGATCCAATAAAAATACTCTCCGGATTAAAATCTAAATCATTATTTTCATCTGAAGAAATGGTTATACTATCAATATTGTTTTTTCTTTTATTTACAATACTGAGTGAAATATCTGTTGAACCTCCAGCAGATATTTTTGAAGGTACGTTTGTTGATATTAAATCTACTGTTTCATTACTTACTCTAACTTCTATTGGAAAGGTAATATCTTCATATTTATCCCCCTCCAAATCGATTCTTAGATCAGGGAAATAGTAACCTTCAGCAATATTTTCTTCTGCAATTAATTCAAAGGATACTTGAAAACTAGCACCGGGGGCAATATTTCCAAAGTCTTTGTAACCGGTAGTACCCACAGTTGATTTTATTTTTTTTCCATTATCATCATAATCTGGATTAACCCAAATTTTGTTAATAACTACTCCATTGTTTTCAACTATTGTAAAACTATTAGTGGCATCACCGTAATGTTTAGTAGATGTAGCTTGAGTTTCAGCATTTTGAATCGTAAGAGTTAATATTCCTCTATTACCGGGCATAAATTCAGGGGGAAAAATTTCATAACTTGTAACAATTATTGATGGTTCAGCTACTATCGTTGGATTAAAAACAGTTATCGTCATTAAAACAGAAGCTGCCATTAATCCTATCAAATTCCTATTTTTCATATCATTTACTCCTTTAAATCTTCTTAAGATCATTAACACAATTATCTAAAATATATCTTACTTCATCATCCTTTATTTTTGATTTTGAAACAGAGAGCATTCTAATATTATACATAAGTTCAATAATTTCTTCATTTTTAAATTCAACAATTTCAGAGACTAATCTTCTGAATTTTAAGAAATTTTCTTCCATCTGACATCCATATTTCTTTGCATTTGATAATGTTTTTTTTCCTTCATCTGTTATCATAAAAATTTGTTTTGATCTCTCACCAATTTGTTTTATTATAATGAAATTTTCCTCTTGTAGATGTTTTAACAATGGATATATTGTTCCTTTACTTGGCACCCACGTACCTTCTGTTTTTTCTTTTATTTCAGTTATTAAATCATAACCTGTTTTTGGTAGTTTATTTATCGAATGGAGAATATATATGAATAAAATTCCATATTGTTTTCCGTTTTTTGTTTCAATGTTGAATATGTTTGACATTGCAACCCGTACTTAAAACTTATTTAAAAATATTTCGGTTTCGAACGGTATTATCTCGATATATGGAAATATTTCAATAAAAAAATTTAAAATTATTACTTGTAAATTATTATAGATATAGTTAATATAGATTAATATAGAAATTCAAGAATTGGAAATCGTTGGATTAATCTAAATATCCAAATATTATATTCATTTACTGATTTGGGCATGCTTATAGATAATGGATCAGACCATTCACTTTCCTCATCATAGATATCTTTTACTTTAACCCTAACTTCATAATAGCCCTGTTCAATCCAAGTATGAGACGAGCTACATTCTTCTCCAGAGTTATATGGGCCAATCCATCCACTATTTGACCCATCACCCCAATCAAATAAATAAAATAATTTATCTTTATCAGAGTCTATTGTCGAAGTTAGATAGATATGTTCTTCATTTAGTTTACCAGTTGAAGGTCCAATAGGTGTTGTAGGTATATTTGGACAGATATTTTCATTATCAAACAAATCAGACATAAAATACAAATTAGCGCCTAATGACATTTCTTCAGATAAATTAAAAATTTTAACTGTTGAAAAATCATGCATATAATAGAGATAAACAACACCATTAACCAGATCATAAACATTTGAATAAATTGTATAACTATACAAACCTTCAGAATGAGTAGCATTACAGATATCTGTAAAATATTCAGCAGAAATTTGATCCATATTGTCAAGCATACTTACTGCAGTATTGTATCTCCAACATGGATAACCGCCTAAATTAGGATTGCTTTGAAGAAAATTCGTACATACCTGAAAATCACCATCTTTACGGATAACTATATCACCCTCAATAATTGCTGAATCACCAGTGCGATCAACAATTAAAATCTGATTATAATCTAACATGGGATGATACCATTGACAGAATTCCTCTAAAGCCTCTTCAACTGATCTACAATTCTTTAAACAATTAGGAATGTACCAACCATTATAGACTGGTTTTGATTCAGGATTAGTTGGATGCAAATATGGATGATAATAACTATCAAAGAATAAACCATGCTCATTCATACCTCCAAATTCAATATATGGCATATTATTATATGGATATGGCTTATTGCAAAAAAGAATTCGACCATAGCAATTCTCATCAGGAGGATAAATTTTGACCATTGGTTCACATTCAAGAGTATAATCTTCGTTATTTCCCACCAAAACTATATCCCTATTTGATGATGTAAACCCAGTACAAGCTGAGACCGTTAAATTAATAGAAATTAATATGAACATGAAAATTAGTTTAACTTTCATACATTTTTCACCTTAAAATAATTAAAAAATAAATTGAAAAAAATATTTTCATAAAAAAACCAATTATAATCAATATTAATTTTTTTATTTTTTGGCATACTAATAGCTAATGGATCTGACCAATTGCTTTCAGACCCATAAATATCCTTTGATTTAACTTTAATTTCAAAGTCTCCCTCTAACTCCCATATATGTAATGCTGATACAATTTCTCCAGAATTAAAGGGACCAATCCATTCAACTTGATTATCACCCCATGACCAACAATAATATATTTGGTCATTATCTGGATCGGATGTATTACAAGTATATGTATATTCTTTGTTAATTTTACCATTATTTGACCCAATGGGCTTATTTGGTTTTAATGGCGGATTATTTTCAATATATGATTTAATTCCTAAATCAGGGTTTCCCCATAAAGAGCTATGAACAAACGTCTCATATTTCAATTGAGTCCAAAGTCCTTTAGTGTACATTTCTCTAATAGCATATTGAAGGGCTTCACCTTGAGTTAATTCTCCAGAGGTTATCTTTGAGGTAAAGTAATATTTAAATGATTGATCGCTGCCATCATTAGGATTTGTCCATTCTGAACAATAATATGCTGGTTTATTTGCACCAAGAAATCCCACGGCCCCTTGTTTTAGCATTGCTTGTCCAATGTTTAAATAATCTGTATCAGAGTTGCTACAAGATGCTGCACTTATTATTGCAGGGTATTCATCATTTAAACTTGTGCAATCATTAATATGAATAAATGCTTGATTACCAACATAACTACCTTCGGGGGAACCATGACCATGCCATGCAACAAATGAATATTTACCATTTGACCATTTTGATATTACATTAAAATGATTTAAAACATCATTCATCTGATAAATTGAATCTCTTTCATATAATCGTGTTTTACTCCAATGATTCATCCAGGGGTTTATTGTTGAATTTGCAATATATTCTGTATAAACAGCTCCATCTGTTTGTTGATCAACCCTTGCAGCTAAATACAATATATTGTTTTTAAATGAGGGATCTGAATTTTGTTCAAAATTAACTGATTTTTGACTGATATGCAATACAGTTTCATAATCACTCCATGGTATTCTTCCTACATTAACTTCTGCATAATAGTCCATCTCATCTAGATTATCACCATATTTTTGATTTTGATTTGAATCCCAAGATTCATTATCAGGTTTTGAAAGCTCAGCATAATAAAAATCAGTCTCAGGTTTTTCATAATTCGGTAAACCTTGCCATACTTTTCTTAATGGTATGTCATCGTAATGTCCAACAATTAAAACATCTTCAATACCCCATTCAGAGCTTGGATATTTATCTCTAAGAAAATTTCTAATTTTTTCAGCAAGATCAATACCGTTATACTCTGATTCTATCCAAGATTTTGTTATAACATTAACATTTTTACCTTTCTCTTCCTCCCATTCTACCAATGGTTCAACTGCTTCTAATAAACTATCAAGAGTTATAATTACAAAATCATATAGTCCGTTATTATAACTAATATCATACCAAGATTCAGCTTGTTTAAAATTTAAAATAATTTCCTCTGCAATATTTTTATTTCTCATACTACTTAAGGTAAAATTATTTTCATCAATATCTTCACCATATGAATAATCAATAATAATTGAAATATCTGAATAGAATGACAAACTACTTGAAATAGGATTATATGAAAAAGGTTGAATTTTTATATCTATAAGATTATATTCTCGATAACTACTTTGTCTTTCAAAACTTAATATTTTATCAGGGTATTCATCATTTACAGAATATACTCTTAAATAATTCTCTTCATATCTTCGAAGAGATTTTTCCACGTTATTAACATCATTATCAAGAATTGTCGATGATGCTGCTTTGATTTTATAGGTTCCAGGTATATTTCTTTGTTCTAATATTTTATATGATAATCTTAAAGGTACTGCATTT
Source organism: Thermoplasmata archaeon (assembly GCA_020054475.1). GTDB lineage: Archaea > Thermoplasmatota > E2 > DHVEG-1 > DHVEG-1 > JAJISJ01. The sequence continues at coordinate 9,548 of JAHWGJ010000010.1, read as the reverse complement.
TTTGGTATAGCAATAGAAATTATTTTTACAGGCATTTTAGGTTCACCTGGAGTAGATATTTGACCAAAACCATCTAAATTAATAATGTCTCCAAATTCTGTTTTCTGAATTTCATATGATCCAATCTTTATGGGAATTTCAATTGTTTCTATTTTAGAATTATCATAATTAGAAAAAAAATTATGAAAACAAACCTTTTGCTCATTTGCCAATGATAGAGGTATAGAACTAATCAAGATTATAATTGATAATATTAATATTTTTAGTTTCAACATTATTAATCCTCCTTAAGTATATAATTTTACAATAATATGAAATATTATAATAATTAAAAAAATATCAATGATTTTTTTGTACAAACAAAACTTATTAATATAATAAATATTGTTATGTACAATATATGCTTAAAATTGATAAAAAAGATATGGAAATATTATATCAATTGGATATAAATTCAAGACAATCACTTAAATCAATAGGAAGTAAAGTATATTTGAAAAAAAATGTTGTGCAATATCGAATTGAAAAATTAATAAAAAATGGAGTAATAAAAAACTTTTATACATCAATTAATTTCCATAAACTTGGATATATTAACATTGGAGTTGATATTAATTTTCAATATTATACTCCAAAAATTGAAAAAGAAATAATAGAATATTTTTCTTCTAGTGACTATTCATGGTTTATCTCAAATGTTCAGGGTTATTATGATTTGTTAGTATTGTTTTCTGTTAAAAACATGAATCAATTTTTTAACTTTTGGAATAAAACAATGTTGAAATATCGTTATAATTTCCAAAATGCTAGTATATTATTTTTTTCACGTACTCGATATTTCCCTTCATCTTATCTTTTGGAAAAATATAATGAGATTGATCGAAAGAAAAATGAAATAATTGATGGAGGAATTCAAACTGCAATAGATAATACTGATTATAACATATTACGACAAATCTCTTTAAATTCAAGGAAACTTCTTACTGAGTTGGCTAAAAATTTAAGTATTTCTTCAATGACTGTTGCTAAAAGAATAAAAAAATTAGAAAAAATTGGAATTATAAATGGTTATAGAGTAAATATTGATTATTCAAAACTAGGTCTTCAATTATTTAATGTACGTTTTTCATTAAAGAGATATGAAAATTTAAAACAAATTATTGATTATGCGAAATCAAATCCTAATCTAATAAGTATTAGTGAAATAATTGGTGAATGGGATATAAGTTTCAATTATTATATGAGAAATTATAATGAACTCCATAAAATTATATGTAATATTTTAGAGATGTTTCCTAATGATTTTAAAAATAGAGTGACATTTTGTTATCATGAAATTTATAAATCAAACTATATGCCAAATTTAAAAATTTAAGGATATCCCCCCATCTTTGGACTTGGATCACCAAGTAAGATATATTCTTTAACGCTTTTGCTATGAATTTTATCAGTACGAACTAAGAAATTTTCTACAAAAAAAGAGGAAATAACGCTATACTAAAAAATCGATTAGTACCATGCACTATCCACGCACCAGCTAAATTTTTCGATCTTCGACATATCTCAATAGTAATTAATCCTTGAACCACTGTGATAATAATAAATAGATTTGTAAAATTTTGTGGATGTATTAAGATAAAACTAGCAAGAGAAGTGATATATGCAATTTTTAAATTTGTTTTACTCATCAAAAATAAAAATAAAATTCCCCTGAAGAAAAACTCCTCAGTAAATGACTCAACAAAACTTATAACACCTAATATAAAATTTGGATTAAAAATTCCACCCATCACAAATTTTACCAAATATGTAACAAATATCATTAATGGAAGAAAAAGAAATCCGAGTTTCAGACTCTCCCTAAATCCTTCAATATTGATTCCAAATTGACTGAATCGAAAATCTAGTTTTTTCTTTCTTTGTTTATTCCTAATCTGAAAAGTTAAGAAAAGAAAAAATATGGGGGCAAATACAAATAATAATAATTTAGTAATGATATTTGCTGATGAATTAAAACCTAAAGTAAATGGCCAATATAATATAACAATAAAAGCCATTATAAGAGTAATTACACTGATTTCAAATAAAGATTCTTTTTTATATTTTAGCCCATATATTATAGGAATTATCATTGGAATTAACATTGGCCAAAGTAAAAAATCAAATTGAACTATCCTTAACCGCCAATACTGTATAATTAGAAAACATTACTTAATATTTCTCTTTTTATATCTTAAAAAGTTGTAACATTATTACTTGCTAATTATGATTTTGATGTGAATAAAAAAATCATGCAAGATTTTGGATTTTGAATATTGAGGTAATATTATTTTTCTTATGATATCTATCTCTTTATTCTCCAACATATTTTATCTATTATTAACCTATAATTCCATAATCTGAACAAAATCCCAGACAGATAGATAAAGATGATGAAAAAATTCCTTTAGCAAAATATAATCTTATAAAAGCACCAGATGATATTTTTATTGGTTCTTGAAATAAGCCATTATGGAAAATATATAATATTTTATCTAAAACCTCAAGATCAACATAATCTTCACCAGGCTCTAATTGGACAAGTTTAACATCAACACTAGCTCCAAAAACAAAGATTTGGCTAGATATAAGTTTACTTCTACTAATAACTCCAAAACCTGTAGCACTAGTAGAATTAGTATAAAAAGGAATAACACTACCATACCCAACATCTATTCTAAAGGTTAAAGCATCTCCCCTTTTAACTGAGATATTTTCAATAATTAAAGTACCATTCTTACTATTAGTTAATAATCCAGTTTGAACAATGTTGAAAGATACATTCGCGTCATTGAGAAATATTGTCAAAGTAATAAAGCCCTCATCTGTTAGACCATAGCAATTCATCTCATAATCAATATAAAAATCAACAACATCGCTAGTTGAATCAATTTTAATTAGAATATCATTTTCAAGCTCTGCTACCAAAATACTACTGTTACCATTTCCTAGAATGCTAGAATAACCTAAGTAAATTTGTTGGTTAGTTTCCCTAATTATTTCAGTATCTATTGAATAGTTGCGGGTTCTTTCTGAATTAGCAACTGAACAAATTGAAATTATAAAAATTGCTATTAATAAAATAGATAATATTTGTTTATTCATAATATTCCCCAAGAATAATAATCACAAGGTATCATTTAAATGTTCTTATGTAAATAAAATAAATAGAGTTTTATCTCATTTATTTATTTTTCTTTTTTAAGTTAATGATAACACTTGTTACAAATAATATATATAAGGATATATCATGATTTTGATTATACAAATAAGAACGAGTAAGAAAATAATTTATTTTATGGGAGTTTAAATTTATTGCTAAGATTTTAACACTTTAATAACTACGTCATCTAGACGTAAGGTTATTTTTTGACGAGCCACTAATATTAATATCATGTACATTGAACATATTGGAATCTGTTTTGGAAAAAATAATAATTATTTATAAATAAATTTAAAAATTAAAAGTGAAAAAGCCATACTAAATTCAATTATTCCAAAAACAATCAAAGGTATAATTTCTTGAATAATTGCATATATTATCCATAAAAACAAGCCTGACATTAATGCAACAACCCATAAAGTTGAGATATCTGTAGCAGATTTAGTTTTCCATGTTTTATTAATTTGAGGTGCTAATGATGTTGCAACAAGGAAGCCTGCAATATAGCCAATGATTTCTATTTGATACATTTTTTATTTACCTGATAAAGTCTTTTTTATTATATTTGCAAAACATAAAACATCTTCCTCTCCTGTATTAAACGAGCACATCCATCTTACTTCAGAATTATATCCATGAAAGTAATATTTCTTTTGCAAAATGGATATGAATTTTTTTGGTATGATTGCAAAAATTGCATTAGCATCAACTTTTTGAGTTACTTTTAAATCTGTAATTTCTTTAATATTTTCATATAATAGTTTTGCCATATTATTTGCATGCTGTGCATTTTTCAACCATAGGTCATTTGATAAAAATACTTCAAATTGACATGATATAAAACGCATTTTTGATGCAAGCTGCATACCTTGTTTTCTAATGTATTCAAAATTTTTTGAAAGATTCTTATTAAAAAAGACTACAGCTTCTCCAAACATCATTCCATTTTTTGTTCCACCAAATGAAAGGACATCAACGCCTACATCTCTTGTAATTTCTATCAATTTTTTTTTCAAACTAGCTGCTGCGTTACTTATTCTAGCTCCATCAACATGTAGTAGCATTTCATGTTTGTGGACAAAATCAGCAAGATCTTTGACCTCTTTTGAAGTATAGACAGTTCCCAGTTCAGTGGGTTGTGTAATAGATACTACTTTTGGTTGAGCCATATGTTCATCTCCAATACCTACAATAAAGGGTTTTATTGAATCAATAGTAAGTTTTCCATCAAGGGTTGGAATTGTTGTAAGTTTGCATCCTGTAAAATTTTCTGGACCGCAACATTCATGAACATTTAGATGGGCAGTTTCAGCACATAGTATTGAATTATAAGAATCTGTGACATTTTTTAATCCTAATATGTTTGCAGCAGTTCCATTATAAACAAAAAAAACTTCGATATTATTCCCAAAATGTTCTTTGAATTTTTTAATTGCTCGTTTTGTATATTTATCACCTCCATATGCAATCGTATAATCTTTGTTTGAAGATTCTATTGCTTTCATAATATCAGGATGTACGCCTGAATGATTGTCACTTCCAAATTCATTGTGTAGAATCATAGATTTTGCAAATCAGGATTATTTTATTAAATCTTCTGTTATTAGCAATAATGAGGTGTTTATTCAATACTTTCACCAACCTTCCTTTAAAATATATAAACCAAAAACAACAATATACTTTTAACTCGACGAATAATAAGGAGGACTTACCAGCACTAGATGCATCCCATCATTCCTCTTCTTCCGCTGGTATTTCTGCCAACTTTTATTAATAATTTTACTAACATTTTATTGTTTTTCTATTCATACATAATAATTCGTTGAAACCATATATAATCTTCTGCTGAAACCATTATTATTCGCTTGTAACATCATTACTTGCAAATATTAATAATAATATTTTTGTATGATTTAATATATAAATATTAAAACCTTTCAAATAGAATATTTAAGAAAAATGAGATGTTATAATGAATATAATTTGGGGAATTATCCTTTTAAGTGTAACATTAAAAGTTTGGATTGGTCAAATAATAATAGCATTTTCACCAAAAATTGCTGAGAAAATTAATATTATCGATCCTGAATCTGATATAGATAAAACATACTTTTTAGATATGAGGGGTGTAGCGTTTTGGGATTCTATAACTCTTTGGATATTACCAATAACAGGTATATTACTCATTTTAAACAATAATTTATGGACTTATTTTGGATTAATTGGTAGTGGAATGTATCTATATTTTGTAGGACGTACAATTACATCCAATCTAACATTACAACGTAATAATATTAAAATTGGAAGATCAAAAAAATTGAAATTATTACTTCTAACACTTTGGGGTCTAGTTGCATTTGTTACAATGATAATGGCAGTAACAGAGTTAATTTTGTAACTTAATTAATTGTTTATTATTACGTATTAAATAATAAATTAGAAAGCAGAAAGAAGATCTATAGGTTAATTTGATTATTATTCGTGAATAACCTTTATCGCGGGATTCATAATATATTTATCATTTCCAGTTTTATGTATAGATTCATGAACATCAAAATCAAGTGTCAAAGTTGTGGTTTCATTCGCAACTATCTCAAAAGGTGAAATTAATTTCACATTCTTTGATGGGATACTTAAATTATATTCAACACCATCAATAGTAACCAATGCACTTTCTACAACCAATCGAATTTGAGTATACCATCCAGCACTTAATTCTTCCTCATCAAACACTTCTTTTACGTCAATAAGTTGAATTAAATCAAAGGTATGCAATTTATTAACTATAGTAAACCAACCTGTATCCGACTCATTATCTTCTGAATCATTATCATCTGTACCAAGATCTGCCTTATGAATCTGAACTGTAGATATATTAACAAGTGCTTTTGAAATATTTAAATCTGAAGGTGCATCAGTTATTTGTAATACTAATACTCCGGAACCTGACTGGATACATCCACTAAATATTGAGGATATAGCAGTTAACATAATAATTAATAGGATTATTGCTTTTTTCATATTATCACATTTATTCCTAATTAATAATTATACTGATAGTTTATATAAATATTTCTTGTAAAAATAACATGCTAAGAATTCTAACGTGAAAGCCATATATCTCAATAAAATAACAATATAGTATTGTAGAAACAATAAAATTAAAAAATCATTAATTATTTATACAATCTATAGATAGAATTATATCAAAAGATTATTTATTTCTCCATTATTTAATCGATTTTTCACTATAATATCTATCGCTTTAACTCCAGATTTTGTTTTTATAACATTATATTCGGCTAAATCACCCTTTTTAAGATAAACTTCAAAATAGGATAAATCTGACCGATGAGCAAAAACAAATTACCATCGTCACCTTGAATAAACCCATATCCCTTATTGATATCATACCATTTAACTTTACCTTTCATAATTTAATTTCACTCTCTAAAAATAAAATATAATAAAAAAAATTTTTCAAAACGAGTACTTGCAGTTCTTACAATTATTATCTGCATCTTTATTTATATTTTTTATAAATCCATGACAAGAGTCATTATCAAAAACAGGTCTTGTATGTAAACCACATCTTATAATTTTACCATTACTTTTTGATTTTTCTTGATTAAATTTTTTATTTCTTCTCTGATTCATTTTTTAAACTCCATGTTAAAGTATATATAATTAAAAACAAAAACAAAAAATTCGATAAAGAATACAAGTTCCTATTATTAATTACATCATATAGAGAAAATTAAGTATATATAATTATGCATCATTGTTAAAATGATTTTTTTCATAGGTAAAAAATTATTTTTGATTTATTATAATGAATAAGAGGAGATATAAAAACATTATAATGAAAAATATACTCTCTTAAAATTCTTCCCTTTATTCACAGCATCAATAAATTTAATCGCACCTATTTCATTGAGATTTCTAACATGACAACCACCATCTGCTTGTCTATCAAAACCTTTTATATCAACAATTCTGATATTATCAATATCATGAGTGAAACCTACAGCTAATTTAAATAAAGAAGTATCTTTTTCAGCTTGATCTCTTGATAAATAATATATTTCTACAGGTAATTCTTTCAGTATAATTTGATTTGACTTTCCAATAGCTGTTTTAATTAAATCAACATCCATTTCACCCATATTTAAATCAATACGTCCTTTATCCATTGTTAATTGATTTCCAGTAACCTTAAAATTATATTCATTAAAAAAAACCCCACTTAAAACATGAGTAGCTGTATGATATCTCATTAGAAGATACCGTCGACTCCAATTTAGATTACATTTTACTATATCGCCGACTTTTAATCCTTCATTATCAACCTCATGACTTATCTCTCCTGAGAACTTCCCAGTATAAACAACATTATAAACCTTACCCTCCTCTGTTGTAATTATACCAGTATCCCACTCAACACCGCCCCCTTTAGGAAAAAAAGCTGTTCTATCTAAAACAATAAATTTATTATTACTAACAGATTTAACTTCCGCATCCCATTTATTTAAATATGAATCATCCATGTAAAGAGTTTGAGTCAAATTAACACCAAAAAAAGTAATAAAAAATAATATATAATTTTTTACAATTTTTTTTTAAAAAAAATTTTATAGGAAAAAAATAATGATCAACATTGACTACATATACTTTTTTTATCAACCATCTTAATAAGTTTTACAAGCTTATCCTCATTGATATCATCTAAAGAATGAATTTTAATATGCCTCATTGTTTTTCCACTTCCCTCAAACATATCTATCTCTTCATTGTTTAATCCATTGATTGAAAAGCCTATATGAACACGATTCTTTATAGCAGCTATATAAAATTTACCTCCCGCAAATACTGCAACCCCCCACGCTTTTTTTTCTTCACAACTTGGAATTGTTTTATGAAAAATTGTTCTTAATTTTTGTAAAATCTCTTTTTGAGGTGAATTTTGCTTTTCTATATACTCATCAACTTGCTTATCCATATTAATTACCATCATTTTTTAGTTAAAAAAATATATCCTTAATTTGAGTATTACATGAATAACATTTACTATTATGAACACAAATTATCCCATCACATTCAGAACATTTATATTTTTTTTCCTGTTCTTTTAAAAAGAAATTCATTCCCTGATTTTTTATAACTCTAAGATTTTCAATCATGCTCATATTAAACCTCTTTTCACTTTTTTACAGATTTATTATAATTTACATTAATAATATAATTAAAATGATTTGGTTTAGATTTTATAAATGTATTTAAGCAATGTACTCATAGATATTACAATTCAATTAATGATTTTTATATCTATAAGAACATTTAAATGTTTAATACTGATTTATTAATTGAGAGGAATTATAAAAATGAAAAAACCATTTTTTGTATTTATGATATCAATAATGTTTTTTAATTCAATTTGCATGATAGTAGATTCACAATTAATTGAAGATCAAATACAAGAGAAAGAATTAGAGAATATTGAAAACTCAAATTTAAAAAAAGTAAATAAAATAAGTATTTTAAAAGCATATAATCTAGAAATTATAGATTTATTTAAAAGTAATATCCACACGATTTGTAACGGATATGAGTTAACTTCTGAGATATTATTTGCTATGTCAAATGAGATAAATGTTGATGGAGACGACAATACTGGAGTTAATGGAAATGATATAATCATTCAATATCTGATTATTCCGTGGTTCGATATGAATCCTGACTTATCCATCGGTCTAAAATTTTTGTTTAATGTTGAGAGGATAGGTGAAGAAATTAAAAATAATAACTTTAATTTATCTGCTTCAATTGGGGATGAGATTATTTCAATAGGATATTCTTCTCCAGATAATATTGGTAATGAAATCCCAGAAAAAATTAGTTTTTCATTGTTGGCATTCATCAATACTATTAATGGAGAAAAGGGTTTGAAATTTAATATTAACCCCATATATGATTCATCGATTGAGAATAAAGAAATACTTCTTTTTGGTAGAAATTTTGACTTAGAAAAAAATATTTTAAGAGAGTATCATTTTTCTTTTAACCCATCAACAGAATCCGAAATAACCATATCATCAACAAGAAATGAAGGTGAATGGCATTATGAATTTTCGCGTATTAGTGAATATAATATAGATTTTACTAGCCGTATTATTGAAATTGAAAATGATATTACTAAAGATACTTATTTTAAATTTTTTTCATTTCCAAAGGATGTTAGTTTTAATCTTATTATGACGCCATTCACTAATGAGGGCGGTAGTTTTCAATACCAAAGTGATACAATGTATGATACTATTGTTCAAATTCAGTCGACTAATTTAGGAAT
>JAHWGJ010000033.1 GCA_020054475.1 Thermoplasmata archaeon | reverse complement strand
ATGAAGTTGTTAAGAGATTTGGTAAGGGTTTTTATTTGATTTTTAGAAAGGATGATGCTTTATATTTTAAATTTTGACGATAAGGATTAAATATAGAGTATTTTTTTATTTAATATTACATCATTAATATTGATGTTTGTGTATAAATGCATAAGTTTATATGATATGCCGTTGTTATATTAAATTGAAGATATTAACTTTTTTTAGATAAATTTAGTAGACTTTGGAGTATATAAATATGCAAAATCAAATAAATCGAGGTAATTTCTGCGAGGTAACAGAGTGTGGCAGTAGAGCTAGAATAAAAGGATTGTGTACGAATTGCTATCAAAATGATAAAAAAAAGGAAAGATTAATTCTTAAAATATTAGCATAGTATTATTAGATTTTAAAGGAATAGAAATAAATGTCTGAAACATCAGATAAATTTACGTCACATAAAGAAAAAAGAATAAAGCAAATACGTCAGAGAATTAAAGAATCAAAATTGCATTTTACCAGAAAACTCAAATAATAAATTTTATATTTTAAATTGATATGGGTGATAATGAAAATAAGAATAAGCACATAATAATTTTTGGTGTTTTTGTTATTGCGTTTATATTAGTGATACTTGCAATTATTACTCCATTAGGCACTTATTTGTATAATGAAGATGTAAGATATATGAGAAATGCAGAAGATTATTTGAATACTTTTTATCCTGTAAATGAAGATAATCTTCAAGGTGCAATAGTTATGTTAGGTGCTAATAATTTAAATTATGGCTCTCGTTTATCTTTAAGGTTAGAAAATTTAAATAATGCTTTTATTGATCTTAGTAATGAATTGCAATTAGCTTTAGAATATAAAGGAATAGTTGATAGTTTACAGTATAATATTGATGAATATTACAATATGTTTATTTATATAAATAGATCTAATTCTTTAATGGAATTTGTTATTGGAATATTAGAAAATTTATAAAAATATAAAATTGAATTTTTATCTTAGTTTATCGCCTTCTGTTTGAGCATTTTTTATTATTGGATCAAGGATCATTTTTACTATGTTATCTTATTTAATTAATTTTTTTTAATATTATTTTATTATTAACATTTGTTAAGGAAAAATTTATATTTCTTTATTTTCTAACATATATTGTTAAGGACGGGAGAGGAGAAAAGAACAATTATTATTTCTACGCTCCGTTGAAATGTACCCCTATCTTTTCTTCTCTTTACCTCTGTTTTAATCATTTTATTTTTTTCATATTTTTTTTTTTAAAAAAAGTGTTATTTGTTGTGATTATGTTATTAAAAAATCTTTTATGTAAAGAATATTGGTATATCGTTGAAATTTTTTTTAATAATGTTTAATAGATGTTAATTGCATTAAGTTATGGGATCTGGATATTTTTAAGGATTAATCTCGCAGGTAGATTCTTCCCTCCAGAATACTAGATCCTAATATTATTTGTTTTATGTGATGTTTTATTGAATATGTATTATTCTTCATTTTTGTGAACTTTGTCATATGTTAATATCATTGTTTCTATCATATTACTTCTTTCTCTGTGTTCTAATTTACAATATTTGTCAAGTATTTGAATGATTTCTCTGTTTATGATAATTCTAAATCTTTCTGTATTCATTTAAATTATGTAATAATATTAATTTTTATTATAATTTTGTTACTGTTAGAAAATGTATGAATATTTTATATATATCATATTATAATTTCTTTGTTATGTTTATTAAAAAAATTATATTAATATATTGATTTTAAATATTCAATATTTTGCTCAAAGATGACAGCTTGAGATTGTATTATCTTCTCAGCTTCATTTATATCTTTCCCATCAACCTGAGTTGCATAACTTACAAATCGCCCTATCCAAAGTGTTTTTAATGAATCAAGAATATTATATACATCTTCTTCATTTGTTTCATCTAATTTTCTAAATGCTGCAGCATAGCTATAAACGATTTTTGCCCATAATTCAGAATTGAAATATTTTCCTTTATTGACAATATCATCTAATTGATTAATTAAATCAGTTGGTAGTATATTGATAATTAAAATTTTATTTTTAGTATACTCATTTAAAAACGATTTTTTCATGTTAAGTATATTAATCTGTATAGGAATTGGTTTTTTACTGAATGATTCTCGATTATATTTTGAACGCCAGATCGTCACTCTTGTTTTCCAATAGTTTTCATAATATTTTGCAAGTGTAAACATACTGGCTGTTACTTTTCTAAACATTGGAATTAAAAATTTCTCTGGTTCTAGATAATGAGCTGTTGATTCATGGATTTTCAATGAAAATAATCCTTCTTTAATATACATTCCTTCTGCAGCCGCAACTGTTAAAATAAAAATATCAATTCCAAAATCAGAGGGGAACAAAGGATGTTCTCTTAATAATTCGTATAAATTTCTTGATAATGCATATTCTCCTGCAATTGGTTGTCTTATATCTATTCCATATAGAGCTCTAGTAAAGGGATAAACTAGATTATTTGTTATTACGCCATCATTTTTATCCCTGATATAATAAGGTACAGTAAGATCAGCTCTACCATATACTATTGGATTTACAATGGTTTGTATCCATTCTGGTTTAACACTAAGCAGATCTCCATCAATTAAGACAATAGATTTTGCATTTGATTCATGAGCTATTTCAAATATCGTTCTGACTCCTGCCCCTTTTCCAATATTTGCTATATCTCTAGTTTTTATCAGATCAATATTGCTATATGGATGAAATAAATCTATAATTTCTCTTGTTTTATCAGTTGAATTTCCATCGCTCACTACAATCGCTAATCTATAATCTGGAAAGTATCTATACAATCCTTCATTAATTACATTTAAAACATTTAGAACAGTACCTTCAACATTTTTACATAGAACCCCTACCAGTATATCTATTGGTTTAATTTGTTCACATTTTTCAATTATCTCTGGTTTTAGATTTAAATTTTTATTCCACACCTGATTCATTTAAATCAATTCCTATTTTTCATTATCCATAACAACAACATCAAGTAGGTTCTCTCTAATTTTCTTATTTGCAGATATCGTTCTTAACCAGTCAGGAATTCGTGTTCCAACAGGTTTTTCAAGGTATCTATTACCCGCACTAATAATTTGCTTACTAAATTTTTCTACCATATTCTCTTCATTATGTCTATCATAATTAATATTATTGAAATGCGCATCAGCATGATATTTTCTAATACTATCCTGAGCGTTTCTTTGATATAAAACTCTAAGGGATATTAAAAACTCTTTTGATATGGAAATATTATCTTCTTCAATTAAAATTCTTAGTAAAGTCTCTAATATATCTCCACTCATTTTTATTAAACCTTTATCTAAATTACCAATTTGTTGATGTTTATGATCATAGAAACCAAGATCTGTTTGGCAGATTCTTTTTAATATAACATTTCTGTACATTTCTGCCATAATACCTATTTCTAAACCCCAGTTTCCAGGAATATCAACATCCAATGCTAAATTGCTAGTCAAAGCAAATTCTCCTGAAATTGGGTATCTAAAGGAATTTAAATAATTTACAAATTTTAATTCATAATCAGTTTGTTCCTTAAGTGATAGTATTAATGGATATAAAAAAAGTCTGAAAACTCGCCCATACATGATATTTTTTTCAGTGTTTACTCTAGCATAATATCCTTTATTGAATTTAAAATCTAATTCTGGTTCAACAAGTGGATATAATAGTTTTGTTGGTATCATTTCATCATATATCATTATATCTGCATCATGAAGCGCTATTGCATATGATCTTAAACTTGCAATTCCAAGAGCAAGCCATACATCTCTGCCTTTACCCCGATATTTAAAAAGATCGATCCCATCTGTTTTCAACTCATTAAGTATATTTTCAATTTTTGGTCCATTACACCACATTATTAAATGAGGTATTTTTAAATCTGAAAAAAATCTTTTAACATGACTGAATTCCTTTTCATTTTTTGCAGCTAAAGGTATAATAATTTCCTTTAGATAAGTACAGTTATTTAATCCCTTTTTAATATTATACAATGAATCTCTGTTTATCTCCTTATACAACATTGGCATTATTACTGATGCCGGTCTAACATTTGTTGCATCTATAACCGTTTTTATTAATTTTTTTTTATCAATATTAAATTCATGTAGTGTTGCAATTCTCTCTTGTTTAAAATCCATAATTTTTCCTCTAAATATAGTTTAGTAAACTAATTATATTATTAGATGTAACATTTGCATGTTTTTGTATTTTTTCCGAGGCGTTAAATGCAATTCCTAAACCGGCTTTATCAAGCATACTAATATCAACGATGCCATCCCCTATTGCTATTGTCTCTTTTTCAGATATAGACAATATCTTACATAGTTTTTCTAATACACAACTTTTACATATGGAATAAATTTCATCACTGATATAATCTTTAATTAGTTCATGATTATTAAGTATGATCTCCCCAGTAAATCTACCATTAACGGATATTAATTTATTTGCATAAGTATAATCTATCCCCAATCTTTTTTTTAGATCATCTGCTACAAAATGATAACTGTCAGTTACAATTGCTGTTTTTATATTTCTTTTTTTCAATTCATTTATAACTAATTCAACATCTTTTTGCAAGGGTATTGTTTTAAAAATAGTTATTAATTCTTCTTTTTTATATCCTTTAAGAAATTTTGCTATTTCAATAGTTATTTCATAAAATTTTTTATCAATTTTTAAAATATGTTTTAATTCATCTTTAAAACCAATTTTTTCTGCAAACATATAAATTGTTCTACCATCTAATAAAGTTCCATCCATATCAAATAAAACCAATTTATATTTCATAATAATAGACCTATAGTTATATTTTAATTGTATTTTGATATTTTGTATAAATAGTTAATAAGATTAATTAAGATTAAAAAATATCATAATAAAGCTAATTTGATGATATTTAATGAACATACTTTTATTTTTATTCTGAATTATCTTTTGCAGAATCTTCTATTTTTTTACCTATTTCATCCCCCATATCCTCAAATTTTTTCATTTCATCACCATGCTTTATACTCCATCTTACCCAAATAACGCCCAGGACTCCACCCATCATTAATAATAGTACTAATAATACAGCAATATTTTGCCAAATACTGAATGGCTCTGCATAATACCAAAACCATGTAATAAGAAAAACTATTGAACCTATAGGAATTATAATTGATGTTATTATTCTCCACCTGAAACCTGATATTTTGAATATTTCCCAGCCTTTTTTAGGTATCAATCGTAAGCTCCATATGGCCCACATACCACCTAATAACAAAAATACAACTAGTATTGATAATAAAAATACTGCTAGATTTTTTTCCCAAGAATAATTTGATGCATAAAATGCAAACCATAAAATTACAAAAATTAACCAGCCTACACCACCAACTATTGATAAGCTGGGTTTCAAGCCTAAATCTTCTTTTCTAGTTTCTCCCATAATTTTTTTTCCTCAATCTTTAATAACATTTCTTATTTAATAAATATTTATGATTTTTTAGATATTAAATCAATTTATTGAAATATATTCTCATTAAAATTTCTAAGAATTGATTTTAAAATTTTCAATAAAAAGTTTTATGTTTAAATAAAAGTTAATAAAAATTATAAAAAAAGGAGGAATAGGATGAAAAAAATTTTAATAATTGGAGTAATAATTTGTTTAGCAGTATCCTCATTTTTTAGTGGTTGCGTTGAAACAGGATCTGAGGGGACTCTTCGCCTTCAGATTACAGATAAACCTGGAGATTTAGATATCTTATATGCTAATGTTACCATTTCATCAGTTATGGTGCATAAATCAAATGCAGGTGATAATAATGAGGAAGATGATGATCAATATGAGAATGAGGATGAAGAAGATGATGGTTTTATAGCTGAAGGAGATGGACCATATTTTGGAGAAATTGATGAAGATATATTTTTTAATGGTTCAGCTTCAGGTGGAACAAAACCATATAATTATTCATGGGATTTTGGTGATGGAAACAGTACTTATGGACAAAATTTAACTCATAATTATTCTGTTAACGGCACATATAAAGTAAATCTAACAGTTTAAGACAATAATAGTATTAGTCGAATTGATTGGTTTATTACATATGCTATAATTGGGATTGTAGATTACGATGAAGACAATTCAACTTCGGGTTGGTATACTATAGTAAATGAATCGCAAACTTTTGATTTAATTGCTCTTCAGAATGTCACAGATTTACTTGGGGAAGAGAATCTCACTTCCGGAAAATATACTCAAATAAGATTAATTGTAGAAGAAGCAGAAATTACAATCAATAACAGTGACAGTGGAGAAAAAGAAATACATAACTTAAAAATACCCTCAAATACAGTAAAATTAATTAAAACATTTTGGATTTATAAGAATGAGACTACAGTCCTCACTTTAGACTTTGATGTTTATAAATCAGTTCATAAAACAGGCAAGGACAAATATATAATGAAACCTACAATAAAAGTGATACAAGAATAATCCGATCTTTTCCCTTTTTATTTTTGGGCAAACAACGGTGGAAAACACGTTTATCGGCGCGACTAAACCATGATCAATAATCATAAAAAAGTATATTAAAATCTACATATTTTTTCTAAATTTTTTGGTTCAATATCTTGTTCGGGTTGGATTAATTGAATCTCTCAAAGTATCCAATATATATACCAAAACTATTATTGGAAAATAAAACCCTAGACATAGGTACCATAATCCTTCGATAATAATATTATATAATGTACAAATTTTTTTAACAAATGGATCTTCAATTTGATCGATTAAATCCCATATAGTATCTATTATATCCTCTACGAAAAATATTGGTATAATAAATATGGATTGCAATATAAGTATTATTAAATCTAGAATTAAAATTAAAAAATCATTATCTAAAATATTTAGATAAGCTTCAATTTTTGTAGATTCATTATTAATTGTATTTTCAATTTGTATATAATTTATTGCAGAAATTGATGGATTTATGATTACTATTAAACAGGAGATTAAGCTAGTAACAAATATTATTTTTTTTTTTATATTAAATTTCACATATAATGTATTTTTTTGTATTGATATAAATTTAACTATTAATGATCGATAATTTTTATATTTGTATTGTTTTTCGATAGGTTTATAAATAAATAATACTTAACAATTGTTAACTTTGTGGGTTCTGATTGGGAATAATTTTATTTTTCTCATCCAATCCGCCATATTTCTCTCTCCTGATTAGACCCACAGTTACTTCTCTTTATTTAAAAAAATTAACAATAGTTAATTATTTATATCTTTAGAATAATATACTCTTATGAGCCATCTACCTTGTGAAAATATTATTTGGTATGGAATTCCTGTCATAAGAAGAGAATTAGCCTTCTGTTTAATTAATCAATTTGGCCTTAGTCAAAAAGAAGCTGCAGATAAATTAGGTATAACTCCTTCAGCTGTATCTCAGTATGTTTCAAAAAAACGTGGGAAAATAACAATTTTAGACGAAAAAATAATTAAAGAAATTAAATTGTCTGCTAATAGAATTAATGATCAAGGTGAATCTGTATTAAATTCTGAATTATGCAAGATTTGTAAAATTTTAAAATCTGAGGGTCTTTTTAAATTTCAGTTTGATACTGTTAAAAAATAATTTAAATTATATTAGAAATAATATAGCTACCCCCGATATGGCAATAAGTGCACCAATTATTCCTCTTATACTTGTTTTTTGTTTATATATTATATAAATTATTGGAATTATCATTACTGGCATTAATGACATTAATGTTTGAGCTACCCCCACTTCTGTAAATGTTACAGCCATCATTGAAAAAGTAACACCAATAAATGGCCCTAAAAATGCTCCTGCAATAGTTGATTTAATACCATCCTTATCTTTAATTGCTTTTTGTAATTCTGGTAATTTTCCTGCAATCAATACACAAGCCCATATAAAAATTGCTGCTATTACCATTCTTATTAAAGTTGCTGATAAGGGATTCAAAATAATATTTGTATCAATGTATATACCTTTTTTTGCAAATACTGCCCCTGTTCCTTGGCCAATAGCACCTATTAATGCTAGGCATATGCCCCATATTTTTTGTTTTTTTGATAGTTTTTCTTCATCAGATTTTGCTTCTTTTTCTATTATTACAATTAATATACCCATTATTGTTATAATCATTCCAATAATTGCAAGTTCTGTTAGTGTTTCATTTAAAATAAGATATGCAAATATTGCAGCAAATAATGGTGAAAGTGACATAGTTAATAAGGATCTCCTTGGACCTATTATTACAAATGCTGCGAATAATCCAAAATCACCTATTCCTAACCCTATTATTCCACTTGCTCCTATCCATAACCATTGATCATATGTAGCATAAGGGATGATGTTTCCAAAAATTATTATGTGTGTTATGCATAGAAATACTACTGCCGCTATTATTCTATAAGCGTTTACACTAATTGCACCAATTTTTTTTCCAGCAGTTGTAAATAATAGCGAATTTAAAGTCCATAATGCTGATGTTAATATTGCTGCTAATTGACCGATGATGCTTAAATCCATTTGCTATACGTGAAGAAAGAGGGTGTAAATATATTTTAATGTGATTTTACATAAGTTATTGAATTTTATATTTTTAGTTCTATTTGTATCATATATTTTAGTTTATTATTTTATTGAAATCAGTAATTTTCTTTTTTTATTCTTTTTAATTTATATTATAACATACAATATCTTTATAAATATAAAACTCCTTATTTCTTTTAATAATTTTATAGGTTAGAAAATGAGAAAAATATATTCGCTTTTGGTTATTGTATTTTTGTTTCTTTTAGCATTTGCTGCAACGTTTGAATCTTCTGAGATTGACGACCATTGTTATGCATGCGAAGAGGATTATGAAAATGATTTGGACTCAGGGGTTTATTATTTTGATTATAATGATAAATCTATTGAGTCAGTTTTATTTGATATTCAAAATGCTATAAATGAGACTGACGCTTCTTGGTCCGCAGGTTATAACTCGGTTTTTTCCCCAAATTCAACATTTGATAGCATTGGACTTGGATGCATTATTGAGGAATCTGAGGATGATTTTGAAAATAATCCTGAAACATTAATTTTTAATGAATCTCTTCCTGATTATTTCACATGGCAAGATATTGAAGGCGTTAATTGGATTACGCCAGTTCAAGATCAGCAAAGTTGTGGTAGTTGTGTAGCTTTTGGTACTATTAGTGCTCTTGAAGCTGTTATTCAAATAGAACTAGGACATCAGTTAGATATTGATTTATCAGAGGCTCATCTTTTTTACTGTGGCGGGGGAAGCTGTTCTCAAGGTTGGACTATTTCAAGATCAGTTAATTATCTTGAAAGCTATGGTGTCCCAGAGGAATCTTGTTTTCCATACACGCCAAGGCAGACTGATTGTGATCGTACATGTCCTGATTGGGAATCTCAGGCTATAAAGGTATTAGATGGTTCAAGAATTAAATATTCTTACCCTCCATCAATTGCTACCGTTCAAGAGGCATTAATTGAACATGGTCCTTTAGTTACAAGTTTTACTGTTTATAATGATTTTTTTTCCTATAATTCTGGAGTATATGTTCAAACATCAGATAATGTTGCAGGCGGTCATGCTGTAGCAATAGTTGGTTATGACAATAATGAAGAATATTGGATTTGTAAGAATAGTTGGGGTGGAAATTGGGGAGAAAATGGTTTTTTCAGGATTGGTTATGGGGAATGTGGGATAGCCACTACCTTTAATACTTATTATTTATCTGGTGTCTATGGGGGCATCTGTGATGATTATCTACCTCTATCTCTTGAAAATCCGTATCCAATTGATGGCGAGACTAATGTTGATCTTAGTGTTAATTTAGCATGGTTTGGAGGAGATCCTAATCCAGATGATGAGGTATTTTATGAGATATACTTCGGGTATGCAGAAGATAATATGTCTCTTATTGAAAAAATTGGCCCATATGAGTCATCAGATAATCTAATTTCTTATCAAATTGAGAATCTTGTTAATGAATCTATTTATTTCTGGCAAATAATAGCAATTGATAGCGATGATAGTAAAAGAATTGGGCCGATATGGAAGTTTTCTACAATTGATTTAAATTCACCAACTTTAAACATTTTATCTCCTATTTCTGGTTTTATTTATAAAAATAATGGTTCTTTTAGAAAAAAGATACTTGATGAAAACAATATTATAATTTTTGGATCAATTAATATTTTATTATATTTAATTGACAATGGTTCTGGTGTAGAAAAGGTTGAGATATATATAGATAATAGAATAAAGGATACTATTTATGAAGAACCATATAATTGGTTTTGGGATTCATTTAGTATTAGTCGACATTATTTAAAGATTATTGCTTTTGATTATGCGGGGAATAAAGCTGAAAGTTCATTGAATATCTTAAAGATTTTTTAGATAAAAAATAGGTTTAACAATAGTTAATTATATTATTGTAATTAAGTTAACCAGGTTGAATATATGTCAATAAAAAATATGTTTAAGTTATATATTACAGTAAGCCGTTGGGAGTTTCTACCAGCTGTTTTAATTGGTATTTTGATTGGGATTTTTATTGGAGCAGATTCAATTCAAAGTTTGATATCTTATGAATTTACGCCAATTCTTATTGAAGGTATTTTAATTTTTATCCTTCTTTTTAATGTTGGATTCATGGTTAATTGTTGGGCTGATTGGAAAGTTGATGAATTGTATAAAACAAAACTATATCATTCTGTCATTAAAATGGGAAGAAATAAATTAGGTATTCTTGTAATCCTGCATATTATTATTTCAATTATTCTTGCTTACCATATTACAGTTCAATTAGCTAGAATAGAAGTCAGTTTATTAGTATGGATTGGAATTTTTTTAGGAGTTGGATATTCTATTGAACCATTCCGTTTTAAAAGAAGAGGTTTATTGCATTCATTAATTGCATTACCCATCTTTTTTATCCCAGGCATCTACTCATATTTACTTGTTAATTCATTATCGATTACAGCACCATATACTATAATTTTTATTAGCGCTGCAATTGGTATTACTCTAGGTCATTATTCACTTATTTTAGTAAGTCAAGCTGAAGATACACCAGCTGATAAAAAGATGAATTTAATAACCCCTGCAGTTAAATGGGGTCTTAAAAAAACATTGAAAATTTCATATGAAACTAATTTTATTGGATCAGTAGTGATAATAATTTCTCTTATGATAATGTTTCTTACAATAAATTATTGGCTATTGCTGCTTATACCAATAATAATCATTGGGCGATATTATTCAATGATTGAAGTCTATAAATTGTATAAAAATACTATAAATTTATCATCTGAAGATGATATATTATCAAAAATACGGGAAAAAATGGATGTTTATCCAATATGGCATGCTTATGGTTTAAGTGGCGTAACAATTAGTAGTTTATGTATATTAATTGTTAAAACAATGAATTGGAATTTACCACTACTGTTTTTGTAAATTATATATACATATTTAAAAAAAATTGGATTAACAATAACTGATAGATAAATTTTCGCTTTAAAGTTTCCCAAAATTTTAACTTATTAAATTTTTTCTAAACAATTTATACATTTATACTATAATTTCTAACATTATACATTCAATTTATAATATTATTTATATTTTGTACAATAAATCATTAACTATTTTTAAATAATTATATATAATTTTTAAAATTGAAACAGAATTTAGGAAAGTAGTAATTAAGTTTAGGATAAAATCTGAGTAATTTCATATTATCCTTCTTACCCCCCTTTAACAAGAATATAGTTTTTCTACTTTCCTTTATTCAATTTAATAGGAGGCGTGAAATGAAAAAAGGAAATTATATATTCAAAAAGCTGGTGATTTTTTCGATTGCACTAATGTTTTTCATAACAGCAATTCAGATTAGTGCAGTATCTACGAATGTTATGAATGAAAATGATTATAAAAAACCAAGATGTTTTTTTCAAAAGGATTATAATTTTAAACCAGAGAGATTAAATAAAAATTTAAATCCCGTAAATAATCAGAATTATGGAATATTGGATACTGATATGTTAATATATGGAGATTTTGAAGAATCAATAGTTCAAAATCCTACTGTAACTGATAATAATGGCCAAGATATCTTAATTGGTTTTGAATTTTACCCTGATTGGTTATCTTATGCTGATCCTTATTTTAGATATTCAAATGATGGAGGTGCTACTTGGATACCTGAAGAAAGTGCAACTGGATGGGGTTTATCTGAAATTGAATATATGTCAATCTCACCTACCATTGACTTTGCTGGTGATAAAGGTGCTTTTGGATCCGTTCTACCATTTGATCAAAATAATTGGGTGACACTTAATTTCCCCGATATTGTTAATCCGGATGCTGATGATGAATGGATATCTAATGGATGGTTAGCTGATGTAATGATGTCAGAATGGCATAGTGTTGATGTATGTGGAGTGAATAGTGAATATGCTCCATCTGAATTTGCATATGGAATAGCTATCTGGACTGGAAATACAGTTGATGATTATGAAAATGGACTTTGGTTTGGATGGGAAACTACCGATGGTACTGAATTTACAGTTTACCCTGATGAAGGTGAAACAGAATATGATTTTGAAGCAGATCAGGCAACTAATGATATTGATCTCTCAACAGGTAAATATTATCAAGGATTTTATAGATTCAATGACGAAAGTTCTGAACAATATCCAGATGGAGTATTTTTTAGAGGTACTCAACTTGATGGTACAGATCAATGGGTTGATTCATGGATAACATTAGCACATATTGATGGAGCAACAAATCCAGATTTAAAGGCAGGTAATGGTAATTGTTATATCGTCTATGAAAGAAATGGTGGAATAGGTTGTCATTATTCACATGATAATGGTGCTTCCTTTAGCAATGTTAATATTGTTGATGTAGGTCAATTTCCAAGTGTTACCGCAATAAATGATAAGGTAATTGTTGTTTATTCAAGAAATGGAGATATTTATAATTCAATATCAGAGGATGGAGGAGCTACCTGGATGGAATCAGCATTACCTGTAAATGATATAAGTGGAAGTGCTGTTGAACAGATAGACTGTACAGATGTATCAAACAATTATATTGCATGGACAGATTCTAGAAATAGTGAATATAGTATATACTTTGATAAAGCTGAAATAGCAACTCCAATTATTAATATTGAAAGTACTACTGGAGGAGTTGGAATAACCTCAGTAATTAAAAATATTGGAACTGCAGATGCAAATGATATTGACTGGAGTATTTCATTTGATGGCGGTGCTTTCTTTGGTGGTGACAACAGTGGTACAATAGATGCTCTATCTCCAGGAGAATCCGTTACTATTCAATCAAAATTCCTCTTAGGTTTAGGAAACACGGATATAACAATAAATGTAGAT
>JAHWGJ010000009.1 GCA_020054475.1 Thermoplasmata archaeon | reverse complement strand
TGGATTTAAACTAATGTATATTATTACAATAATTCCTAGAATTATTTGCCACATAAGAGCCCTTTTTAGTGAAGACCAAGGAAATTTTGTCTTTGGATTAGCTTGGTTTATTGAAAGAGTTTTTGTATTTAACATAGTAGGTATTATGAATAACCATCCAAGGAGAAAATATTTAATGTATGTTTTAAAGTCTTCTTTCTTCATTGAATCTGATATGTTTGGAGTAATCATAGAAATATGAAGCAAGATATATGGTGATATCCCCCTCTCAAATGCAGTCAATACTCCAATCATGCCAAAACCAATGATAAGTAATACCACAAATGTTAGAAAAACTGCGAAAAACATACCTATATACATACCAATAAGAGCTGCAATAGCAGTATTTGACCAGAGATATAAATTTGGATCATAATTCCTAGAGAGCGTATCTAAAAATAAAATAATTGTAAAAATTGGGGCAATAATTAATGCAGTTATTGCAAGTCTTTTAAATATTTTTTTGGTCGATATAATTCCTCTATTTGAATAGTACCGAAACGCTAATAAACCTGTTATAAAGAAAGAAATAATTAAACTAAAAAAAAGAGAATCAACAAACTGATTCAATACTGTTGTTAAATATAGGTTCATTATACTGATTAATAAAAATAAAATTATCAGTAATACGAAGAACAACTCCAATATATTCTTATCAGATTTTATCATGTTGTTCAGAACTGGGTTATTCTTAAATATGGAAATTCACCAACCTAGTTTTTAGATAATGAGTATCTGATATTTATAAAGATTTATTAAAAAGTGATTATTATGTTATGTTGAGGAGAGATAAGATATGGAAAAAATTGGTTTAGTCATTGGAGTTATTGGTGGCTTTGGATTGGGATTGCTTTTGGGAAGTGAGTTTTCAGGTAGCTATGTCACATATTTTGGAGCAATTTTGGCAGTAATATCACTTATTTCTATGGGTGTTTTATCAAATAAAAAAAAGTAATTATCATTCACAAACATGCTAACAATTAACATTATATTCACCTAAACTATAACTAATATATGCCTAAACAAAAACTAACACTTAGCATTGATAAAGAAATAATAACTCAAGCCAAGAATCAAAACATCAACCTCAGCAGTTTTCTTGAAATCCGTCTTATAGATTACCTTTCTGATAAGGAGAAATGCTCCCGTCGGGATTTGAACCCGAGTATACGGCTCGAGAGGCCGTGATGATTGGCTAGAGAAGTTTTTGTCTCTCAGGAGGCTTCAAAACAAAGTTTTTTATGTGAGATTTATATTAGCATTAATTACTTCTTTTTATATTGCTTTACTCCTAAGATAATGTAATTCCAACACCATACATTTTAATAATAGTTGATATCTTTGGCGGGGAATGTTAAAATCATTCAAATTGTTATTAAACCATGCTTCAACATTTGAACTAATTAAAAAAATAATATTCTTTGTTTTCATTTAAGGTAAATTATTTATTAAAAACAAAATATTTATTAAAACGATTGTTATATAAAATATGCATGGGAGCTGAATCTAGGGATGGGAATAAAAAGCTATGCATAAAGTACCAAATATTATTAAGGAATTGAAGGAAGAAGAATCTGAAAAATATTTGATCAATTTAAGTGATATATTAAAAGAAAAACCAAATATTGACGAAATTGAATGTCTTGATTTCTCTAGAGAATTGAAGAATTTAGATTCTAATATCAATTTATTAAAAACTTACAAACATATTATTGAAAATTCTTCTATTGCTATTATGTTTACAAATCATAAAGAGGAAATAATTTTTTTAAATGACTATGCGGAAAAATTATTAAATTTTAAAAAAACCGATTTATTAATTAGACATGTAAGTTCTATTTTTCCACCTGATGAATGGAAAAAAATTAACTTTCATAATATCAGTAAAAAAGGAGGCGAATACCAGTTTGAAACAAAAATGATTAAAAAGAATAGATTATCAATTGATATCGATTTATCATTCAATATTTTAAAAAATAAAGAAGGGAAAACTATTGGTTCAATTGGAATAATGAGAGATATTTCAGATTATAAAAAAAGAGAATTAAATTTTAAAATTAAAGATTATGCTATATTATCAACTATTAATGCAATTTGTTTCACAAATATGTCATTATTCATTACATACGTAAATCCATCATTTTTACGAATGTGGCAATATGATTCTGAAAAGCATCTTATAGGAAAATCTTTATTGAATATTTGTAAATTTAAAGAAAATTTTTTAGAAAAAATTAATGATGCAAATGAAAATAATTTCTGGTCTGGTGAGTTGCTCGCTGAAGGAGATAGTAGAAGACTATTTGCTTTACAAACTGAAATAACTCTATTAAAAAATAAAAATAACATTCCAAATTGGATTATGATCTCTTTTTTAGATATTACTCAGAAAAAACGAATGCAAAAAAAATTAGAGTTAAAAAATGAAGAAATTAAACAATTATTAGTACAAAAAGATGAATTTATTAATCAACTAGGACATGATTTGAAAAATCCGTTAAATCCTCTTTTAAACTTATTACCGATTTTATATAATGAAGAAAATAATGCTGAACGAAAGAAAATTATTTATGTTTTGAATAGAAATGTAAAGTATATGAAAGATCTTGTATGTGATATGATAAATTTGGCAAAACTTAACTCATCAAATACACAATTTAATTTTGAATTTTTTAATTTTAATACATTGGTAAATGAAACGATTGATAATAACTTAGCATTGTTTAAAGAAAAAAATATTGCAGTAAAAAATAATACCCCTAAAAATATTAAAATAAAAACAGATAGAATAAGGATATTAGAACTTCTAAATAATATTCTTAGTAATTCAGTAAAATTCTCAAATGATTATAGTAAAATAACAATTAGTGCAAAGAAAAAGAAAAAATTTTTTGAAGTTTCTATAAATGACAATGGAATTGGGATGAATGATGAACAATTAAAAAAAATCTTTAATGAATTTTACAAAGGGGATTCATCCAGGCATAATTTTGAGAGTAGTGGACTTGGAATGACAATATGTAAACGTATTGTTGAAAAACATGGTGGTAAAATATGGGCAAATAGTCCCGGAATTAATAAAGGTTCAACAATATCTTTTACAATAAAATATGATAACTAGAAATATTATTAAAAAAATAATTAAGTATAAGAGGTGAAAATTGTCTGAAATTGAAAATAGAATTCTGTTAAAATTATCAATTGAGGCGTTAAATAAATCAGCAGGAAGAAGGACAAGTGCTAATTTTTCACAAAAAGTTATAATTTCTATTATAGAATCTTTAAAACAAAAATATAATTTCTTAAAACTTATTGAATTTCAAAAAAATGATGATTTTGATATTTCAAATGATTTTATAAATATAAAATTGGAAGTTAATTCATATCCATTAAAAGATATATGTAAGTGTATTGAACAGATAATCAGAATTATTTATTTAGATTTGAAACAGAAAGCTGGAGTTTTTTTTGTTAAGGAATTTAAGGAATGTATAGGTCCAAATATTATTTCAACCCTTGAGAAAAATGGAGTAGATGTTGATTTATTAGAATTTGAACAACAACATATATATAGTCGGGAAAATCAAAAAAAATCTCATTCAAATGAAGTGTCTTTGTTAGGTTATTCCTGGAAAGATGTATCTTCATGGAGATATGATGAGAATAACGCTGTCTGTATTTTATATAATCAAAACGGTCAAGAAATGGATAAGTTAAATTTGGATGTCATTATAAAAAACCATATTAATAGACTATCTGAAGATGAAGAATTTTATTTTAATGAAGTTGAAGATATTGAACTAAAAGATATAGAAATTAAATTTATTAAACTCTTAAATAATAAAGATCTCTATATTGATACAGCAATAAATTTACTCAATATCTCAGATGATGAGTTACATAATATTGTTGATAAACTCACAAGACTTGAAATATTACATTATACTGATCTTGATGTTGTATCAATTACTGAAAAAGGAAAAAAATATCTAAATTAAAATTATAAAAATTATTAATAGATATGATTTATACAGGATGCTCGTAACATGTGAGGGTAAATGTTCCTTTGTATTCCTGCTTCGATTGCACATTCTTTTAGATGGTTACGAATAAAATGTTCTCCAATTCGTTTTCCAAATTTATTTAGAAATAATATCTTTTCGTCTTTATTTACTGGTTTTCTATTGAATATAATATAATCATTTAACACAATGCAAGACCCTTCTAGAGGTATGCCTATAGCTCTTTGGTTGATACATGAACAAAACAAAGATAAGACTATAATGTCAATGTCGACTGAAAAGTGAAATAAGAGAAGAGCTCTTATTTCACAAGATTTTATTATATTGCCCCATTGTATGATTCTTCTTAGAAGTTATTTGTATATTATCACTAGTTTTTAGTGTAAAGAAAAATGTGCATAATAAAACAAGGAATAATAAATATAAACTAATATTACAACTGTAAAAGAAATAATATACTTAATTTAGAACAAAAGTAAAATTAAGGAGATTAATTTGAATCAAAAAAACATTGTTATTTATTATATATCTCTTTCTTTATTTTTATTTATAATTCTAATTCTGATGAATTATTATTCTGTATCATCAAATTTAGTGAAAGAAATTGATAGAATGATTATTGCAATAATCTTCATTACAATAAGTATTTTTGGAGTTTCGTTAGCTTTACATCCCAAATGGTATAATAAAATAACTAAAAAAGATATGAAAAATGTTAAAATAAATGAAAATAATAATAAAATAAATCGAGAAGGTCACCATCCAAATTGTAAAAAATTCCAAAGTCATATTATTTTAATAAAACGTAGTAAATATTGTGCTGGCTGTATTGGTTTAGCATTAGGAGCATTTGTCTCAATTTTACTAATGATTTATTATTTTATAATTGATAATAGTCAATCTACGTTAAATTACCAAAATATCTTTTTTTTAGGAGTGATTTTTATTTTTAATTCATATTTTGAGTCAATAATTCATAAAAAAAATTCAATTATTCATATAATATTTAATATGTTATTTATAATTGGTTTTTTATTGATTATTATCAGTACATTAGAAAATTCTGGTGATTTTATTTATGGAATAATTAGTGTTCTTGCATCTTTTTTATTTTTAGAAACAAGAATACAAATCTCATTTCTCAATCATATAAATACATGTTTTAAATGTACAGGACAATGTAAAATGTATTGATTAACTATTTTTTTGTTATAATTCTAATACCAGTAACAATAAAAGCGATAGCAATTATTATGCCAATAATCCACCAAAAATCAAAGTCTACCAACCAATTTGGTAAGCTACTTGCAAGTCCTGTTTCGGGTATAATCAAACTAAACACAATCCAAAGACCTATTATAATTACAATCAGACCCCAAAAAATTGGAGCGTAAGGGCTATGTTTACCAACTGCACATTCCTCCTCGCACCTATCTTCATTACCTTTTTTATGATCTTTAATAGACATATCTAAAGATGCTCCACATTTGCCACAGAATTTTGCATCATCCTCATTTTTATTACCACATTTTGAACAATATGTCATATTTTCCCTCTTATATGATATATGTGAAATCATATTATTATTTATAAAGTCTATTCAATTAAATTTCTATTGACATATATTATTAATAATTTCAAAACAATTGGAGAGAGAGACAAATATGCCTATAATTATCTTAATATACAGTTTCTTCAACCATAGGAATCATTTGTTTATCTTTGAATCCAAGTTGTTGCATTGACCCAGATGGGCAAGCACCAACACATGCTCCACAACCCTTACATAATGCTTCAATAACCTTTGCTTGTTTTTTTCCTTTTTCCTCTACTAAATCTATTGCATTAAATGGACAAATTGAAATGCACATACTACAACCTGAACAATTTTCAACATCAACAATTGCAACTTGAGGTTCGGCTTCAAGTTCCTTCTTTGATAAAATATTGGCAGCTCGTCCTGCTGCTCCGCTAGCTTGAGAAACTGAATCCTGAATATCTTTTGGACCTTGACAACAACCTGCTAAGAATATACCCGCCGTAAAAGTATCCATTGGTCTTAATTTTGGATGAGCTTCTAAATAAAATCCATCCGAACTTTGAGATATATGAAGAATTCTTGAAAAAACATCAGAATCCATTCTAGGAATTAATTCGGGTACTAGAACTACAAGATCCGTATTAATTTCAAAAAGTTTATTTGTTGTTGTATCAAAAATATCCAACTTAAGTCGATCTTGAATATTTCTTACATCCGATGGTTTTCCTCTAAAAAAATTAGTATTTTCTCCTCTAATTTTACGATAAAATTCTTCATAACCTTTTCCAAAAGATCTAATGTCAGTATAAGAAATATTTATCTCAACTTTATTTCCAAATTTTTCCTTTATTAGATATATCTGTTTTAATGCACTCATACAGCCTATTCTACAGCACCAAGTACATGAGGTTTCATCTCTAGAGCCAACGCATAAAATGTAAGTAATACTGTTTGGTATTTTATTATTAGAAGGACATAATATTTCACCAGAGGTAGGACCTGAAGAACTGATTAATCTTTCCATCTCCATCGAGGTTATTACATTCTTATATCTTGAATAGCCAAATTCATATACTTTTGAGGGATCTAATAAATCATAACCAGTAGCAACAACAATAACTCCAACTTCAATTTCTAAAAATTCCTCTTTCTGGGAAAAATCAATAGCATCAGCCTCACATGCTTCAATACAAAGCGGGCCTTTACCACATTTACCATGTTTAATCATTAAACAATTATTTTCATCCACTGTACATTTCATTGGAATAGCTTGAGGAAATGGGATATATATGGCACTTCGTTTTCCTAAACCCATATCAAATTCATTAGATATTCGATCTTTTAATCTACAAGCAACTACACAATCCCCACAACCAGTACATTTATCTAAATCTACATATCTTGGTTTTTTTCTAATTTTAACTTTATAATTACCAATATTCCCATCAACATTTTCAATTTCTGAATAAGTAATAAGTTCAATATTTTGATTATTTGCCACTTCCATCATTTTTGGTGTTAAAATACAACCTGAACAATCAAGAGTAGGAAAGGTTTTATCAAGCTGTGCCATTCTTCCTCCGATACTAGGTGTTCTTTCAACTAAATATACTTTGAAACCTTTTTCAGCTAAATCCAATGACGTTTGAATTCCAGATATACCTCCTCCAATAACTAGAGCATTAGGATTAACTGAAATTGTCGATTTTTCCAAAGATTCTAATAATCTTGCTTTAGCAACCGCCCCTCTGACTAACGATTTCGCTTTTTCAGTAGATCGTTTCTTATCGTCATGTGCCCATGAGCATTGTTCTCTTATATTTGCTATTTCCAAGTTAAATGCGTTTATTCCTGCATTTTCTACATATCCTCTAAAAGTATTTTCATGCATTCTAGGAGAACAACATGCAATTACAATACCATCCAATTTATATTTTTTAATTGTATCTTTAATTAGATTTGCTCCATTATCTGAACACATGTATTTGTAATCTTTACTAACAATTACATTGTTCAAATTGCTTGAATATTTTATTAATTCCTCAATATCAACATTAGAGGCAATATTTATTCCACAATGGCAAACAAATACACCAATTTTCTTACTCATATTATTTGCCTCCAAATTTTATTTTATCAACTGGGCTTAAATTTAAATTTAATCCAAGTTTATTACGATCAATACCAAATGAAAGTCCTAATAGTTGTGTTAAATAAACAACAGGCATATCTAATTTTGCAGCAACAGTCTCTCCTGCCTTTTTTTGTTTAGAATCAAACATTCTATGACACCATGGACAGACATCTACAAAAACATCAAAACCATAGTTTTGAACAGCAACTAATTTTTGACCTGTTTTTGTTAACGCAGATTCTGGAAGATTTGTATTAATCATTGCTCCGCAACAATCAAGTTTTTCAGAGTAATCATGGGGTTCTGCACCAATAGCTTTAATTATATTTTCCATTTTTTGAGGATTCTCAGAATCTACTGGTCTGCCTATTTCACTTGGACGAATTAAATGACAGCCATAATGAGTTGCAGCTTTTAGTTTATTTAAAGGATTTTTAACTAATTTCTTAATTTTATCAAGACCAACTATATCATGAATTAAATCCACAGTATTCACAATATTAATCGGTTTATTATAACATAAATTTTCAGAAGAAAGCATCTCATTTATTTTTTTATTAATTTCATGATTATTCTCTAATATATTTTGGCATTCACTAAGAGAAAGATGACACATTGGACATGGTACAAATATATCATACCCCTCTTTTTCAGCAATTGAAATATTTCTAGCAGAGAGATATATTGTCATTAACTGATTAACACTTTTCATAGGTTCTCCGCAACATGAAAAATCTTTGACATCGATTAATTCAATATCCAATATTGGCATTATTTCTCTTATTGATAATTCATATGCGTATTGTTCAGTTGGCATCACACAACCAGGATAAAAAACATATTTTTTCATAAAAAAAACCCCTTTTAGATTTTTTCAATAGCTAATTTTGATAAAACTAATTGAAATTTATTAGTATCAACCGGTTTTGATAAATCCGGTAAATTTAATTTGTCCCTCTTTATTGCTTGATTATTTCTATCAGATATTGTCTGAACATCCTGAATTAATCCATTAGATAAGATTGATTGTAACATAGCTGAATATTTTCCAGGTATTGGTTTTCCACTAGCAACAGCAATATTTTTTAAAGCAAATAAAATTTCAACAGGTGCCACTTTTTGAGGGCAACGTTCTCTACATTTAAAACAACTCATACAAGTCCAAATAACATCAGAATTTAACATTTCATCAATTAAACCACGTTTTAATAAAGCAACAATTTTATGAGGTTCTAATTCTAAAAGTTTATGAGCTTCGCAACCAGATGTACATTTAGCACATTGATAACAAAATTCGGATACTTCATCTTGGAGTTTTTTTAATCGATTATTTATTTGATTTTTTATATCCTTTTGAGGCTCCCCCATTGAAGTTAAATCAATAATGCTCATATATTATCTACTCTTCAAGTTATTTAATTACTATTATAACTAAGTATTTTCTTATCTATTATCCCTATTTAAATTTGCTGAATTTGTAAAATCGAAAAAAAATATTTTTTTTATAAAATATGTTACATATAAATATTTAATAAAATAAAAAATAATATCTGAGGGTATTGCCCTCAGAGTTTGTTTTTGATTATTTAAAGTTGTAATGTTTTTGCCAATATTCTCTTAATTCATCTAAGGTTTTGTCTAGATGAATTGTTTCTTTAACATCTTCAATGAAATTTGTTGGCATTGGCATAATTGTGTTGAAAGGTACTTTCCAATTCTCACAAATGAAAGGATCAACAAAACATCCATAGTGTTTGTAAGTGCCATCACTTTCTACCCAACCATAGAATGTTCCTACTCTTGAATAGTTTTTGTCATAAATTGGTTTGTCTACCAATTGATCAGTTGGGCATGTTGTTGTCCCGCATGGTACAGCTTTGTTCCAAAATTTTCCTAATTCTTCCATTGTTTTATTTAGCGTTACTTGACCTGTCCATTCTTTTATATAATCGCTGTATATTGGTATAAGTTTAAAAGTTCCTCTAAACCAGGTGTCTCGAACACTTTCTGTTGGTCTAATTCCAAAGAAATATCCTGGATATTCAGTATTCCAACTGTTCCAATATTTATCTATTGTTCCTATTGTGTTTCCATTGCTATCAAAAACTTCCTTTCCAACTAACTCATGTGGATTATTTACTTTCATTTTCCATCTCTCCTAGTTTTATGAAGTAAGATATAAAAGGAGGTATTTAATAGTTCGTTTTTTTTTTTAATTTTTTTTGAAAAAAAAAAATTATTCATTTTCAAATACTTTTATTGTTTCTTTCATAGATTTATACCAATTATTAATGCATGATTCAACTTTCAATTTAACTAATTTAGAATCAATACATATATAAGTGTGAAAATGTCCGCCTGTGTTTATATTATTTGATTTTTTTATACATAACCCGCATTTAGTTAATTTTTGTAATGATCTATATACGGTACTGCGTTCCTTTTTTAGTTTATCTGCTAAATCTTGAGCTTTTAATTCACCATCTTCTTTCAGTTTTTTATATACATTTAAGTCTAGATCATTAAAATCAAAAAAACATTTGACAACATCATCACAGCCAATTTTTTTTGATGTATCTATTAATCTCATAATTATAAATGAATGATAATAATATATATTAATGTTTGTGTGTGTTTTTTACACAAACGTTATATATATCAATGATTATACTAATTATAAATGGATAATCAATTAAATGAAATAAAAAGGAAAAAACTTGAAGAAATGAAAAAAAATATTTTAGTAAAGGTGAAATAATGAGTGAAATGCCAAACAAACCAATAAATATTACAGATGCAGATTTAGATGAAAATATAAAAAAATATACTACTATAGTTGTAGATTGTTGGGCACCATGGTGTGGCCCATGTAGGATGGTTGGTCCAATTATAGACGAATTAGCAAAAGAAATGGAAGGAAAAATTGTTTTCGGTAAATTAAATGTAGATGAAAATCAATTGACTTCAACAAAATTCCAAATAATGAGTATACCCTCATTGTTAGTATTTAAAAATGGTAAATTAGTTGATAAAATAGTGGGTGCATTACCAAAAGAAATGCTTTTACAAAAACTTGACGCTTATAAATAGTATATTTTATAAAGAACATCCAAGAGAAAATCTATGAATAAATTAAAAATTATTCCGTATATATTTATTATACTTTTCATTATTTTGATTTCCTTATCAGGTTGTATTGATTCAACAACTGATAAAAAAAATATTAACACTGGCGAAGATTTTAGTTTTTTAGGATTAGATGGATTTGAAAAAAATTTAAGTGATTATCGAGGACAAATTGTTATATTAGACATGTGGGCAACTTGGTGTAGCCCTTGTGGATATCAAATGTTAGAATTAGAAAAAGTTAACAATTATTATGATGCTGAAATAATTGAAATAATATCTATAGATATAGATCAAAGAGAAACAATAGCAATGGTTCAAGAATATATTGATGAATTTCAAAATAATGGAATAAATTTAAAATGGACTTTTGGTATGGATGTTGAACAAATTTGGGAAAAATATAAAATAAGTGGAGGAATTCCTACTTTGTACATATTTGATGAAAATGGCAACATTCAATACTCTCATGAAGGTGTAAGTGTTTTTTCAGAAATCCCAAGTGGATGGCCAAAAAATACAATTACACTCAAAGAAAAGATTGATGAATTAATATCTTAATTAAAATATAAGGAGGAACAATAATGGGTGGAAAAATTAATAAAAAATTTATTACAGTCTTAATAATATTTGGATTATATCTAACTAGTTATAATATACTTGCATTAAATGCATCAACAATCGAAATAATTCCGGAAAAACCAGAACCTGAATCAGAAATTCAAATAAGAGCAATTATTGATACAGAAGGAGTTGAACAAGCATATTTTCTAATTCAAGAATGTGACATAAATACAGGCATATGTTATGAAAGACAGAATTTATCATTAGCTAGACTTGACGAAAGTACATATCGTACATCTTACCTTTTAAAGGAACCCAAGGCAACTTATATTCAATATAATTTATTAGTTAAAACTAATTTTGGTTGGGAAACACTAATTAAAGAAAAAAAAATTGATTTAGAGATATCGCAAAACAATGATAATAATGGTGGAAACGGAAATCAGGATACTCCAGGTTTTGAGATAATTGGAATATTTTTAGGTATTCTTTGCATGATGATGCTATTTAGAAAAAGAAAGAGATGATAAATGAGATTTCAATTAAAAAGATTAATCTCTCAAATTCTTCTTTTTTTCTCTGCAAATTTAGGTGCATTAGGTTTTAGAACAGGATTTTGTTATCCATTTTTTTATT
Source organism: Thermoplasmata archaeon (assembly GCA_020054475.1). Lineage (GTDB taxonomy): Archaea > Thermoplasmatota > E2 > DHVEG-1 > DHVEG-1 > JAJISJ01. Next base: position 47,072 of record JAHWGJ010000009.1, on the reverse strand, counting down.
GTAACTCTTGTCCAGCTGCAACTTCCGCATGCCCATTAAGAGCTATTGAACAAAGTGTGTATAAAGGAAGTTTTTACTGGAAATTATTTTTATTTCCGATTATTATTTTAGGGTTTTTTGGTGTAACGTCTGGTAGAGGGGTTTGTGGATGGGCTTGTCCAATAGGATTATTACAAAGATTAACTGGCAAAGTCGCTAGAAGAATTAAGAAAAACCCTAAATTGAAAAAAATTGGACAGCTCAAAATTGAACAATATTTAAGATATATTAAATATTTAATATTGGTTATTTTAGTTATCTTTACTACATATATCATCGGATTTATGTTTACAGATATATGCCCAATAGGATTTCTAACAGGAACCATTCCAACTCTCTTACTTTATCCAAGTAAATTCGTACCAAATCCATTTTTTTGGGTTGCTCTAACGATATTTATTTTATTTTTAATATTAATTTTGAGTATTGAGAGAGGCTGGTGTAGATATTTTTGCCCAATAGGTGCAATTTTAGCCCCATTTAACAAAATAAGTATGTTATATGTATCAACTGTAAATAAAAATGTTTTAGATAAAGAATGTATCCATTGTAATGCATGTGTTAATGTCTGTCCAATGGGAATTGACGTCATTAATATGAATAGAGATCCTGAATGCATTCTTTGTGGAAAATGTATAAATGTTTGCCCAAAGAACTTAATAAAATTTGAGAGAGTATAAAATGAAAAAAATAATGATAATTCAGGTTTGTGCTTTAATTTTAGTCTCAAGTTCTTTAAGTCTAATGTTAGTTCAAACGGATATATATGATAGAGTCCAATCTGGAATAGTTGAAGTTTTGTGCCTTAGTTGTTTAAAACTTGAACCAATTACAAATACTGATTTTATATTTGAAACTACAAATGGAATACCTCATCCAGATTTTATTATTGAAAATCTTACTAAAGGGGTGATCTTTTTACATTATAGTGAGGATGCTTGTTCAGGTTGTGATATAATGTATCCTGTTATAAAAGATTTATTTAATATCGAATTTGGAAAGGAAGAAATGGTTTATAATATAACAAATTTTGAAGATTATGAAATTATATATTATTATGCTAATCTTGATCATACTAATAAAATCATGAAAAACTCGTTTTCAATATATGATAAAGATGATATTAAAGGATTGCCAATGTTTTCAATTATTACGTTAGGTTATGATAAAGGCATTATTAAGCCATATTATACTACATTGTATGGTACTCTTAATTTAGATAATGATCCAGATAGATTAGATTATTTAAAACATTTATTAAATCAAAGTATAGATATTTATTTACAAAATTCTGAAGGATATAATCCATAAATGGAATTTAAAATGGTATTTTATTTTCTTTAAATTTATTTTGATTTTTTTACAGTTTTTGTTGCAATTATATCTGATCCAGTATTTAATATATTTCTAATAATTTTTTCGCCCATCTCGACAGGAGCATTTACTGAAGTTTTTTTAAGTATTTCTAGAATATTAAATAATTTATCCTTCGGAATTGGTTTATTGGTTTTAACACTAATTAGTGGTAAAATTCCATTTTTTATTAAAATCGAGGAAGTTAAAATTCTCTTAGGATCTAAAACTTCATTTTTTGAATATTCAATACCTTTTTCGCATTTAGCACCTTCAATTATGAATAAATTTTTTTTATTTATTCTAATTTCACAACCTATTGGACATAAAATACATGTAATTTTTGTTTCGTCATTCATTTAAAATAACCTCTAAAATACTTTTTGGAGAATAATTTGGAATTTTTACTTTCATATTAATAATACCTGTTGAATTTGAATATTTCAAGTTTCCTCTAAAAATTTCATTTTTATTTAATTCGAAGGATATTTTAGAAAACTTATTTGGTTTCTCTAACCTAAATGAGAAATCAATTATTCCAGTTTTATTTATCATTTGAGGGATTATATATTTAATTCCAGTACCCGGTTTAACTATTATATTTTTTTCAGCATAATTATTATGATTTTTTCCTTTTATTGCATTTTTTGCTGATTGTTTACCTGCTATTTTCGCATGAATTGATAATAGATCAACAGTATCATATACTTGTAAACAATTCCCACAAGCATAAATTCCTGGGATTGTCGTTCTATAATATTGATTCACTAAAGGGCCCCCAGTTGAATCATCAAGTATTATTCCAGCGTTTCTTGATATTTCATTTTCCGGGATTAAACCAACAGATAATAAAAGAGTATCACATTTTATTATTTTTTCAGTGTCTGGTATCGGTTTTTTATTTTTATCAACCTTAGATATAATAACTTTATTTATTCTATCTTTACCTTCAATAGAAGTTATTGTATGACTTAACAATAGTGGTATATTATAATCTTTTAAACATTGAACAACATTTCTTGGTAGTCCATTTGGATATGGTAGAATTTCAATTACTCCTTTGACATTTGCTCCTTCAATTTTTAATCGTCTTGCCATTATCAGGCCAACATCACCAGATCCTAAAATTACAATATTTTTTCCGGGCATTATATTATAAAGATTAATAAAAGTCTGGGCTAATCCCGCAGTATAAATACCACTTGGCCTATCACCAGGAATAATTAAATTACCTCTTGTTTTTTCTCTACACCCCATAGCCAATATTATTGATTTAGATTTGATTTTCATTAAACCCTTTCTTGACACTGCGAAAATTTCTAGTTCATTGTTAATTTTTAAAACCGTTGTCTCTTTCATTACTGTAATTCCTAAGTTTTTTGCTTTTTCAACATATTTATCTATATATTCTGGACCTGTTAGAGATATACCCATTTCTTCTATTCCAAATCCATCATGTATACATTGCGGGAGAATTCCCCCTATCCAATTATTTCTATCTATAATAATTACCTTTTTAGCACCAAATTCTCTCGCCGATATTCCTGCGACTATTCCTGCAGGTCCGCTTCCAATTACTGAAACGTCATTTGTTACATTTATCAATTTTTTTTCACACCCTAGTTTTTCCAATAAATAAATTTGATTTATTCGATTTCAAATTAATTTTTGTTATATCCAAGTTAAATTCTTCCCCCATTATTCTAACTATATGCTGGGTACAAAAACCACCTTGACAACGACCCATCCCTGCTCTACAACGATATTTTATCGATGATAGAGTTTTTGCTCCTAGCGGATTTGATAAAGCATTAATTACCTCAGCTTCTGTAACATTTTCACATCTGCAAATTATTCTCCCCCAACTAGCATTTTTGTTAATCATTTTAGATTTTCTTTCATTTGTCATATCTGAAAATTTAATATATTTATCATATTTTGAGACAAATTTTGTTTTTTTACTTAAAACAATATTTTTTGATATTATTTTCACCACTTCTTTTGCTATTGCTGGAGCAGCTGTTAAACCTGGGGATTCAATTCCTAAAAGATTTATCAAACCTGGATTAACCCTGCTATTTTCTATTCTAAAATCAGATATTCCATCATATTCAGGGGGATAGATTTTACAACGAATCCCTGAATATGCATTAATAACAGCTTTATCTTTTATAATTGGTATTATTTCTTTTGCTTCTTTTAACAATATATTTATTTTTTGTTTTGTAGTTCTGGTATCATTTATTTCTGCAATATATTCTGAAGTTGGCCCTAATAAAATATTTCCATCAACAGTCGGTGTAATATGAACCCCGAGAAATCCAAATTTTTCTTGTGGAATTTGATATATTAAAGATTTGATCAAAAAAGCATATTTTTTATCTAAAACTAGATATTCCCCCCTACAAGGATAAACTCTAAAATCAGGTTCTTCTAGCATTTTAACAATATCTATACAATTTAAACCAGCCGCATTAATTATAAAATCAGATTTAAAAATACCTTTATTTGTCTTAATCTCAAAATAATTATTATTTTTTTTAATATCTATTACTATCGTTTCCAATAAAAATTTAACCCCATTCATAACTGAATTTTCTGCAAGAGCTATAGTCAATTGATATGGTAAAGTAATGCCCGCAGAAGGAACCCATAATGCACTCTTACATTTAATATTAGGTTCATTAAAATTTACTTCATCGGTTTCGATTAAACGTAAACCCATAACCTTATTTTTAATTCCAATGTCTTTTAATTTAACAAGTTCCTTTTCTTCTTCCTCATTTTTTGCAATTACATACTTTCCCGTCCATTTAATTGGAACAGATAATTCTTTTGCTAATTGATGAAAAATTCTATTACCCTCAACACAAAATCGAGCCTTCAATGATTTTGGTGGAGAATTTATACCACTATGAATAACTCCACTATTAGCCTTGCTAGTAGAAGATGCAACATCACTTCCCTTTTCAAAAACAATTATATCTAAAAAATATTTTGATAATTCCCTTGCAATTGCAGAACCAATAACTCCTCCGCCAATAATTGCTATTTGAAATTTTCTCATTACAGATATAATAAGTAATATTATTAAATAATATTATGATTATCTCATTTCACTAATTTTTACATTAAAAAGAATTAGTAGAAAATATGATAGTTAATATACCATATGGAAAAGAAAAAATTAAATTAGAAATAACTAATATTTCAAGTATTATAACTCCAAATAGAGTTGAAAATAAAAATGAAAATAGAATTATCAAAAAAGCATTAAATAATCCAATAGATAAAGAACCAATAGATCAATTTATATCAAAAGCAAAAAAACTGTTGATACTTGTTAATGATAGTACCAAACCAACGCCTACTCAAAAGATATTGAAAAATATTTATCCTTTAATAATTAAAAAATCTAATGTAAAATTCCTCATTGCAAATGGAACTCATAGGAAACCAACTGTTGAAGAACTTATATTTATATTTGGAAAATATTATTTTGATTTCAAAAATCAAATTTATACCCATGATGCGTATAAAGAAGAAAATATGGATTACTTAGGTATCTCAAAAAAAGGAACAGAATTATATATCAACAAGATGGTTTCACAAGCTGGAAACGTTTTAGTAATCGGTAGTGTTGAACCACATTATTTTGCAGGATACACGGGAGGTAGAAAAGCATTTTTTCCAGGAATTGCATCCTATAAAACAATCGAAATGAATCATAGTCTCGCATTAAGTGATAAAGCATCTTCTCTAGCTCTAAAAAAAAATCCAGTTCATAAAGATTTAACCGATTCAATCAAATTCTTAAAAGATATAAATATTTTTTCAATTCAAACAGTATTAACACATGATTATAAGATTTATGCAGTAAAATGTGGAGACATTATAAAATCTTTTAAAGAATCTATTAAATATGCAAATGACGTATATTTAATACCACTTAAAAAAAAAGCTAACATTGTAATTAGCATAGTACCAAGCCCAATGGATATTAATTTATATCAATCTCAACATGCATTGGAAAATGGTAATTTAGCATTAGAAAATGATGGTGTTCTAATTCTTGTTTCAAAATGTCGAATGGGAGTTGGTAATAATGCTTTTTTAAATTTATTATCTAAAGCTAAATCTCACCATGAAATCTTAAAATTATTAGATGGTAATTATAAACTTGGTAGTCATAAATCTTTTAGAATATTAAAAATTAGATCAAAAGCTCATTTATTTGCAGTAACAGATTTAGATAATAAAATTATTGAAAAAGCAAAGTTTAAACCTTTTTCAGATGTACAGGCTGCTGTCGATGAAGCAGTTGACTTAATTAAATCAAAAAATAGGACGCCAAGAATTATCATAATGCCATATGGTAATCTAACAATACCTAAAATTATAGATTAATAAGTTAAAAAAAGAATTATATAGTGTTTAGAACATAATTAATAAAAATAAATCAATAAATATTAAATTAAAATATTAACATTTAAATATTTCTAGACGGAACGTCAATTTAATGAAAAGGAGTTTTTTAATTATTGATTAATTATAAATTTAATAATTTATTTCAATCTGATTTTTCTTAAATATATTATGATTTTTTATTGGAAATATTTATTAAACAATCTCTTTTTTAGGAATTGAAGATAAAATGATTGATAAACCAATATTTCTTAAAAGTGGAGAAGAAAAAAGTAAATTAAAAAAACCTGGAAAAACTTTTAGATTAATGATAAAAACAAAAAATATAGAAGCAATAATTGCAGAAATCGAACCTAACACCGCTTCACAATGGTATAAACATAATGGTGAGGAACTCCATTATATTCTTGAGGGTGAACTAGAATATGAAGTTGGAAAAGATACATTTAAAATGTCCAAAGGAGAACTACTTTGGCATAAATCTACTGTTAGACATAGAGCTGTAAATCATACTGATAAAAAAGCTAAATATGCAACAGTTGGAACTCCACCAACCTTCATTATCGAATAATATTTTGTATATTTATCATTAATTTTTATTTTTTAAAATAATTTTTGATTTATCAGTTTCATTAAATTTATTTACAATTTTTTTCTTTAAATTATCTTCTATCATTATAGCTGATGATGGGCAGGCAGTAACACAAACGCCGCATCTTTTACATTTTATATCATCTATTTCTAATATTGGTTTATTTTTACCTTCTTTTAATTTTAACGCATCAAAAGGGCATAATGAAATACAAATTGCACATCCACTGCATAGATTATCATCTACAACAATATCGGGAATTTCATCTTGGAATTCTAAAGTTACGCATCCTTTACAACTTTTACATGGACCGCAATATAAACATCTACTTGCTTCTTCAATAACTTCTTTCCAAGAATACCTTTTTTCAAATGGTTCAAAATTCATTCGTTCTTTAGGTGAACTTAATACAAGTTCTGGTTGAGATTTATAAAAAGCACGATGTGGAATTGAGGCAGGTTCATATTCTCTCTTCATCATATCTTTTTTCATATTTGTACCTGATAAATAACGATCAATAGATTCAGCAGCAACTTCCCCATCCCTCATAGCTTCAGATGCAAAACCTATTCTATTTACATCACCGCCAAAAAAGATCCCTTTTTTGATATTACTCATTAAAGTAATATCATCAAAATCAAGTCTTCCTTTCTTATTAAGTAATCCTGCTCCTTCAAAAAGAGATCTTTCAACTCCTTGTCCAATTGTTATAAGAAGAAGATCACCTTTAATATGTTTTATATTATTATGATCAAATTTTGGATCAAACCCGCCATCTTCTGTATAAACTGATTTACAAAAAAGTGTTTTAATTTTTCTAAATTTTCCACGTTTTGTGATAACACCATCAACTCCTCGTGAATAAATTATCTTAATTCCTTCATCTATTGCTCCTTCAATTTCTTCCACATCCGCAGGAATTCCATCAGTGGAAGATTTATCAGAATTTTCTAGACACATTATAGTTACTTTCCCCCCTAATCTTCTTGCAGTACGAGCAACATCAAAAGCAACATTACCCCCGCCAATTACAATTATTTTTTTACCTTTATACAGGTTATACGGAACATCACCACGATCGACATCATAGAGCAAATTGATACCAAATTTTATACCTTGAGATTCATCTCCATCCACGAGTTTTTGGATAAGTTCTTTAAATTCAGGGGTTTCTGATTCAATAGTTAAAATTCTAGGATTTGGCGTGCCAGGTGCTATAAAAATAGCTTTATATCCTTCCTTTGTAAGATCTTCTATAGACTTTTTTCCTTCTTTTCCAATTTTAATTTCTTTTTCAACCTTGATATGAGAGATTCTAATTATACTATTAATTAGAGAATCTAAAATTTTTGTAGGTAATCTATATTTTGGAATATATCTTAATGCACCCCCTAATTCATGGTTCTCATCGAAAATGGTAACTTTGTAACCTTTTTTACTAAGATTATAAGCACATATTAAACCACTTGGCCCCCCTCCAATAACAGCAATTTTATCTTTTTTTGGTAATGGTAATTTTGGAGCATTTTTTAAATATTCCATATAAATATCGCCAATTGGTTGAATTATTTTCCTTCTTCGAATAGCCCCGGTTTCATCTTTATAATTACATTCTTCTTCACATAAACCACAGATATTTCCACAAATTATTGGAAACAAAGGGTTTTGTTTAAAAATTTCATCTCCAATTTCAAGTATAAGTTTTTTATCCATATCTTCATTTAAAGGAAGTTTAGATATCAAAACATGACTACGTTGGATATCCTCAGCAAGTGGACATCTAATTTGACAAGGTGGCAAATACACCTTCCCATTACTTGGACAAACAACTTCTTCAATAGATGTTTTTATTTCGTTTGTTTTTTTTGCCATATAATTCCTTCTCCTGTTATTATTCAATCTAAATATTTAATTTTTTAATATTTTTCTTAACAGCTTCACTTGAATTTTTTAATGATTCTAATTCTTCTTTAGTAAGATCAATTTTTATTATTTCTTCTACACCATTTTTTGATAGTCTGACAGGTATACCACAATAAATATCTTTAAGGCCATACTCCCCTTTTAAAAATACACAACAAGGTAGTATTCTATTTTCGTTAAGAAGAATGCTTTTGACCATCTCAACAACTGATGCAGAGGGTGCATAATAGGCGGATCCTGTTTTTAAAAGTCCTACAATTTCTGCTCCACCATTTTTTGTTCTTTCATTAATTTGATTGATTTTTTTTATATCCAACAGTTGAGTAATTGGAATACCATTAACTGTTGAATAACGAGGTAAAGGAACCATTGAGTCACCATGACCTCCAAGAACAAAAGCATTTACTAAACTAGGAGTGACCCCTAAAGCTTGCGCAATAAAAAATCGATATCTAGCTGAGTCAAGAACTCCCGCCATACCAATTACTTTACTTGATTTAAATTTAGTAGTTTTATATGCTAAATAACTCATAACGTCAAGAGGATTTGTAACCATTATTAATATTGCATTTGGACTGAATTTTGCAATATTTTCTACAACATCTTTAATTATTTTTGCATTTATCTGAAGAAGATCATCTCGGCTCATTCCAGGTTTTCTTGCAATACCTGCAGTAACTACAACAATATCACTGTTTTTTGTATCCTTATAATCATTAGTACCAATTATTTGAGCAGAATATCCTTCAATTGGAGCTGACTCCATCAGATCAAGGGCTCGTCCTTGAGGAAGTCCCTCAATAATATCTATTAAAACAACATCTGCAAGATCTTTTTCAATTATCCTTCTTGCACAAGTTGCCCCTACAAATCCTGCTCCAACAACAGTGACCTTTTTACCCATTTTTCTCTCTTTTAACATAAAATCACCACAGGTTTAAATCATGATATTATTCTAATCACTCGTTTTATTCTTTTATTGGACTTGGGCCAATTTTTTTCAATTCGTTTACAAAATCAGTAACAACAGCAGCAAACTTCTGACCTTCCGAAGCTGAGACATATTCAAATCTAACTCTTTCTGGTTCTACACCCATATCTTTTAAAAAATTTTTTAAAAGTTTTATTCTTCGATTAGTCTTATAATTTCCTGATTGATAATGACAATCACCGGGATGACAACCTGCTATTAGAACACCATCAGCTCCTTTTCGAAGAGCTTCAAGTATAAATACCGTATCAACTCTTCCTGAACACATAACTCTTATTGATTTTATATTAGGTGGGTATTTTATTCTACTTGTACCTGCAAGATCTGCTCCTGCATACGAACACCAGTTACATAAAAAACCCAGAATATTTGGTTCAAATTCTTCCTTCATATCTTTTTTCACCTCAATATCAATTTAAATTTTATTTTTTAATTCATTTAATGTTAATTTTATAGCTTTAGGTACAGTTGCTTGAATTTCATCTGATAATGTTTCACCAAATTCACAGGGAATTTCCTTCATCATAATTCCAATAACTATTATTTGTTCTGGAATTCGTTTTTCACCCATTTTTTTTGCCATTTCAATAGCTTCCATTAATGAAACATCATGTGGATTGCATGAGTGTAATGTATTAAAGTCTGAAAGTGGTATTCTTCTAACTAATCCATGTTCATCATCTTTAGATTTTACCGCATCAATTATTATCGCTTTATCATATCCTATTATTAAATCTAGTAAATTCATACCACCAGTAATTGCTTCATCTACTGTCACATTTTTATCTATTATACGTTTTTTTATTTCCCTTGAAACATGAATACCTACACCATCATCACTTAAAATTACATTTCCTATACCTAGAACTATTGTTTTCATTTCTTCAACTCATGAAATTAAATATTTTGTCTAAGAGTTTTTAATAATTTTTTATTTGAATTATAAATATTTACTTCTAAAGGCATTCCACCAGGAAGCGTATGAGTAGCACATGCAAAACAAGGATCGTACGCACGAAATGCCATTTCTACCATATTTAGAGTAGCATTACTTACATCTCCTTTTTTTATCATTCCTTTTGCAGCATTTCTGACAGACATATTTATCGCCCCTGCATTGTTTGTTGTCGCTACAATAAGATTAGCTTTATCAATAAGGCCATTATCAGTTAATTTGTAATGATGTATTAATGTTCCACGAGCGGCTTCAGTAACACCAATACCCTCACCAGGTTCTCCAACTGGATTTCTTATTTTTTGAGACGTAATTTCAGAATCATTAACTAATTCTTTAGCACGCTCTGTTGCATATAATAATTCAATTAATCTTGCCCAATGAAATGCTAATGTGCTATTAACTGGTTTACCGCCTAATGTTTCAAACATTCGTTTATACTCTTTATCGGCTAACTTTGTAGCCATACCATCAGCAGCATTTAATCTACCTAACGGTCCAACCCTATATATTCCGCTATCTTTCCCATCTGTAAATCCATTCCATCCTATACTCTTAAGAAATGGGAATTTAATGTAACTCCATTCTTCTACACGTTCAACTATATGTTTTGTATAGTCTTTGACAACAAATTTTAGTATTTCTTCTCCTTTTTGATCTGATACCCGGATTTTTCCATCATAAAAATTTACTTTATTATTTTTATCAACAAGGCCCATATTATATGTGGCAAGTTGATAAGGATCGCTAAGTATAAGATCAACATATTTTTTATTTTTTAATACAATATCATCAAATAACTTCAATGAAAATTTTGCAAATTCAATACATGAGTCTACCATCCTATCAATTTCTTTTACTTCATCTTTATTAAGTCCTTTTGAGACACCACCCGGTAATCCACATACTGGATGTGTAGCTTTTCCCCCTAATATTGCCGTTATCTTTTGACCATAAGCCCTATGTTTTATTACTTCTTTTCCGATTTCTAATCCTGCTTTTTCTATAACGCCTATTATATTTCTTTTAGCTGGTGGGGCATCTGGACCAACAACAAAATCAGGTCCACCTAGATAATAAAAATGTAGAATATGATCATAGATATAATAACCCATATACATTAATTCTCTAAGTTTTTTTGCTGCAGATGGGGGATCAACATTGAATGCAGCATCAAGCGCTTTTGTTGCTGCAAAGTGATGTGCAACTGGACAAACACCACATATTCGACTTGTTATTTGTGGCATATCCTCTGCACGTCTACCTTGAGCAAATCTTTCAAATCCTCTTAGTTCGGGTATTTGCAAATAAGCATTTTCAACGTTTCCTTGATCATTTAAAAAAATAGTTATTTTACCATGTCCTTCTAATCTTGTTATTGGATCTATTGTTATAGTTTTCATTTTATTATCCTCCTATTTATTATGGAACTTGGTAGAGTATATTTATAAAAAGTACCTATTGGATCTACAACTTGATCGATTAATTCCTGTATTTCCTCTTCACTCATTTTTTCCTCACCTTCAATTCCTAGAATTGAGGCTAGACCTGACATCATTTTTGCACCTTGATCTAAACTATTCGGTGTTGGGCCTCCACATCCAGTACATGGCATATTTGCATCTAAACATCTAGCATCACACCCGCCTCTAGTTGCAGGACCTAGACAGATAATCCCTTGTTCCAGAAGACATTTTTCTTCAAATTTATCAAGTTCATATACTCTTTTAATTTCCTTTATCTTTTTCTCAGTTTTTTCAAATCTACATTCATCACAAACAGATTTCATAGGACCAATTATACTGCCCTTTGGAGGTAATTTATTTTCGGCAATTGCTCCAACCGCAGTCATTATTTGATCAGGTGTTGGTGGACATCCTGGTAGATAATAATCTACATCTACTGTTTGATCCAATGTTTTTACAGTATCATAAAAATCTGGTAGGGTTAATTTTCCCTCTTTAACATTCACAGAAGTTTTTGGAATAATTTTTTTCGGATTATCAGTTGATGGATTATTTAAATATGCTACATCAAATATTTGTTGTTTGTTTGCAACATTGCCAAGTCCAGGTATTCCTCCATGAACAGCACATGCACCAAATGAAACAAGAATTTTTGATTTTTTACGCAATAATTTCGCAATATGTTCTTGTTCTTCTGTTCGTATTGCCCCATTAAAAAAACATACATCAATATGATTATCTTCCATAGCTTCTACGTCTTTGTATTTTATATCAATTGCTACAGGCCAAAATAAAATATCTGCAATATTGATAACATCAAGAATTTTTTCATCAATATCTAATACAGCTATTTCACATCCACCACAGCTTGCAGCCCAATAAAATGCAAGTTGAAGTTTCTTTTTCAATTCGCTTTTCTTTTTCTCTTTAGACATAACTTTCACCAAATTTTTATATTTTATAAACCCCTTTTTTTTTCAATAATAAATTAGGATCAACAGCATGATCATCAAATCCACAAATTTCTGGATCAATTCCCAAGGCTATTGCTATAAGCTGAGTGTAATAATAAATTGGTATTTGTTTATATCCCTTAAACATCAATTCAGCTTCCTTTCCTCTAACATCTAGGTTAAATCTGCAAAGAGGACAAGAAAGAATTATTGCATCTGCATTACGTTCAAAAGCATAATTTGTAATATGATGTGCACGTTTAGAAACAATATCTTTATTCTCAATTGTATGATAAGAGCCGCAACATTCAATTTTAAAAGGATTATCAACTATTTCAGCTCCAAGAGCATCTAGTAAATCATTAAAGATCTGTGGATCTTCCGCATCATCAATCGCAACTTCACGAGGACGAAGCATCATACATCCATAATATGGCATTATCCTAATTCCCTTCAATGGATTTTTAACCATTTGTTTAAGTTTTGAAAAACCAACTTCATCTCTTAGGAATTCAAGAAAATGATAAACATTAACAGTTCCTTTATAATCATTTTCTTTATCCATAAATGCATTCAATGTTTCAAGATCATCAGGTTTTTCTTTAACTCGTAGATTAGTTTGCTTTAGAGTATTGCAACACATATCGCAAAGAGTTATAACTTTATCTTCCCCCTGATCTTCCACATGAATAAGAGAACGAAGTGGAGCTAAATGTCTCATCAGATCATCATCAGAAAGAGATGATACAACGCCACAACACACCCAATCATCCATTTCTTTTAATTCATGACTAAGTTTTTCCATGATTGCATTAGCAGATTTTTCAAGATTTTTTGCAGATGTTTTTAGTGTGCAACCTGGGAAATATAATAATTTCATAATTATCAACCTATATTTTTCCTAAATAAACTTACAAATGCAATTTGGGGTATCTTCTCTCGTTCTTTTTTTGTTGTTTTACGAGTATTACTATAGTCAATCTTTCTTCTCAAAATTATCTGACGAAGTGCCTCCATGATTTTTGTAATATTAATATCACGAGGACAACGTTCAGCACATGTAAAACAGGCCGAACATAACCATAATGTTTTAGAATTTAATACCTCTTTTCTATCTAATATAATATATCTAATAACTTCATCTGGAGTTAGATCCATATCATCAATATATGGACATCCTGAAGAACATGTTCCACATTGATAGCATCCAAAAAGATTTTCACCAGAGATTTCTTCAACCTCTTTTACAAGCTCTCCTTTTTTGAAAATAATTTTACTTATCTCCTTATTTTTTGGAATTTTCTTATGCATATTTTTCCTCATTTCGTAAAAGTGCTTCTAACATTACTCTTAATTGCTTTGTTTTGAAACCTTTTTGCTCTATTGCACCAGATGGACATGCTCCAACACAAGCTCCACATCCTTTACATAAAGCGCGATTAACTATTGCAATAAAATGATCTTTATTATCAGATTTAGGTTTAACTTCTATAGCATTGTATGGACATATACCTTCACATGTACTACATCCACTACATAATTCTTCATCTACCTCAGCAACCTGTCCTTCACCTTTCATTTTTCCTTGCATTATTGGAATCGCTGCTCTAGATGCAGCTCCTTCAGCTTGAGCAATTGTATCTACAATATTTTTTGGATAATGAGCTGCACCACATAGATAAATTCCATCTGTTGCAAAGTCAAGAGGTCTAATTTTTGCATGCGCCTCTAAAAAGAATCCCCCTTCATCAGCAGGTATTTTAAGCATATTTTTCAGGGAATCAGTTAAAATTTCACCTTCTGTATTAACAGTTAGGACAATAAGATCTGCAGGTATTTCAAGTTCCTCTTCAAGTATATCATCATAAACTTTCACATTCATTAACCCATCTTTTGGATTATTTTTATCTAATATTACTTTAGGTTTTTTCTCCCCTGGATATCTTACAGTAGTAATATGATAATTCTTTAATACATCAGAGTAATATTCTTCTTCTTCCTTTCCAAAAACACGCATATCTCGGTATAAAATCCAGATTTTTGACCCTGGAAATTTTTGAGAAATAAGCTTTGCATTTTTAATTGAAACCCCACAACCAATACGACAACAATATGGTCTTTTTTCATCCATGGCCCCAGCACAATTCACAATCACAACATTTTTTGGTTTCTTTTTAAGTGTATCTTTTTTAATATTTTCTTCAATTTCAGTCTGAGTTAAAATATTTTTATTATCACCATAATGATATTGACCTTCAAGATCTATTTCCTTAAAACCTGTTGCAACAATAATAGTTCCAAATTCAATTTTTTTCTTCTTTCCCTTATGTTGAATTGTGCCTTTATAATTACCAATAAAACCATCAATATCTGCAAGTTCAGCTTCAGTCATAACTTGAATTAACTTATTTTTATTCACTTGCCTGATAAGTGGATCAATAATTTCTTTCGATTTTGTATCAGAGGGAAACATAGAATATAAATGCTTAAGTCGTCCTCCAAGTTTTGTTTCTTTTTCTATCAAATAGGATTTTATACCCATATCTGCTAAAGCTAATGCTGATTTAATTCCAGAAATTCCCCCGCCAATTACTAACACTGATGGTATTATTGAAAATTCTTCTTCAGATAATGGCTCAAGTAGGGATACTTTTGCTACAGCAGCTCTTACAAGATCAATTGCTTTTTTTGTTGCCTTGTCTTTATCATCAGAATGAACCCATGAACAATGATTTCTAATATTTGCCATTTCAAATAGGTATTTATTTAATCCTGCTTCTTGAAGAGTATCCTGAAATAATCCCCCATGTGTTCGTGGCGAACATGCAGCAACTACTATTCTATTTAGCTTTTTATCGGGCAAGATTGTTATCGTATCACGAATCTTTTTACAAGTATCTTCAGAGCAGGCAAACATAACATGTTCTACGTAATCAACATTTGGGAGTTTTTTAGTTTCCTGAGTTACCTTTTCAACATCAACATAACTAGCAATATTTTTCCCACAATGACAAATAAAAACCCCAATACTTGGTTTCTCATGAGATACATTCATCTCAGGTGGAAAATTTCTACCTATATTTCTTTTACGATCTTTTATAGGTCCAACTGCTTTTGCAGCTGCACCACTAGCCATTGAAACACTATCAGGAATATCCTTTGGTCCTTGTATACATCCAGCAAGATATATTCCATCTTTCGTTGATTGAATTGGATTATCAAGAAGAGATTTCTGTAAAAAAAATCCATTTTCATCAGCTTCTATTCCTAGAATTTTTGCAATTTTTTTATTATCCTTTGCTGGAATAATTGAAGTTGATAAAATTAGCATATCAATTTTATCTTCGTTTATTTTTCCATGAAGTGTATCTCTATATTTTACTGTTAAACTTTTATCATTATTTTCATAAACATTTGAAGGACGTCCTCTTATATATTTAATTCCAAGCTCTTTTGCATGATCATAATACTGTTGAAAATCTTTGCCATAAGCTCTAATATCCATATAATAAATATTAATGTCAATCTCAGGATTTGACTCTTTAATAATACTTGCTTCTTTAGTTGCATACATACAACAAACACGAGAACAATAAGGAAATCCCTCCTGTAAACTCCGCGATCCTACACACTGTATCCATCCAATCGTATTAGGTTTTTTATAATCAGATGGTCTAAGAACTTTTCCAGCAGTTGGGCCAAAAGAAGATAAAATTCTTTCTAACTGCATAGCTGTTAAAACATTCTCATATTTACCATATCCATATTCCTTGCGTAATTCTGATGGTTCCAATACTTCAAAACCTGTTGCAACAATTACAGCCCCAACTTCAACTTCAATTTCTTCAGATTTTTCTAAAAAGCTAATTGCTTTTGGCTCACATACTCGATCACATGCACCACAACCAGTACAGTTTTTATGATCTATTGTATAAGCAATAGGAACTGCTTGTGGAAATTCAATATATATGGCTTTTCGAGTTGATATTTTTTCGTCAAAATCGCTAACTACATCCACAGGGCAAACTTCAGTACAATCATCACATCCTGTACATTTATCAGGGTCAACATATTTACTTTTCTTCCAAATTTGAGCTTTAAATTCACCTTTTTTACCTTCTAATTTATTAATTTCAGCATATGTTATAAGTTCAATATTTGGATGCCTTGAGAGTTCAACCATTTTAGGGGCAGCTGTACAAATACTACAATCATTTGTTGGAAATGTTTTGTCCAACTTAACCATCGATCCGCCAATAGTTGAAGTTTTATCAATAATTACTACTTTGTATCCTTTATCAGCTGTATCTAGTGCAGCTTGCATACCTGAGATTCCTGCTCCAATTATTAATACATCTGCATCAATTGTTCGTTTTTTCTTTTTTGAAATTATTTGCGTTATCCCCTGAATAGTAGTTTCAGATTCAAGCACTTTATCTTCTAATAAAGCAATTTCTGGTTCTACTAGAAAATAATCGTCTTCAAGAGGAATACCTTGATTATGATCCATTTTTTGATTATAATTTTTTGAGGGCATTTTTTCCTGCCTCTAAACCTTTAATATATGCTTTTTCATTTAATTCTAAAAATCGTTTTGGAACGCTATCAAGAACAGATTTTTTTACAGCTTCTTCATCAAGTAAACCAAAAATCGCAGTTGATGCACCTACCATTACAATATTTGTTACTATTTTATTTCCAAGAGCTTCCGCAATTTTTTGAGCATGAATCTTATACAAAGACCTACCAATATCATTCTTTGGAACAAGATCTGGATCTACAACAATCTTAGTATCCTTATTAAGATCATTTCGGTATGTATCAAATGATTCTTGACTCATTGCAACAAACAAATCAACACCTGTTGGTCTAGGATATCCAATTTTTTCATCTGAAATTATTACTTCAGATCTTGCTGCACCTCCTCGTGCTTCAGGTCCATATGATTGAGATTGCACAGCATAATAATCCATAAAAACAGAAGCAGCTTTTCCAATGATAAATCCAGAAAGAATAACTCCTTGACCACCAAAACCACATATACGAATTTCTTTCTTCATCTTGATATCACCGTCTCTTTTTTTACAGGTTTTTTATTTTTTTTTATCATAAGTCTATCAACTAATTTTTCATATTGTTCAAAAAATCCTGGTTTCTCCAAATCTTGAAAAACACCTATTGGAAACATATTTTTAACTTCTTCTTTCTCTTTTTCAGATCCATAGTTAATGATTCGCTCATAATCCTCTATAAGAATTGTGTTGTTGTCATACCATTCCCAATGTTTTTTGATATCTCCAAGTCTATTTCGCCTTCCATATGCTGTTGGACACGGTGCTAAAAATTCTACTAATGAAAAACCTTTTTTAGCCAAGGCATCTTTGACAGATTTAATTGGTTGATATGGGTGATTCACGGTCCAACGTGCTACATAATTTGCACCTAATGCTTTTGCAAGATTACATATATCAAAAGGTGGTTCAATATTTCCATATGGTGCTGTTGTTGCAATACTATTTAATGGTGCTGTTGGCGCAAGCTGTCCTCCCGTCATTCCATAAATAAAATTATTAATCATAATAACAGTCATATCAATATTTCTTCTAGCTGCATGAATAAAGTGATTACCTCCTATTCCTGCACAATCTCCATCGCCAGTAAAAACTATTATATTTAAATCGGGATTTGCTGCTTTTATACCAGTTGCAAATGCTATTGCTCGACCATGTGTTGTATGAAGACCATCTGCATTGATATAGCCAGGTAATCTAGAAGAACATCCAATACCTGAAGTAAATACGGTTTTATCCATATCCCAACCAAGCTCTTCAATAGCCCAAAGAGTATATTCTAACACAGTTCCATGACCACAACCATTACAAAAAATGGTTGGCCACATTCCCTCTCTAAGGTATTTTTTATTAAGTTGATCCGCAGTTTTAATTTCTACCATTTTATTTCACCCCCAAATACTTTAAAAGTTCAGATGGCAAATGCATCTCACCTCCAATTTTCGGAGCAAGCTCAACTTCACAGTTTCCACATGCGGCTTCTTTAATCGGATGATAAATTTGTCCAAGATTCATTTCTGGAACGATAATTTTATCAACCTGTTTTGCAAGCTTTGATACAATCTTCTCAGGAAAAGGCCAAACTATCTGAAGTCTAAGTAAACCAACCTTTTTTCCATGAGATCTAGCAATATCCATTGCAGTTTCTGCAGGACGTGCACTTGCCCCATAGGTCACAAATGCAATATCTGCATCATCGAGTTTTAATTTTTCAACCATTACAAGATTATCTGCATCATCAGTTATTTTTGTGGTAATTCTATTAACAAGTTTTTCATGATCTTTTTGTTTATCTGTTGCGGGGAAACCTTTCTCATTATGTGTTAAACCTGTAACATAAGTACGATAGCCTGTACCAAAAGTTGGAAAATCAGGAACTTTACAATTCTTTCGGGTTTGAGAATCAGTAAAAGGTATAAATTTGTTTTTTGGAATTGTTGCTTGAACTCTATTGATTAGATTAAGATCTTTTTCATCAGGGATTACAATTCTTTCACGGAGATGACCTACTTCTCCATCTGTCATAATACATACTGGATTTCTATATTTTTCTGAGAGATTAAATCCTTCAATAGTAAAATCAAGACACTCCTGTACAGTACTTGGAGCAAGAGCAATTGCCTCAAGATCACCATGAGTACCATACCTAGCTTGCATCATATCCCCCTGTGCTCCAAGCGTTGGTTGCCCAGTACTAGGACCTGTTCTCTGAACGTTTACTATTACACATGGTGTTTCTGTCATTATTGCATATCCATAGTTTTCCATCATTAGTGAAAAACCTGGACCCGATGTTGCTGTCATAGATTTTGCACCACCCCATGAGGCACCAATTATTGCTGCAATACTACCAATTTCATCTTCCATTTGGATATATGTTCCACCAACACGTGGAAGTAATCTCGCCATACCTTCAGAAACCTCAGATGCAGGGGTAATTGGGTATCCGCCAAAAAATGAAACACCTGCAAGCAAACCCCCATAAACACAAGCCATATCGCCTAATAAAAATTGGATTTTATTACCAAGTACATCTCTTATCTTTATAGGATCATATATAAATTTCATATTATTTTCTTCCTCCTACTGGCCTTAATAGTTTTTTATTAACCTCTTCTTTTTTATCTTCAGCAATAACAGTTATTGCCATATCTGGACATAATAATTCACAGAGTCTGCAATAGTTACATTTGTTAATTTTCTTGAGTTTTGGTGGACGTACACCTCTTTTATTTAATATATCTGATTTTTCTAGTGCATCAACTGGACAACGATCAATGCATACGTCACAACCTTTACACCAGTCTTCTCTAATTTCAATCATTATTTTTCCTCAGAAAATATCAAGCGATCTGGAAATTGCCATTTCACCCCGGTATTCTGGAAGTAGAATTGGGGCTGTTTTCTCAGATTTAATTGCAGCTTTTTCAAGCAATTTATTATATTTATCTAAATGTTTTAGCGTAAGTTTTCCAATTTTTGCCTTTTTAACATATTTTGCAGCGAAGATTCCAGCTCTACGTCCAAATACATTGAAATCTAACAATGAATTTCCCATAAGTCTGTTCTTACCATGTACTCCACCACTTACCTCACCTGCAGCAAAAAGTCCTGGAATTCGTGTTTCGCATTTTTCATTTATCTCCACTCCTCCATTTTGATAATGAAGTGTCGGATAAACAAGAATTGGATGTTCTGTAATATCAATTCCAAATCGTTTAAACTTTCGAACTTCTCCTGCTAGTTTAGTTTCTATTGTACCTTTTCCATGGATAATCTCAATCATGGGAGTATCAAGCCATACTCCAAACATTCCTGTTGGTGTTACTATTCCACGTCCATCCTTACATTCACGGATAAGTGAAGCTGATTCTACATCTCGAGGTTCAAGTGGAAACACAAAGGGATCACCATTTTTATTAAGTGGAATTGCACCAAGTCCTCGTATTTTTTCAGTTGATAGAATTCCAACAATTGGTTCTGGAAACGCATCTCCCGTTGGATGTATTTGAATTGTATCAAGATCACATAAATTAGCTCCCGCATGATATGCCATAACTATGCCATCACCTGTTGCCCCATAGTGATTTGTTGTTGGGTAATTTGATAGATGAAGTCTACCTGATCCCCCAGTTGCAAGGATTGTTGCCTTTGAACGTATTACATAATATTCATATGTTTCAAGATTAAATGCCACTGCCCCAGCAACTTGCCCTTTATCATCCATAATTAGTTCAGCTATTGGTGCAAATTCAAGTGTTGGAATTTCTAAATTCCTTGCTTTATCGCGAATAACCCTCATTATTTCCATGCCTGAATAGTCTTTACAACTATGCATTCTATTACGACATGTTCCACCACCAGAAAGTTCTTGGAATTCTCCATCTTCATATCGATCATACATTACCCCAAGTTTCTCATGCCAGCTAATTATACCAGGTGCATCAAGTGCAAGAGCTCGTGCGAGTTCAGGTTTATTTGTAAAATGTCCTCCACCATATATATCAAGATAGTGGAGTGCAGGATTATCTTCAGGTCGATCAGCTGCCTGTATTCCTCCTTGCGCCATCATACTATTCGCATCCCCATGTCTTAGTTTTGTAACAATTAGAATTTTATTTATTGCAATTCCAGATTCATTTGCAAAAAGTGCTGCAACACTACCTGCACCTCCTCCACCAACAATTAGAACATCTACATCATAATCAATCTTCGTAAGATCAACATCTTTTGGATCAAGAATAGTTCGTGCTTCTAATAGATCAGCTATACCATTATAAAAAATTTCTCCTTTATTAATACCAACCTTAAGTTCACGTCGAGTACCTTTCATGTAATCTGGATGATACTTTGCCAGTATTTTTTCTCGATCTTTCATACCCATAGGTTTAACGGGATGCTTCATATTGTAATCTCGGTTTTTTTCCACCTTTTTTATTGATTCTAACATATAATCTGGATAACCTTCAATCTCACTCAAAATTAGTCACCTCCAAGATCTCCTTCATCTTCAGCTTCGATCTTTCTTTTAACATACAATTCTTTTATGTCTTTATTTGGCATTTTAATAAGTTTAACTATCTCTTCATCATATTTTCGCTGATCAATTTCCTTAACTCTATTTGCCAGATTTTTAGATCTTGGATCAATATATTTACCACGCAATCTTCGAGCGAGTTGAGCTAAATGATAATGTTTAATATCAGCTGGGCAACGCATTGCACACAGTCCACACTGAATACAATCAAAAGAAATTTCTGCACAACGTTCTATATCACCACGAACAGCCATCTGAATATATTTCATTGTATCAATATCTTGGGGACAAGATTTTGTACAAGTATTGCATGAAACGCAACGAGCGATCTCAGGATACATCTCTAAAAGAATTGAATCGCTTGGATCTATTTTTTCAATATCATACTCTGCTTTTACGCCAGGCACAAATGGTAGTTGAACTAGATACATATTATTCTCAACTACCTTTTGACACGCAAGATCAAAACCAAGCTTCTGTTCATCTTCGATTCTATAAACAGTAGAACATGCGCCGCAGAATCCCGCACGACAACCACAACCACGGATGAAACGATAACCAGCATATTCAAGTGCTTTCATAATTGTTAGACCTGCTGGTACTTTGTAGCTCTTTCCCATTATGAAAACTTCAATTTCATCAGCTTTTAATTTTTCATCCTTACCTTTTATTTTTTTAACCTTCTTTTTTTCAACAAAAACTTGTTTGCCTTCAGTCATGATATCTTCTTCCCCATAAAGAAATAAAATAAAAATTTATAAATTCTAAGAGGTCGCTATTGAATCTAAAATTCATATTGAAAGTATTACCTTTCTTATTATCGACCAAAATGTCTCCTCCAAAATTGGGAGATGATTAATGCTAATTATACATTATAAACCTTTTGTTTAAATTACCAATAATACAATTATATTTTGTTAAATCGATAATTTGGAATAATAAATATTAAATATTACACATATTATCAATATAAATTTAAAATTATAATAAATTGATAAAAAAATTTATATTTGATTTTCACTTATTCATATAATTATGAAATTATTTGATTTAACAAAAAAAGAACAAATTATTTTATATGGACTTGTTAAATATCCTAAATTTACAGATAAGCAACTTTCAGAAGAATTAAGAATTAAACACTCAACTGTAACCTCAATAAGACATAGGTTATCTGAAAAAGAATATTTCAGAAGTTTGATTATACCAAGATTACAGAATATGGGTTGTCAAATGTTGGTTGCTACATATACTAATTTCAGTCCATTGATACCACTTGAAGAACGTATTGAAATTACTGACAAAACTATCGAAGTGTTTGAAGAAATATTTTTCTCTGTTGGTGAACAAGATAAAGGATTTTCATTGAGTTTATCAAAAAATTATTCGACTGTAGGAAAAATTAATGATATTAGAACTCAAACTTTTGGTGGAAGAGGATTACTTGAGGAAGAATATCCAAGTATGATCCTTTTTCCATTTGAAATTAGTCGCATCTATAGGTTTTTTGATTTTTCACCGTTAATAAAAAAAACAATTGATTTCAATTTTGAGGAAGATGAAATATATAAAAATCTTGCTTTTAGACATGGTTTAGAGGTGGATTTTTCAGATACTGAGAAAAATGTTTTTTGTATGATTGTTAGTTATCCTGAAATGTCAGATAGCAATATTGGTCAGGAAATAGGTGTTTCACGTCATACAGTATCTAGATTAAGAAGAGGATTTGAGGAGAATAATCTTTTTAGAAAAATTCGTTTACCCAATTTACAAAAATTAGGTTTTGAAATTTTAACATTTTATCATATTCTTTTTGATCCTAGTAATTCACCCGATATAGAAAATGATGAGTCGGCTATATTATTGAGCGACTCAACTGTTTTTTTTGCTAGTAGGCGATTTGAAGCAGTTATGATTTCGATCTATAAAAATTATGATGATTATAAATCTGATATGATGAAAATAATTCAAATATTAAAGGAGAATAAATGGATTGCACAGGATCCTATAATTAAAACTTATGGTTTGAATACGATGGTTTATATTAAAGATTTTAAGTTTGCGCCAATTACCCATAAAATCGTTGGATGTGATTTTTGGGTTAAAAAGCTCTTAAATATATGAATTTATATTCCCTTTGTTATGAAACTTTTTGAGTATCGGGGGAAGGAACTGTTTAGCAAATATGGAATCGCAGTTCCAAATGGAAAGGTAGTCTCAATGGATAAGGATTTTTCTAATCTTAACTTCCCAGTTGTTTTAAAAGCTCAAGTTCCAATCGGGGGACGCGGTAAAGCAGGTGGTATTAAAACTTCAAAAAATTTAAAAGAAGCTGAAGAAAAACTTTCTAAAATAATGGGAACTGATATCCGTGGCTATAAAGTAGGTAAAGTTCTTGTTGAGGAAATGGTCAATATAAAAAAAGAATTGTATATTAGTATTTCTCTCGATAGATCTAAAAGAATGCCGCTTATTATGGCTAGTGCTTCTGGAGGCATGGATATAGAAAGTGTCCCAGATGATGAAATTCTCAAAGAATGGATAAGCCCACTTATAGGTATTCAATCTTTTAATATTCGTAGTATTGTATCAAAACTTGGTCTCGAAAAAGAAGAAGGAAAAAAAGTTTCCATTGTTCTTTCAAAGATATACAAACTATTTCGAGATTACGACTGTGAGTTAGTTGAAATCAATCCTCTAATTATCACAAAAGATGGTGAGTCTATGGCTTTAGATTCAAAAATAATAATTAATGATGATGCTATGTTTCGTCATAGCGATATAATACCAGAGCTTACTGAACTTACATCACTTGAGAAGGAGGCGAAAGAAAAAGGTATTGCATTTGTCCAACTCGGTGGAAATATCGGAGTAATTGCAAATGGAGCTGGCCTCACAATGGCAACACTTGATGCACTTACCCATTTCAAAGGTCAGGGTGGTGTATTTCTTGATCTTGGTGGTACGGATGATCCAGAGAAAGTAAAGCAAGCATTTGAACTTATGAAAAAAGCAAAACCAAAAGTAATTTTTCTGAATTTATTTGGTGGGATAACCAAATGTGATACTGTAGCAACTGGTGTAAAAGCAGTTATAACTAAGGAAGGGATTGATTGTCCTATTATTACTCGCATTAAAGGTATGAACGAGGATGCAGCAAAAGAGATTTTAAAAGACGCTGGATTAATAACTGCAACAACTTTGCAGGATGCAGCGCAGCGTTCTAGTGGTCTCGCAGGAGGTAAATAAAATGGCAATATTTGTTGATGAAAATAACAAAGTATTGGTTCAGGGTGCAACAGGTCATCAGGGTGTATTTCATATTAGTGAAATGCTTGCCTTTGGTACAAAGGTTGTTGCAGGGGTAACTCCTGGAAAAGCAGGTCAGGATGTTAAAGGTGTTCCAATTTTTAATACAGTAATTGAAGGAGTAAAAAAAACTGGTGCAGATACATCCCTGATACTAGTTCCGGCTCGTTTTGCTAAAGATGCAGTATTTGAAGCTCTAGAAGCGGGAATAAAAACAATTGTAACAATTACTGAAAATATCCCTTTCCATGATGCAATGGAATTTGTTCATTACTCAAAATACAAAAAAGCTGTTCTGATTGGTCCAAACTGTCCAGGAATTGCAAGTCCTGGAAAAACAAAAATTGGAATTCTACCTGGAAGTATTTTCTTAGAAGGTAATGTTGGAGTTGCAAGTCGAAGTGGAACTCTTACATATGAAATTGTAAACTCTTTGAAAGAAAAAGATATTGGCCAGAGCACATGCGTAGGTCTTGGAGGTGATCCAATCATTGGAACAACTTTTATAGATTCATTGATAGCTTTTGAAAAGGATAAAAATACAAAAGCTATTGTATTAGTTGGAGAAATTGGAGGAACAGCAGAAGAGGAAGCAGCTGAGTTTATTAAAGAAAATATCAGTAAACCTGTTTTAGCATTTATTGCAGGTAGAACTGCACCTCCAGGGAAAAGAATGGGGCATGCAGGTGCAATAATTGCTCGTGGAAAAGGTACTGCAAAATCCAAAATCGAAGCCTTTAAAAAAGCTGACGTTAAATTAGCTAAATTTCCAACTGATATAGCAGATCTTATTGAAGAAATTATTTAATGAAAATGTGATTTAGGCTTATAAATCATAAATTATTCAAATAATTGTTTTATTCTATCAATAGCTTCATCAATATTTCCAATAGAATTAGCATAGGAGAATCTAAGATATCCTTCCCCCCCTGGTCCAAAAGCAGTTCCAGGTAATACAGCAACTCCCGCTTTATTTAATAAATAATTCGCACATTTTTCTGATGTCATTTCCGTATTTTTTATATTTGGAAAAACATAAAAAGCACCTTTTGGAGATAAGCAATTAAATCCTGATATTGAATTTAAACCATTAACTATTCTATCTCTCTTTGTTAAAAATCTCTTCATCATATCTGTTATAAAAGTTTGATCACCTGTTAAAGCTTCTATTCCAGCCCATTGAGTAAAAGAAGTTGTACAAGATATCGCACTAACTAGAAAATCCTGCAGTCTATTTGCCATTTCAATTGGAGTAACCATATAACCTAATCTCCACCCGGTCATTGCATAATATTTAGAAAAACCATCTAATAAAACTGTCCTATCTTTAGCTTCATCTCTCATTGTTGGTGTATAATGAGTTGTTTCATATGTCATTTTTGAATATATTTCATCAGATATTATATAGATATCATTTTCCTCAGCTATTTCAGCAATCTCCATTATTTCATTTTTTGTTAAAACTGATCCAGTTGGATTTTGGGGAGAATTAATTACAATTAATTTTGTTTTATTATTAATTCTTTTTTTTATATCATCAGGATTCATACGAAAATCATTTTCTTCTAATAATGGAATTAATATACCTTTTGCCCCTAAAAAAGAAGTTACTGATCCATAAGTTGGATAACTTGGATCTTGATATATCACTTCATCTCCTGGATTAACTATTGATAGCATTGAAAAAAATATACCTGGTTTTAAACCTGGGGTGATAACTATTTGTTCAAGATCTGGTCTATATCCTCTTGTTTTTTCAATTTCATTTTGAACAGCTTTTCTAAGTTCAGGAATACCTATTGATGGAACATAATGTGTTTTATTATCTTTTATTGCTTTTATCCCAGCTTCAACTACATTTAAAGGAGTTTCCATATCAGGTTCCCCTATTTCAAAATGAAGTATGTTTGTGCCTTTTTTTTCTAATTCTTGAGCTTTTGCAAGAATTTCGAATGCCGCTTCCCCATATATTCTTGATGAACCTTTACTTAATTGTGCCATTTTATCATCACATTTATTTTATCAAATGCTATATTAAATAATTTTTAAATATTTGTTTAAATCAAGTTCATTTATTTTTTTCTTAGTTGGAATACCTTTAATATTCCATTTGCGAATATCATAATATTTATTAAGACAATTTTTAAATTCATCTTCAGACAATACTTTTCCTTTTGCAGGTCCTCTAGAAAAGGATCTTTTAAAAAATCTTATTGGTAATTTATCTTCATTTGATTTTAATCCTTCTCTTAAATTAAATAATCTAATTAAATTCCATATCCGTTCTCCAGTTTTTAAATAACTTTCAACTGTGTAATTAAATCCTGTTGCTAAATTTAGTAGATCTACACAATCCTCTTCAGATATAGGAGCAAAATCACAAAGTACTAATGAAAAAAATGATGCTCTTTCATCTTGAACTTCTTTGACAATTTCAGCCTTTTTTTCAAATGAAAATCGATCAAGTTCTGGATCATTTAGTTCAGCTTTAACGGTCCAAGCCCTTTGATGACATCCCCCCCTATCAGAAGTTGCATATGCTAATCCCATTCCAAAAGATCCTCTGGGGTCATAACCTGGAATTTCAAGACCTTTAACATGAAAAGCATATTCTTTTGATCTCACTCCAATTAAATCTGAAGCAATTTTAACCCCTTCAGCTAGAATATTTCCTAATTTAGTTCTACGATAAGCAATAACATCAATCAATTTTGCAATTTCTTTGGTTTTACCCCAATCCAATTCAATTTCTCTAAGATCATCTTTTGATAAAATGTTATTTTTATATAATTCAATAGCAAAACCAAGAACACCTCCAAGCGATATTGTATCCATTCCAAGTTCATTACATCTTTCATTAAGATATGCTACTTCTTCAATTGATTTTATTCCTAAATTAGATCCCATTAATGCAATGGTTTCATACTCAGGTCCAACCAAAGACAATGCTTTAAATAATCCTTTTTTTATTGAAGATTTATTCCAACAAGCAATTATACAATTATAACATGCTCCAGAGGAATCAACAATACTTTTTTGCATTGTTTCAGCATTTATCTTATTTCCTTCTTCAAAAAATCCTTCTTGATAGTTTCTAGTAGGAAGAAATCCTTCGTTATTTACAATATTTACCCAATATGGAGTACCAAATTTTCTCCTAATTGGTACAAAATCATTTTCTTGTATTTTTTTAAAAACTTCTTTTGATTTTTGATTAAATTCCTTGGGATTAAAAAGAGATATTTTATTATTACCAAACAATGTTATTGCTTTTAGGTTTTTTGATCCCATTACAGCTCCGGATCCGCCTCTTCCTGCATGTCTAAGTCCATCTATTGTTATTGCAGAGAATTTTACTAAATTTTCACCAGCAGGTCCAATAACAGCTGTTTTTACTTCCCCATATTTCTTTTGTAACCAATTATGAACATATGTACATTCTTTCCCCCATATATTAGATGCATCCTTATACTCTACTTTTTCATTATTTATATTTATATAAACTGGGTTTTTTGATTTCCCTTTTAAAATAATGATATCCCAGCCAGCTTTTTTTATTTCTACTGCAAACATGCCTCCAAAATGAGAATCTAAAAATATTCCAGTTTGTGGTGATTTAGTTATTACTGTCCCTCGCCCCGATGTCTGAACAGTTGTGCCTGTTAATGGTCCTGTTGTAAACATTAATATGTTTTCTTCAGATAAAGGATCTGTTTTTTCGGGTAACATATCAATCAGTAATTTTGCACCCAAGCCCTTAGCGCCAATAAATTGTTCAGCAGAATCCTTATCTAATTTAGTTATTTTTTTAACTTTTGATTTTAAATCAATATCCAATATTTTACCTGTATATCCACCAATCATTGAAATACATCCTTATTAAGATGGTTTGAATCTCTAATTACAAAATTTTTTATTTAATTCTAATAAATCAATTAATAGAGAAAAACCTGTTTCTCTTTTTCCAGCTCCAGGTCCAATTATTGTAACTTTTCCTAATTCATCAGTATTAAAAGTTAAAGCGTTTGTAGCTTCTGAAATTCCTGCTAATGGATCATTAATGGATAGTTTTTCTGGCCAAACTTTTGCATCAATATTACCATTTTCTTTAACTTCAGCACTTCCAATCAATTTCCATCTTTTTCCTTCGATTCTAGCAATTTCAATGTCTTTTTTTGTAATTTCAGTAATTCCTTTTCTTTTAACATCTTCCCAAGAAATATTTTTTCCTAAAACTATATTTGTTAATATTACCACCTTCCCTAGGGCGTCTAATCCTTCTACATCACCTGTTGGATCTGCCTCTGCATAACCAAGTTGTTGAGCTTTTTTTAATGCATCTTTATATGACATACCCTCTTCCATTCTAGTTAATATATAATTTGTGGTTCCATTTAAAATACCTCTAAAATCTTTTATTACTGTACCTGCAAGAGTATGTCTAAATAAATTTATTGCAGGTGTTCCTGATAATACCACACCTTCAAAACCATAATATAAATTTTTATTTTTAGCGATTTTTATAAGATTCAATGATTCTTTTATTACTGGTCCTTTGTTTGTTGATATAACATTTTTATTGCAATCAAAAGCGGTTTTTATGTGTGTTAGGGCTGGCTCTCCTGTTTTTACATCTGTATAGGTTACCTCTATTATGGTATCTGCATTTGTATCTTTAATTGTTGAAATACTATCCATATTTTTAATTCCTGTAGGATATTCATCTAATTTTTTCCCTTGCTTTATTAAATCCATTATTTTTTCCAAATCTAATCCATTTTTATCATATACAGAACCCTTTAAAAAATCAGATATTGCTACAACAGTATATTTAAAATTATATTTTTTTTCAAGTAAATTTTTTTTTTCAAGTAAAATCTCGATTAACCCTTGACCAACAACACCGAATCCTATAAACGCTAATTTTAAATGCATTAATTCTCACCTCTATGATGTAAATTTGGTGCTGCAATAAATGATAATCCTTTTTTTGTCAAAGCTTTTGCTGTGTTATTTATCGCATCATGTTTATCTAAATAATTTTGCGTAAGAGCCTCCATTAACCCTTCTTTTTCAATATCAGATTTCTTTAAAAAATATTCTAAAATATCGCTAGGATGTTTTCTATTTTTTTCAACTTCAATCTCTCCTCCTTCATGTTTTGCACTAATATTCTTAATTTTTGATGCAATTTCTAATAATTCATTTCTACGATCATATGGTTGAATTACAATACTCTTCCAAGTTTCTAGTATATGATGTTCGAATCTTACAAATTTTTCTAAACCTAATGATTTTCTAATTTCATTGCTAAATTCAATTGTAAGATTATTTACAGAATTTGAAAAATTAAATCCAATTAGCGACGTTGAACCATCTTCCCTTGAGAACATTCTTGCAGCCATTAACGTCCAAAATACTGAAAATGGGTTATCGTTTCCCATATAAACAGATATTTTAAATTCGATGTCAATTCCAATTTTATGTAATAGATATCCTAAAAAAATTGTCCCTGAATTGATGTTTAAAACTTGTTTTACACCATAATTTGTGTAATAATAAAGGAATTCATCAATCCATTTTAGTGAATATTGGTTTGGTTGACCAACACCACCAAAATATCCTGTTATAGTATCTGGTCCCCCCAGATGAACATTTGATCCATCTGTACCTTTAGTATCAAGAGTTTCACACCAACTAGCTCCAATAATCTGCATCGCTGCAGTCATTGCTAATAGATCATTATCTTTTTCTTGTTCTTTCATATATCTAACTCTTATGAATCTACCTGGCATTAATTCTTTATTTTTTATTGCTTTCTTTGCTTGTTTTATAAAAAATGAAAAGTATTGACATGCACTTATCTCCAGTGTTACTGGAAAATCTTCGTTAAATTTAATATTTTTTATTTTATCTCCAAGAATTTTTTTTCTATATTCTTCAACACTGATAAAAGAATTATTTTCTTTTTGTTTAATCAACCATTCTAAATCATTTACATATGGTGAAT
Organism: Thermoplasmata archaeon; assembly: GCA_020054475.1. Classification (GTDB taxonomy): domain Archaea; phylum Thermoplasmatota; class E2; order DHVEG-1; family DHVEG-1; genus JAJISJ01. The sequence goes on along the minus strand of JAHWGJ010000009.1, from coordinate 15,948 downwards.
TTTTTTCACTCAATCTATTCATTAAATTTTCAAGTTTTCTAGCGTTTTGAGATTTTTTATTAATCTCAGACGGAGTTCCATATTTTTCTACTATTGATAAAAAATCTGTTATTATTTTATTATTTGGATCTATTAAAAAATTATTAATTTCATCTAATCTTTTTTTTTCTATTGCTAACTTATTACGAAGATCATTATTCATTATTATACCCCATTATTATTAAAAATAATATTGAAAAAATAAATAAAGATTCGATATAAGTAATTTTTTCATTATTAAAACATATTAAACAAAAATTTAATTAGTAGCAAATATTTTCAATTCTAGGTGAAAAATATGATAATTGCACAACTTAGTATTTCCCCAGTTGGTGAAGGACTTAGTTTAAGTAGATATATCAAAGAAGTTATTAATATTTTAAGAAAATCTGAAATAAAATTTGAAACAAATTCAATGTCAACAATAATTGAAACAAATAATCTTAATTCTCTTTTTAGAATCATTGAAAATTTAAATGAATATTTATTTAAACTTGGTGTTAAAAGAGTAATAACGGATTTAAAAATCGATTTTCGCAAGGATAAAGATGCAACAATGGAATCAAAATTGAAATCAATAAATTAAATCTTTTTTTAATTATTCAAAAGAATTATATGTAACATTTTCATTCCCAATCCGGGAGCAAGTATTATGTCAATAAGACCTTTAATCGAAATAAGCCTTCATGGAAGAGGTGGACAAGGTGCTGTTACAGCAGCTAATCTTCTAGTTGCTGCTGCTTTAGAAGACGGTAATGTCGGTGTTCAAGCTTTTCCTTTTTTTGGTGCTGAGAGAAGAGGAGCACCTGTTCGAGCATTCGCACGAATATCAGATGAAGAAATTCATTTAAGGTCAGAAATTTATAATCCAGATATTGTTATTGTTCTTGATGAAAGTATAATGAATATTGTTGATGTTTTAAAAGGATTGAAAGAAAATGGTACAATTTTAATTAATACAAGAAAAAAACCATCTGACTATATTTTTTCAAATAAATATACCGTTGCAACAGTTGATGCTACTGGAATAGCTCTGAAAAATGAGATTTTAGTTGGAGGAATACCTGTTGTTAATACTCCAATACTCGGTGCAATCCCAAGGATTCTTGACAGAGTTACTCTAGATTCAATTAAAAATAATATAAAAAGTAAATGGAAAAGTGACCTATCAAATAAGAATGTAAAAGCCGCTCAAGAATCATTTGATCAAGTGGAGGTGAATCAGTGAAAAAATATAAAGTTAAAACAACGATTTCTTATCCTAAAAAAGGAGCTACAGGGAAAACTGGTAATTGGAGAGTTTTTCGACCAATTTTAGATAAAGAAAAATGTGTTAAATGTTTACGATGTTGGATTTTTTGTCCTGAGGCAACAGTAATACGAAATAAGGATAATTCTATTGATATTGATTATGATTATTGTAAAGGTTGTGGAATTTGTGCAAATGTCTGCAAAATTAAAGCTATTACAATGAAAAGGGAGAGTATGGATAAATGAATAATATTATGATTGACACGGGGAATTATATTGCTGCAAAAGCAGCTGTTATGGCTCAGCCAGAAGTTGTTGCTGCTTATCCTATTACACCTCAAACTACACTTGTTGAGGGAATTGCTAATTACCATGAAACGGGGGAATTTAAAGGCGAATATATTTGCGTTGAAAGTGAGCATTCTGCTATGGCAGCATGCATTGGAGCCAGCGCTACTGGAGTAAGAACTTTTACAGGTACTTCATCTCATGGATTATTATTAATGCATGAGATGTTGCATTGGGCGGCTCTTGCTAGATTACCTGTAATTATGTGCAATATTAATAGAGTCGTAGGTCCAGGTTGGAATATTTGGGCAGATGAAAATGATTCAATTTCACAGCGAGATACAGGATGGATACAATTCTATTGTAGTAGTAACCAAGAAATTTTTGATACGATTATTCAATCCTTTAAATTAGGGGAAGATAAAAAAGTATCATTACCAGTTATGATTAATTATAACGCATTTATCTTATCCCATACTTCAATGCCGGTCTATATACCTAATCAAAAGGAGGTGGATGATTTTCTGCCTAAAAGAAAACCAGTTTGGAATCTGGATGTAAATAATCCAATAACTTTTGGAAATATGATACTCCCCCCTGAATATGAAAGGGTTAGAAAAGAAATGCAAGATTCACAAGAAAATGCAAAAAAATTAATTAAAGATATCTCTAAAGAATGGAAAAATAAATTTGGAAGATATCACGGTGATCTGCTTGAATATTATAAATGTGAAGATTCTGATTATATACTACTTTCAATGGGTGCAATTGGTGCTGAAAGTAAAGTTGCAATAAATAATCTTAGAAAAAAGGGTATTAAAATTGGTCTAGCACGAGTAAGAACATTTAGACCTTTTCCAAAAGAAGAAATATTAAAAATAAGTAAAAATTCAGATTTAATTATAATTGATCGTAACATATCGATAGGGATGGAAGGCGCATTATTTAGCGAAGTTAAAGCATCATTATTTGGGAAAAGTGATTCGAAAGTATATGGTTTCATTGCAGGACTCGGAGGAAAAGATGTTACTTTTCAGGATATTGAAAAAATGTGTGAAAAAGTAATAAATGGAAAAGCAAATAATATGGAATGGTATGGTATTGAGGGGGTATAAGATTGGCAATTAAAGAAATTCCAACAGAAGAATGTTATATGCCCGGTAGTGCTGCTTGTCCTGGTTGTCCAGCAACAATGGCCTTGAGAATTGTTTTCAAAGCTATTGGGAAAAAAATGATGATGATTGTACCAGCTTGCTGTACTGCGGTTATTGAAAGTATGCACCCAAATACTTCTTTTAATATTCCAACTATGAATATTGCTTTTGAAGCTGCAGCTGCAGGAGCAAGTGGTGTAGAGGCAGGTTTAAGAAAACAAGGTAAAGATGATATTACTGTAGTTGCTTGGGCGGGCGATGGTGGAACTTATGATATAGGTATTCAAGCACTTTCTGGAGCGTTAGAGAGAAATACAAATTTTATATATATTTGCTATAATAATCAGATATATTCAAATACTGGAATTCAAAGAAGTGGAGCTACACCCTATGCTGCTTGGACTACAACAACAGTAGGTGGTAAAACAGAATACAGGAAAGAAATGGGAGAAATTATTCAAGCTCACCATATCCCATATGCTGCTCAAGCTTGTATTTCATATCCTGAGGATTTATATAAAAAAATAAGAAAAGCAAAACAGATGAAAGGGCCAAAATATATTGAAATAATGGCACCATGCCCCCCTGGTTGGAGATTTGGAATGGAAAGAACTGTTGAAATGGGAACATTATCAGTTGAAACTGGAGCTTGGGCCCTATATGAATTTGAAAATGATGAAATTAAATTTAATGGAATTAGTAAATTATTACTTGAAGAAAAAATTAAACCCAAACCGATTGAAGATTGGATAAAATTACAAGGTCGTTTTAGACATCTTTTTATACCAAAAAAGGATGTAAAAAAATTACAAGAAATTCAAGATCACACAAATCAAATTTGGGAAAGATATAGAAAATGTTACCTATAAAAAAGGGGGGACTAAATAAAATGGAGGTTAGGATAAATGTTTGCAAAGGAAATGTTGAAACAGAGCCTCCCCCTATTGATTTTTTGTGGTCTTGGTGGAATTATAGCAGGTAAAACTCTTGGTGAAATGACTGATTTATTAAAAAATATTCCAGGGTTAATAGTTATAATACCTGCGATTATTGCATTGAGAGGAAATATTAGTACAACTTTTGGTTCAAGATTAGGATCTGCATATCATTTAGGTGTAATAGATGCCGAAAATATGTGGAATGAAGAGCTAAAACAAAATATTATTGGTTCCTTGATATTGAGCTTTTTAGTTACAATAATAATTGGAATACTTGCATATTTAATAACTAGAGTATTTTTTAATATAAATCCAGATCCATTAAAGTTAATATTTATTGTTATTTTAGCAGGCATGTTATCTGGAATAATTTTAACAATATTAACAATAATCATTATATTTGCCGTTTTTAAACGGGGATATGATCCTGACAATATAACTGGACCAGCATTAGCAACATTTGGTGATATTATCACTATGTTTTGTATCTTTGGAAGTGCAATATTTGTTGAGGCGTTATTATGATATATAGCTGGAAAAGGATTATTAGATTTGGATTACCCTTGCTTACTCTTTGTGTTTTAATTGAGATATTTGCCGGGACAATACTTCAGGCAGGGCAAAATATTTTACTCGAAATTCCAATTTTTCTAATTTCAATACCTGTAATTAATAGCGTGGGGGGTAATATTGGCAGTATCTTAGGGGCACGTTTAGCCTCAGGTTTACATGTGGGAAATATAAGTTTAGATATTAAAGATAAAAAAATGCATGAAAACCTATTAACTTCGCTTATTTTAGGTTTAATAACTTATGGAATTCTTGCGATAATTATATATTATATAGCTTTATTTAGTGGATTATCAATGGATATTGGTTTAATAGAATTTATATTAATCTTATTATCAGTGGGGTTGCTGCTGATTTTTATAATCTCCTCTGTAAGTATTTTAACTGCTTTTCTATCTTTTAAAAGGGGATTAGACCCCGATGATTTTGTTGCCCCGGTGGTTACAACAGTTGGTGATACAATGGGAATTATTTTATTATTTTTTATCATTGGAGTTGTAATATTATGAAAGAAAAAAAAGATAAAAAAACTATTCTAGGAAGATTGCAAAAAACTCCTTTATGGAAAAAAGAAGAGTTTAGTGAAATCGAATACGAACCAACAACTGTAAAAGATCTTATGACAGAAATGAAAAATATTTCAGAATTAATAATTGATTTAGCTTATTCTGCAGTTCTTTTTTATAATAAAGAAATTGCAGAGGAGGTAAAATATCTTGAAGTGCGTATGGATAAACTAAATTATGATATTAGAATAATGGCAATGATGGCTGCCAGAACTAAAGAAGATGCTGAGCAGTTAGCTGGGATTTTACAGGTAGCTCAGGCTTCTGAAAAAATTTCAAATACAGCAGGAGATATCGTATTGTTATTACAAGATAAAAATAGACCTATTTTATCAAGAATTTTAAATAAAGCTGATGAAAAAATTTTTCGTGTAAAGATTTCTTCAAATTCAGAAGCATGCGAGAAAAAAATCGGTGAATTAAAAATTGAATCTGAGACCGGTATGAGAATTATAGCAATTAGAAGAAATAATTTCTGGATATATAATCCACAATCTTATGCTGTTTTAAAAGCTAATGATTGGCTTATATCAAGAGGTTCGGATGAAGGTTATAACGATCTTGATAAATTTCTAAAGGGAAAATTAAAGGTGTTAGAATGAAAAAGAAATCATCTGAGGATATTGTTTTAGAAATTAAAGATAAATCTGAACTAATGGTTGATCTAGCATATTCTTCATTATTATATAATAACAAAATAATCGCAAAAGAGGTTTATGATCTAGAAAATCTAATTGATAGTTTATTTCAAAAAATTCAGAAAGATTCATTAGAGGGTGTTAAAAATGGTAAGCTTTCAGTTAATTCTGCTTTAACTTTAATGAGGTTAGCGCAAGCTGGAGAGGAAATTGCAGATGCTGCGCAAGAAATCGTAGATGTAGAATTACGTGATGTCGAATTACATCCAATATTGAAATTAAGTGTAAGAGAATCTGATGAGATATTAAGTAAAATTCAAGTTAATTCAAAATCAATTTTATGTGGTAAAACCTTAGGAAAACTGAAATTGGGGAGTGAAACGGGTATGATGATAATTGCAATGAAGCATAAAAATAAATGGCTTTATGGCCCTAATAAAAACACACGAATTGATCAAGATGATATTTTATTTGTTAAAGGTCCTGAGGATGGTGAAAAACATCTAATAGAATTAGCACAAGGATTATCAAACGATGTATAATTTCTCAAATATTACTATTAATACGATATGATTCTTGCGCCAAAATCATCCACTTTACATAAAAAAACATTACCGTAAGATTTTAGTTTATTACTTATTTTTTTTGTTTCACCTATTGCAAATATTGAATTTCCTAACATGCACATGCTAGCCTTACCATATTCTTCTGCAATATTTATTGCATCTAAAACTTTTTTTGATGCTAGATTTGTTTTTTCTGTAAATAATTTTGATAATGAAAATAAATTATCAACAGTTGGAGATTCTTTAAGTTTATTTGTACAATACTTACCGTATTTAGTAATTGTTTTTATTTTATTTAAATCACTAAGAATTATTTTTGTGTCAATAATTTCATCAATAATGCATAATACTAATTCAAAATTACCATTTATCTGCTTAATAACCCCCCATGGTGGAATACCTGGTTTTAATCTAATTTCTATTCCACCAAAAGAACATGAAATAACATCCCCTAAACCAGTTTTATAATATATCTCTGCATAATGAGATGCCTTTAAAGCTTCATAAAAAGATTTGTTAATTATTTTAGAAAGTGCATAAGTAGTACTAAGTACACTTGCCGCACTCATTCCAAATCCTTGACTTAAGGGAAGATCTAGATTTGTTTTAACAGTTATTTCCATTTGATTATTTCCAATTAATTGTTTAATGGCCATTGGAATAAGTGGATAATCTGATTTCTTATTATTTAGAAATAAGTTGATATTTGTTTTATTTGATTTATGTACAATTATTTCTGATGTAGCGCCTAGATTAACATTAATTCCTGCCCCTCGAGATCCTGTTTTTGAAAAATTTTTATCTAAAATTGGTTCGAAAAATCCTGATATATGACCCGGGCAAAATGCAACAGTTTTAATAGAATTCATTGATTTTGTATTAAATCTAAAATATTATCAGCTATATCAATCTTGTACCCTTTTAATAGCTTTTTGTTTCCGCTTTCATCTATAAACCAAACCTTGTTTTCTTCTGAATTTATTGCGGATAAAACATTTGCTACTACATAATTTAATTTATGAGCATCAAGTAATTTTTCAGCGTCCTTTATTACCTTTTTATTATTTTCACCTAATTTAAATCCAATAATGATTGAATTTGGTGCTTTTTTTCTTAACATTGATATTATTTTTGGACTTTGCTTTAGTTCTAGTATCAATTTTTCTTTATCTGATTTAATTTTGCCTTGAATTTTATCTAGAGTATAATCAGATAAAGAAGCACAGAGGATTATAATATCAAATCTACCAATATCATTTGATTTTAATAAGTATAGTAGGTCACTTATTGATTTAAAATTTAATGTTTTGATAAAATTAGGAACTTTTTCTTTACTACAACCATACCATAATTCAACTTTTCCCCCCCGATAATACGCGTTTTTTACAAAACTAATAGCTGTTTTACCCGAACTTCTATTTGATATAAATCTAACATCATCAATGGGCTCAGAATTTGATCCCCCAATAATTAGGATTCTTCTATCAACAAAATCTTTTTTTCCAATTAATCTTATTACTTTTGATACAATTTCTTCTATGTTTGCTAGTCTTGCTTTATTTTTATCTATATGAGGATCAATAAATTTAATTCCATGTTCCTTTAAAATTTTAATATTATTTTGTACGATTTTATGATCATACATAGATATATGCATAGCTGGTACTATTAAAATTGGGATATTAGATCCTATAGCGGTCGATGCAAAGGTTGTAATATTATTATCATCGATACCATGAGCGATTTTTGATATTGTATTAGCAGTACAAGGAGATATTAAAAGCAGATCACCTTTTTCTTTGACTCTTCCACAATAGAAGACATGTTCTGTTTTTCCTGTTAATTCTAAAATTGGTTTATTACCTGTTGAAAATTCGATAGAGTCTGGATGAATGATTTTTGTGGCTGCTTTACTCATAACTGGTATTACATCTGCACCGTGTCTAATTAGTTCTCTAGATAATTTTACATCCTCAACTGAAGCTATACTTCCAGTTATACCTAATATTATTTTTTTATTTAAAAGTATTTTACTTTTTATTCCTTTAATATCATCCGATGGATGCATTAATATCACATATAATTTATCTAGCTACTAAAACAGAAACGCCAGCATATCTAACAACTTTATCTGTTACACTGCCTAATAAAAATCTACCTTCTTTCCCATATCCTTTATATCCTAAGACGATTATGTCAACTAAATGTTTTTTTGCTGAAAGAAGAATTTCATCAGCTGGATCTCCAGATTCAACTGATACATCAACATTAGTAATTTTTGTTTTAATTTCTTCAGATAATTTTGACAAGGAATCCATTGCTCTCTCTTTGAAACTACCTGATTTTACAATTGAACTTAAATCGATAGTAGGTAATAGCATTTTTGTAAATGAGGATTCAGACAGTTCTGCAGGAATGACCGTTAGAAGTATAACTTCATCCTCTTTATTTGAACATTTTAAACCTAATTCAATAGCTTTTTTTGATGCTTCTGAGCCATCATAGGCAATAAGTAATCTTTTCATAGGTATCTAGAAGTCGATAATACAATAAAGTTCTAAAAGATTTCGTAATAGTTCATCTGCATAAATATAAAATAAAATCTGATAATGGCAATCCTTTATTCCATCTCATTATATAATAACCTTTTTTACTATTCTCAAGCTTCGGAAGAATGTTATGTAATAATTTTAATCTACCTTCAATATTTTTTATTTTTAATGTAAATAATCTCCAGGAATCTCCTCTATAATTTTTTATTCTATATGCATAGATTGGAAGTGTTTTTGTTGCCTCACAGATTTTTTGCATATCTTCTGCTTGTTTCTGTAATTTACCATTTATACTACTGAAATGAATAGTGTCTTGAATTGAAGTTTTTACTTCTAATAAAAATGAAATGTCACCTCTAACTGCAACAAGATCTATTCCAAAAGAACCCGCAGCACGAATTACGACAAATGGTTTATCATAGATTTTGATATAATTATTTTTTTCAATAATCGCGCATGATTTTGTAATTTTCAAAATTATTTTCTTTTCTCCTTCTAGAATCCCTTTAATTTCACGTTCATATTGACTTGCAGTCATATGAAAACAGTAAAATACAACGAAGGGTTTTAATGTTTGTTACTATTGAAGATTTAGAAAATTAATTATGAGAGGCTTATTAAATGAGTAAAGGTAATATTCTTGTAAGGGAAGCAATGAAGGTAAATCCATTAACAGTTAAACCTCAAACTTCTGTAGAAGAAGTTGCTATAATTATGAGAGATGCGGGCATTGGAAATTGTATTGTAGTTAGTAATAAGCCTATTGGTATTATAACTGAAAGTGATATTATAAAAAAAGTTGTTGCAGAAAACCGTTATGCTAGAGATTTGAAAGTTGAAGAAATTATGAGTTCACCAATTATTGTTATTGATCCTTATTCACCTCTTGAGGAAGCTATGAAAACTATGGGAAAATGTAATATAAGAAGATTACCAGTTGTTGAAAAAGGAAAATTAATTGGAATAGTTACTCAAAAAGATATTTCTAGAATATCTCCAATTTTACATGAGATATCTAGAGAGTGGTATGATATTAGTAAAGTTGATAAAGTTTATTTGGAAGGTAGAGTTTTTTCTGGAAAATGTGAAGACTGTGGAACTCTTTCAACAAATTTGAGAAATATAGATGGCCGTTTACTTTGTGAGGATTGTAAAGACGCTTTGGAATATGAATAGATAATAGTAACAATTTTATAAAAATTTGAAGGAAATAAAACATGAAAATTAAGGAAATAATGACGAAAGAAGTTATTTATGTTGATAAGGATGTAGATCTAAAATATGTTTTAAAATTAATGAAAAAACATAGTCTCACTAAAATACCTGTTGTTGAAGATAAGAAATTAATTGGTGTTATTACTGACAACATAATTGCAGTAAAATTAGGTTCAATAAGAAGTAAAGGTGTTCATCCTTCAAGATTCCATGCATCATCTGTAATTGATAAAAATGTTATAATTGTATCTCCTGAGACTAATATTAATGACATATTGAAGACTGTTGGTGAACCTGGTCCAACAATGTTAAATGTAGTTGATGATGGAACTTTAATTGGAGTTATTACAAAAGCAGATTTATTGCCATTGGTAAAAAGTGAAAATAAAATTAAAGAGATTATGAATGAAAATCTTCATTCAGTTTCTCCAGATGATAGAGTAATCCATGCTAGGAGGAGAATGATAGATGAAAATATCGCTAGATTGCCTGTAATGAATAATGGTATCTTATTAGGTATGATCTCTGATAATGAGATCACATTTGCCTTAGCTGAATTAAAAAAATCATTTCCTATAGGTAAACAAAAACATAAATTGGATGAATTATTAGTAAATGATAATATGAAAACTCCTGCTATTTGGACGGATGCGAAAATATCAATTAAAGAAGCTGCTTTTATAATGTTAGAAAATAATGTTGGATGTCTTATGATTAAAGAAAATAATAAAGTCATTGGAATTGTAACTAGGACTGATTTATTAAAAACAATAAAAATTTAATTTTAATAATATTTATTTTCAATTATTCTTTTATAATTTATATATAACATAATATTTAAATTATTAAAATAATATATATTAATTTATGTTGTGTATATTATGAAAATTATTGCAATTATAACAATATTTGTTTTTGTATTACTTGTTAATCCTGTTTTTGGATCAATTAATCAAGAAAAATTAACTGTAATTAACGAAAATTATAGAGCCCTTCCAACGTCTTTTAATTGGCGAAATATTAATGGAGTTGACTTTACAACGCCTATAAGAAATCAAGCTCCTTTCCATAGTTGTGAAACATTTGCAATTGTTGCTGCTCTTGAGACTATGGTGCAGTATAAGATTGGTTATCCATTTGGTTGTGATCTTTCAGAAGCCCATCTATATTTTTATAGTGGCGGTAATCTAAATTGGGGATCGTTTCCAGAAAATGATACTAATTTTTTAAAAAATTATGGTATTCCTGATGAAGCATGTTGGCCATATCCCTCCGAGGTTAAACAATATCCTTTAAATACAACATGTTCAGATTGGCAAAATAGGACGGTAAAAATATCTGATTGGAAGTATTTACCTGAAGATGTTGATGCGATAAAAAATGCTATTGTAAATAATGGACCTGTTCCAACATATTTTATTGTTTATGAGGATTTTATTTACCATAAAAATGGTGTTTATAAACATAGATGGGGAAACTATAGAGCAATACATTATATTACGATAGTAGGTTATAATGATAATCCGGGATATTGGATTTGTAAGAATAGTTGGGGGACAAAATATCAGGATGAAGGATGGTTTAACATCGCCTATGGTGAATGTAGCATCGAAAAAAAATCATTTTATTTAGAGGGTGTATTTGGTAATTTTCCAATTATTTATGTAGATGATGATAATATTAATGGTCCTTGGGATGGAACAAAAGAATTTCCATATCATACTATTCAGGAAGGTATTGATAATGCCTATGAAGGTTGGACTGTTTATATAGAAAATGGTTTATATCTAGAAAATTTACTAATTAATAAAACAATTAATCTAGATGGTGAAAATAAGAATTTAACAATTATCGATGGTGGAGGTAATAAACATGTTATTACAGTTTCAAAACCAAATGTTAGAATCTCACAATTAACTATTCAGAACAGTGGAATTAATCCATTTGAGGCAGGTATTAAAACTTTATCACTTTATTCAAATTTAACTATAAAAAATAATATCATTCAAAATAATGGAATAGGTGTTTTTTTAAACTATGCTTATGAAGATTCATGGAATATTGTTCAAAATAATATTATTATTAACAATATTAACGGTTTAATTATTCATTGGGCAAATAATAATCAAATTTTAGAAAATATGATTCAATATAATGACAATATTGGATTAGAAATGGAATCTTCAAGAAACTCTATAATTAAATGTAATGTTTTCGAAAAAAATACTAAATATGGATTACTTCTTAGGGCTGCATCACATAAAAATATCATAAACTTTAATAGTTTTATTGATAATGAGATACATGCCTATTTTGATGGATCTCTTTTTAATAATTGGAATAGAAATTATTGGAGTGATTCAAAATGGATCATTTTAAAACCAATAAGAGGTCAATTAGATATTTTTAACATTCCTTGGATAGATTTTGATTTTTATCCTATTCTTAGACCATGATTAATAATAATATTAAAAGATTTTAAGTAATCATAATTTTATTATGTATAGTCATGACATATCATATTCCATCTGATGAAATTATTATAAAAGGATTGAAGAACATTTTTAAAAGAATCCATACAATAAATTCTCAAAAAGAGTTGAAAAAATTAATTAAAAAGGAAATAAAAACAAAAAAAAAGAATTACTCTGTAAGTGAAAAAAGGCTTAGGAATATTGCTTTAGAAACTGATTTTATTAAAATCGATATTCATTCAAGACAGGGGGATCCGAATAAAATATTATCAAAATGTCCGGTTTGTGGAAATATTTTGAGTAGGGTAAAAAATTTAACAATTTGGGGTGGCGAGGTGACTATTGAATTTAGATGTTCTAAATGTGGTTATTGGACTGGTAAGAAAAAACAGATTCCTATTAGATATGTGTTTCATTTTGTTAAAAGATAATTCATTACTGAATTAATTTTTCCCACAGTTCATAAGCTCGACGAATATGAGGAATAGTTATTGAACCACCAACAATTAATGCAATGTTTAATGCTTCATTTAATTCTTCATCTGAGACTTTTTCTTTATTGCATTGATCTAAATGATAGAAAATACAGTCATCGCATCTAAGGACTATTGATCCAACTAAGCCTAATAGTTCTTTAAATTTTTTTGTTAAAACACCCGATTCATATGATCTATTATCTAAAGCAAAAAATCTTTTTATATTCTTATTTGATTTATCAAGAATTAAATTATTCATTTTTTTTCTATATTCTCTTCTTTTTTCAATTTCTTGGTTCATACTTTTTCCCCATATAAGTTATTATTTAAAATTAAATTATTTCTATTAATTAAGGTTTTTGCAATATGAAGTATTACAAATATTTGTATTAATTATAACATTTTATATTCAAAGATATTTTATTAGTAACATTTAAATCTTTAATTCGGATATGTTCTTATATATTGGTGAAGTGAGGGAAATTAATTATTTAATAGTATGCGTATTACAAAGATTTAATATTTTCATAAAAAATTTTCCTCCTTTTATACCTCATTTCGCTAATATTTTTTAAAAAAAAATTATTAAATGCAGGGGACGAGATTTGAACTCGCGGACCTCTACAGGACAAGGCCCTCAACCTTGCGCCGTTGACCAGGCTTGGCTACCCCTGCAAAATAAAAAAATTAGAAAAAAATTAATTCTAGAGTTCAATAGCATCAACAGGACATTCTTCAACACAAGTTCCACAGTCAATGCATTCATTTTCATCTACAATTGCTACATCATCTACTTTTATTGCATCTACTGGACATATTTCAGCACATGCACCACAACCAGTACATTTTTCTTTATTTATCTTAACTGACATTCATTATGCCTCTCATTATATTTTTGTTTGGCATAATCTTCATACAATATTTATTTTTTCTGGTGAAATTAAATTATAGATTATTTAAATCAATTCCACATTTTTTAGACAATTCATTGTGTAGCTTTACTAATTTTATGGCATATTCTTTTTGATCATTAATTAAAGCCTTTTCAATTTCATATTCAATTTTTTGTCTTCGGCAATTATCTATTAAATTATCAGCATGACATACAATTTTTTCTTCAAGAGAAAGAGGCATGTAATCTTTTGGGGGTAAACCGAGTTTTTTTGCAATTTCTTTGGAAATACCTGCACCTATATGCCTCTCAATAATTTTTATTATTTTTGATGATAAGCCATATTTTTTTGCAATTTTTACTCCTTCTATCGCATGATCAATATCATGAGTTTTTGATCTACCAATGTCATGGAGTAATGCACCTAATTCAACAAGATTTACATCTGCATTAGCTTTATTTGCAATTATTACAGCAAGATCTCTTACACATTTGCAATGTTTGATTACTTCATTCGAGCATCCATTTTTTTCAAGTAATAAAATACATTTTTCTGGTGTAAGATTTTTAATCATAAATAAACCTGTTAATCTTTAATTATTACTTTTTTACCTTTATTTTTTGGTAGTATCTCAATTTTTCCGTCATATTTATTATTTATCCATTCGCCTTTTGTATATCTATCTAAAAATATTGCTAATGCCGCAACTTCCGAATGAGGTTGATTTCCAATTGATATATTAAAATCTGATATATGGTACATTTCTGGCGGTACTTTTTCTGCCCCAATTATGATCAATAAATCCTTTTTTTTATCAATTTTTTTTATTCCACTAATTAGATTTTCTCCATACATAGTTAAATGAACAATTATACCTTTCCAATTTTTTAAAATTTTTTTCCGGTCAATACCCGTCATAATTTGGAAATTTCCTCCAAATCTATTGCATATTGATTTAATATTTTTTTCTAAATTAGTGTCTTTTCTATCGATATATATTTTTTTTGCCCCAAAGGCTCTGGCCACTAAGGCAACATGTGTTGTAATTCTTTTATCGCGAGATATTCTATGACCGATTCTTAAAATTGCTATCATTTTATATTTCAAAAAAAGAATAGAGTATTATATACTTAATTTTATTTTGATTTTGGTCTAGGCTTGAAGCCTTCACTAAATGTTCCATCAGTATTTTGAACGAGTACTGTTGCTTCTCTCTTTCTTGCAATTTCTCTAGCTGTTTTAATTGCATTTTCTTTTGTTCTATGATGGCTGAATATTTTTCCATGACTTCTAACAGCCCAGTCTCCTTTAACTTGTCCCGGTTGTGGTTTACTTACAACATAAATAACATTTGATGGTTTTCTATGTTTTTTTTCCTTTGTTATTATACTATCTACTTTTTTATTTAGACTAATATTTATTGATAAATCTTTAATTTTATTTTTAGTTAGATTATCAATTTTTTTTTCAATTCCTTCAACATCTCTCCCGGTTCTTTGTTCGGATATTGGTTTTGTCTTATATGTTTGAGTTTTTTGTGGTGAATTAGTTTTTTCATTAGAATATAGTATTTCATTATGAGTTAGTATTATTTTTTTATTTGAAAATTCTTCCTCATTATTATTTTTGTTTTTAATTTGTTTTTCATCATTTTTTTTAAATAATTTTTCTATGAAATTTAGTTTTAACATAAATTTACTTCACCATAGTATATACTTTTTAATGTTAGTCATCGTATTTCTTCTTGATAATCTTTTCTAATATTTAATTAAATAACATTCTGTTGAATTTATGAATAATTAAAGGTAAGATTTAATAAAAACTAATGCCAAGATAATTTTTCATATTTATTTATACAGTAATATTTTTATATTTGTATATTATTTATATTATTGTGAGAGGTGGAATATGTTAAATAATATCGATTTTAACTTTTCTAATGAATCTTTTGAGGAAATTTTTTTATCTATGGGTGTACCAAAAAATTTAGCTGAGATTTTGATGTATATATCTCAAAACAATGAAAAAAAAAAAAGTTAAAAAAAGATCGGTTTTATTTAAATTATGAAGATTACAATCAAGATGAATATAATATTTTTATTTATGAAACTTGTAAATATCCTCCAAATTCAAATCCACATCAAACATTAAATTAAGTACTTTAAATATTTATTAAATTTGAAGAAATTGGAGATAAATCTTGTTAAAAGTAAAATCTTTTAATAAAAATTCTTATTCTGAAAATTAGAAAGGGGCTTATGGTCTAGTGGTTATGACGTCGCCTTCACACGGCGGAGGTCGCCGGTTCGAACCCGGCTAAGCCCATTA
>JAHWGJ010000008.1 GCA_020054475.1 Thermoplasmata archaeon | reverse complement strand
ATCGTAAGCATCTCATCTGAACTTAATGCAGTTCCTTTAGAACTGTGCATTGCACCTTTTCCTTTTAACAATATAAATTCATAAACAGTATATTCTGGAGCGGGATAATTGTAAATATCCTTAACTATTTTTTCTCCAGTTTGTCTTGCCCCTCCAACTGTTCCAAGATCTTTTCCAAATGGTTCAAAAGTTACTCCAAGCATTTTCCATCTTGCGGGCCAGTCAATTCTCCATGGCAATTTTCCATTACCACTCTCTCTAATATCTACTGAATCATTATATCCACAATTACATTTATATTCAATGTTTGGAAATTCATATAAAAAAGGTTTTGTTCCAGTTATTTTTCCACAATTACCACATTTAATATTAAAAGGAATCCAATTTTTAGGAAGTTCTCTTTTTGAAATATTTTTAATAATGTTCTTAATTTTTTCTGTATTTTCTAAGGCAATTTGTATATACTCATTATAATTCCCATTTTTATATAATTCACTTGCCCGAATTACCTTAGGATTAATACCTAATTTTTTTAATGAGTCTAAAAAAGAAACAAGATAATGATCAGCATAACTTTCATGATTTCCACATATACAAGGTATGTCTGATATTGGCATACCTATATATTTTTTAAAAGATTCTGGCAAAAAAGGATATAATTTTCTTAAATGATCATAATCATCAGCAACATATATAAATTCTGATTCAGCGCCTTTTTCAATTAAAGTTTTATAGATGGCATCAGTGGTAATAACTTCACGCATATTTCCAACATGAATCGGGCCAGATGGGGTGATACCTGTTGCTAAAACATGTTTATTTCCTTTTTTTATTAAATTAATTGCAATAACATCTGCCCAATGCATTAAAATTTTCTCCTCATAATTGGTAAATAAAATTAGATTACTCTGGATCTAATAAGCGATCTTAAATGAACTCCCTGAATATCATTTTGAGCCCGCTTATTTAAAATAGCAATACAAAGTGCTGGATTACCTTTTTGAGATTTTGTTGCTTTAATTGCACTTATAAAAGTATCACCAGTTCCAACAACATCATCAATAATTGCAATTTGTTTATCTTTTACTGATGCATAATTTGAAGAAAACCATCCTTGCTTTTCATGATGTGGTCGAAAAACCGCAAGTTCTAAATCCAATTTTTCAGCAACTAACGTTGCAAAGGGAATACCATTTATTGCTATACCTACAATCGTATTTATATCAAGATCTTTGTTTTCCATTTCTTCTAACAAAACGTCACATAATGCATCTGATATATAACTCATTCTTGAAGGAAAAACTCCAATAGAACGCCAACCAACTTTAATATCTCCTTCCGGTTTCTTTTCTTTACCCTTATTTAAAAGCCATATTGCAGTTTCTTTTGAAACATTAAGATCTTCAGCTATTTCATGATCCGTAAGTCCGTTATCTTTATATTTTAATGCTTTTTTGATTAGAGCATCAATTTCTTTCATTTATTCCACCTTTAGCTATGAATATAAAAACAATATTTAGATTTTTGCTATTATTAATAAATATATATTGAACATATAGCATAATAGAAAAACTAAAATATAAGAAATGTATGTGCAATTAATAATATATAATTTAAGTTGATTACAATGGCAAAGCAAAAAAAGGGAGAGGGATTTCATTCCTCTGCAGGTTTAATCAGATACTTTGATGCGGAAGAAAAATCGTCATTAAGAATTCCACCCTGGTTTGTAGTTGTTATGTGTGTTTCAACTATAGTAATTTTAACAATTTCCCATATAGTATTTAAATTATAATTAATTTAGCATTTTCATTGTAATTTTTACTGTGTTTTCAATAGCTTCATTTATTTTAGTATTTTTTGGCCCTCCTGCTTGGGCTAATGTTTTCGAACCACCGCCACCGCCACCCAACATTTTTCCAGATTTTTTAACCACAGCAGAACAGTCGAAATTTTTGCTATCTACTAAATTTTTTGAACAAGCCATCGTTATTCCTTTTTCTGAACCAATAATTACAATTCGATCATCTTTTTCGTTAGTTGTTTGACTAGCAATTATTAAATCTCTATAGGATTTTGATATTTTTTTAATTATTATTATTTCAATAGATCCAATATATTTAATTTCATGAGGTATTTTTTTTAAAACCTCTTTTTCAGATGATTTTTTCTCCTTAATTTTTTCCCTTTCTTTCCAATTATTAAAAATATATTGACAAACTTCTTTTAAATCTTCTAATTCTATAATTTTTTTGTCATCATAATCAGATAAAAATCTTTTAATTGTAGATTCTAATTGATTATTTGGAACTGAGAATATTTTTGAAGCCTCATTTAGTTGATGAGTAACATTATTTTTATTTTTAATTTTATAATATGAATTAATAGTTTCAATAATATTATTGTACAATTCAAATTCTTCCATTTTAAAAACTTCAACCATTTTTCCAGCAGTAAAAGTTATTCTGTTCACTCCATCTTGGATTCTTTCAGATCTTAAAATTCTGATTTGTTCAACTTCATGTATATCATTAAGATGAGTGCCTCCGCATGCTTCAACATCTACTCCGGGGATATTAATAACTCTAATCATATTTCCCGGAGGAACACCACCCTGATATAATCGGAAACCAAAATTCTTTTCAGCATTATTCCGATCAATAACCATTTTTTCGACTATTTTTCCTTTATTTATTAAAACATTGGCAGTTTTTTCAATTTTTTTTATGTTATCATTAGAGATTTTTTCATAATGGGCGAAATCAAACCTTGCATCTTTAGCTGAAATTTGTGAACCTGCTTGCCATATATGGTCACCCAAATTTTTTCTCAGAGCGGCATTTACAACATGTGTACCTGTGTGATGTTTCATAAGATTGTATCTATAATCCCATTCTATACATCCATGGATTTTATCTCCTATTTCTAAATCTCCTTCAATAATATGAATGATTGTTTCTCCTTCCTTTAAAGTAGATTTAACCTCAATTTTTTTATCTTTAAAAATGAAAAATCCTTTATCCCCCGACTGACCTCCACCTTCTGGATAAAAACAAGTTTTATCAAGAATAACTTCAGATTTATCATTCAATTTATTTTTCCATATAACTTCCGCATCAAATTCCCTTTTGTAATGATCATCATAATAAAGTTTCCTTGTTAAGGGTAGTTCTTCTCTTATATTTTCATTAGATATTGATCTATGTTCACTTGAATGTAATTCAGCTATCATCGAATCAAAATTTTTTGGAATTTCAATTTCAACTCCTTCACTGTTTGATATTTTTTTAACCAAATCAGGCGGCATCCCATGAGTATCATATAGAGTTATAAGTCTATTACTATCAATTATATCATTGTTTTTAATTATTCTTTTAACTAAAAATTCACCTTTTAATATTGTATCGGAATATTTTTTTGTTTCAATATCTAATATCTCAAAAATTTGCTTTTTTCCATTTACTAATGATGAAAAATCATTTTTTAAAATATCCAATTGAATTTCTACTAGATCCTTAAGAGTTGCATCTAATTTAATCCTTTTAATAAAACGAAGAGATCTTCTTATAATTAATCTTGCCAAATACCCTGCTTTTACATTTGATGGAACTATTCCATCACCAAGCATAAAAGCAAGGCATTTTGAATGATCTGCAAGCGAGTATAATATAGATATATCCTGATTATTCTTTGAATTATCATGTAACCATTTAATTGTACTTGGAAAAACTGATTCATATATTGTTTTAGTGCCATTAGTCAACCATGATATCCTTTCCAAACCATAACCTGTATCCACAATGTTCAATGGATTTTGAGTATAATTCTCACCATTTATTTTGAAATTTCCACCAATCTCCTTTTTTAAGTTCATAAAAACAAGAGTTGCAATCTCTAATCCTCCAGCTAAGACTTCAAGACAAGGACCTGCATTACCTCCCCCATCCCATAATTGCTCTTTATAAGTTATTTCATTTCTCTCAATACCAATTTTATTAACAAAAAAATCGTCACAATATCTAACTGTATCTTCCTTCCAATATATCTCATCAATTTTTTTATTAAAAGCATGATGACCCATCATTTCAAAAATTGTAAGATGACGTCCACTTACACCAACTTGTTCAAGATCATTTAATCTTATACATGGTTGAGAAATAACTAAAGGATTTGCAGGTGGAGGTACTTCTCCAGAGGTTATATGTGGTTGAAAATCTGCAATAGATGCAATGGTCAAATAAATATCGGATCTCCATCTGGCAATAACAGGAAATCTTTCGCCTGTTATTGGATAAAATAATTTAGAGTGTTTATTTTTCTCAAAATAGGATAAAAAATATTCTCTAACATCACGTATAGATAGTTTTTTTGCAGATATTGGATTATTAATAAAACTAAAGTCTTTACAGGGCTTATCACCACAAATATCTAAATCATGGTTTAATGTCCAAAAATAAGCTCCACATGATTTACATTTTTTTCTAATAAATTTGTTATTTATAAAAAAATTCAATTTACATTCTTTTTCTAGAAATGAATCCATTTTATATCACTTTCATGGAATAATTAATTAGTTAATAAGGTTGACCGAATTAATAGCAAAAATAATAATCTCAATTCTATTTTTTTTTTAATTATAACATTATTAAATCTTTTTATAGAATTTTGTATATATATTCTTTTTAATTTTAATTTTGTTTTCCCTAGCTAACCACCCAATTGCTGAATAAATATCATTTTCATTAATTTGTAATTTATATACTAAACTATGAATTTCTATATCCCCTTCATTCTTTAGTATTCTCCAAATTAATCCTGCATTTTCACCTATTTCATTACCTAAATTTGTATCATCTAACTTAAAATATCTGCCATCTTTTCTTATTTTATTTTCCTTTGCTAACCATCCAATAGCAATATATAATTCATATTCTCGTAAGCTAGTTAATTCTTTTAATTCGATATCAGTAAGTAAATTATTTTCATAAAGAACATTCCAAATCTTACCTGCATTCCTACCGAATTGTTCAATAGTATTTATCATTAAATCAATTATTGATAAGCATATAAGTAGTAAAAATATTACGTTTTATTTTAAATATTTTTTAATTAATCTAGAAAAAAATAATATTTAAGAAAGATATATATATGATCTGTTAATTTCCGCCATATTAAATTTAACTCATTATATAAATTTAAAAAAAATAAGGGGTTATAAAATAACTTTCGAAATACTTAATAAATGTATTATATTTTACACATAATAAGATATCTTGATATTAATTGAGGCATTTAATGAACGATACAATAAATGAATTAAAAATTGAAAAAGACGAAAGTCAAAAAACAGCAAATATATTAAAAGAAAAAAGAAATAAATTACATTCAAATTCTAAAAGACTTGCAGATGAAAGAGATTCTCTTAATTCAACAATAAGAAACACTAGAAATAATATTAACCATCACAAAAAAAATAGAGACGAACTAAATGAAAGAGTTCAACATGCAAAAGAACAAAGAAATAAATTAAATACTACTTTATTAGAAATAAAAAAAAGAATTAGACACTTAGAAAGTTCTCAATCGTCTTCATCAGGTACTAATTTAAATGAGATACGTAAACAGTTAAAAGCATTAGAAGAAGAACAAATGACAAAACCTATGTCTCCAAAAAAAGAAAAAAAAGTAATCGCATATATATCTGAATTACATGCAAAAATAAAAAAACAAGAAGAACTATTAAACCAAGATCCAAAATTAAAAAAAGCCCTTGAAGAAGAAATTGCAATTAAGAAAAAGGCAGAAAAACAACATGATATTGTGGAAAAATTAGCAACAAGAGCTCAAGAAGAACATGAATCGATGATTAAATTAATAAAACAACTTGATAATTCAATAAGGAAAGTAAATGAAATTCAAGAAATGATTGTAAATACAAAGATTCAAGCTGATGAAGTCCATAAGGAATTCATTAGCTATGTTGATAAAATTCATGATTTAGAAAGAAAAATTTCAGCTGCTCAAGATGAAAAAAGAGTTAAAAAGAAAGCGGTTGAGGCTTCCACTGTTCATAGAGAAGCAAATGAAATATTTGAAAAATTCAAGCGCGGTGAAAAATTAAGTACAGAAGATCTTATGACCTTACAAAAAGCAGGACTTATTTAATAAATACCTAAATATAAGGTGTTAAAATTATGCAATGTGAACTTTGTGGTAATGAATGTTTTAAATGCTACCCATCAAATGTTGATGGAGTACGAATGATGCTTTGTCCAGGTTGTATGAAATATGGAAAAAACATAAATGAAAAAAAAGAAATCATACCTAATATAAATCAATCCATTAAAACTAGTATTAAAAGAAAAATTGTTAAGGATGTTTATGTTGGAATGGATAAAGAGTTGGTATCAAATTGTTCTGAAATAATTAAAAATGCAAGATTAAAAAAGGAATTATCAAGAGAAGAATTAGGTTTTAAAATTGGAGAACGAACTGTAACAATTGCTAAAATTGAAAATGGAGATCTAAGGCCTTCTGATAAAATTGCTGAAAAAATCGAAAAAGAATTATCTATATCTCTTTTTGAAAAAGTAAAAGAAATTCCAACTAAAATAAGTAGCACTCATTCAAGTGGTCTTACCTTAGGTGATTTCATAAAATCAGAAGATAAATAGATATTATGAAAACAAAATTATCTGAAGCGATTGAATCGTTAAAAAAGGGAGATATTATAGTATACCCAACAGATACTCAATTTGCATTTGGTGCAGATATCTTTAACAATGATTCAATTAAAAAAATATTTAAAATAAAAAATAGATCTTATAATAATCCGCTACCAATTGCAGTGGAAAAATATGATGATATTAAAAAGTATGCATACGAAAATAAATATGTCGAGAAAATATGTAATCATTTTCTACCTGGTAAATTAACAATTATTTTATATAAAAAAAATAACATCTCAGATATTCTGACAAGTGGTAATTCTAAAATTGCAATTAGAATACCAAATAACGAAATTGCATTAGAGTTGCTAAGAATTTTTGGACCTTTAACAATAACCAGTGCAAATGTTCATGGAAAAAAACCAGAGGATAGAATTATAAATATATATTCACAATTTAAAGAAAATATAGGTTGTTATCTAGATTATAAGATTTTAAAGAATGATCCATCAACAATAATTGATTTAACATACAAAAAACCATTAATAATAAGAGAAGGTAGCATATCATTAAACGAAATTTTGGCGGTGATTTAATTTAATAATAATGAGATAATATTTGAAAAATATAGAAAAGCTGGAAAAATTGCAGCTAATTCTGTAAAATTTGGTACTAATCTTATTAAACCTGGAATTACTTATTTTGAGGTTGCAAATAAAATTGAATCACATATTATTAAACAAGGTGCAAAACCATCTTTTCCAGTCAATATTTCCAGAAATGAAATTGCAGCTCATTATAGTCCTAAATATAACGACAATACAGTTTTTAAGAAAGGAGATTTAATTAAATTAGATGTTGGATCTCATATTGATGGTTATATTGCAGATGTAGCAATAACATTAGAAATTGGATCTAATCAGTATGCAGATTTAATAAAATCTTCAAGTGAGGCTTTAGACAATGCAATTGAATTTATTAAACCAGGTGTTGAAGTTTCAGAAATTGGAAATATTATTGATTCAACGATAAAATCTTATAACTATAAACCTATAGATAATTTAACTGGCCATAGTTTGGATCGATATGAACTTCATTCAGGTATTTCTATCCCAAATGTTGCAAATACTGTCAATAAAACAAAATTAAAATATGGTGACGTAATAGCTATTGAGCCTTTTTCAACAAATGGGGCGGGGCATGTATTATCTGGTGAGAGTAGTAATATATATTTGATAAAACCTTCAATTAAATCAAGATTAATAAGAGAAAAAAAATTAAAATCATTATTTGTAAATATGGATGCCAGCTTCGGTACTCTACCTTTTGCTCATCGTTGGTGTAAAAATATGGCAAAAAATATAGATATTTCTCTTAAAAAACTTCAATTTTTTGGTATTATTAAACATTATCCTCAACTTGTTGAACAAGAAAAAGGTATAGTCTCCCAAAAAGAACATACAGTGATAATAAATGAAGAAGGATGTGAGGTGACTACTATTAAATGAAATCAAAAAAAAATTCAGAAATAAAAAAAATTTCTAAAATAGTTAAATTTGAGGAATTAAACTGGAAGCAAATTCAAGAAATGGATAATAAAAAAACAATTTTTTATTTAATAATCAGTCCTTTAGAAGAACATGGACCTCATCTACCAATTGGAACAGATTTATTTACAGCTAGAGATGTAATATTTGAAGCAACTAAAAAATTAAATAAAATAAAACCAGAATTAACTTATGTTATTTTACCTTCTATTCCAATTGGATCCTGTAAATTTAATACGGATTTCCCGGGAAGTATCTCTGTTAATAGTAAAATTGTAAGGGATGTAGTATATAGCTTTGGATCATCGCTAGCACAACATGGTTTTCAATATATTGTGATTTCAACATTTCATATGGCAATTGCTCATCTGAAAGGTATATACTCAGCTATGAATAAATTGCAAACTAAATATGATATGAAAGTTTGTGAACCCTGGGGTCCATTTTTTTACAATGATGAGATTAAAAAGAGAGAACCTAAACTTGGATTCGATACAAAAAGAGAAATACATGCAGGATTTAGAGAGACTTCCCTTATGAAATATCAATATCCCTACTTGGTTGATGAGTCGTATAAAAAACTTCAAAGTATTTATCGTAATTTAGAATCGCCTAGAATAGTTGGAAAAAAATTTAAACAATTAGGGTTAAAAGAAGGATATGTTGGTAGTCCATCTAAAGCAAATGCTGATTATGGAAGATGGTTTTTCAATGAAATAGTTAATGTTTATGTAAATTCAACGATTGCATTATATCAAAACAAAAAAATCTCAAAATTACCAAAAAATATAAAATTTATCATGAAAACATTATTTTGGGAATAATCATCAATCATGATAATCAAGGTTATACTAATTTTTTATTTGAATATCTAACCGCTCAAATAATGCACTTATCATCAAGGGAAGAAAAACGGTTATATCTCCATCTATAGTTTCAATATTTGCTTTTTCTTTAATTTTCCCCCAAGATATAGCTTCTCTTGTTCTTGCTCCACTAAGACTTCCATCAAATTCTACTGCTGTTGAAATATAAACAGCATAATCCAATCCACCTTTAAATTGATTCCACCATATTGTATGGTGTTTAGAAATTCCACCTCCTAGTATAAGAGCTCCACTTTTTTTTGCATTAAATATTATATCAGAGATGTCTTGTTCATCTGATAATATATCGATAGTGAAATCTTTATGATCTTGATAAAACATCCATAAATGAGATCCAAAAGCACCATCAGTAATACCCGGAATAAATATCGGAATTTTGTTTTTCCATGACCAATATATTATCGATTCTTTACATTTTTTTTCTTTTTCAAGATTTTTTCCCACTTCCCATATTAAATCTTTTGTTGACCATCTTTTTTTAATTTTATATAAATCATGAATTATTGGATATATTTTTTCTTCAAGTATTTCCCCATAACATTTATTTGGAATAAAGATGTTTCCTAATCTATTAATTCCATTTTTATGTAATTTAATATCATCAACTATGAAACTACCATGATAATAATTTTCCCAAATCCTTGCTAGATCATGATCTAAAGTTCCAGATGTAGTTATTATAATATCAATTAATTTATATTTTAATAAATCTTTTATTAATCCTCTTGTTCCAGTTGAACATATGCATGCAGGAAAAGATAGAAATTTTATGCAATTTTTTTCTTTTACCATTTTTTCAATTATATCTAATCCATTTGCAACTTTTTTTGCTGTAAATCCTCCAGATTTATTTAACTGATTTATTAACTCATTTGTAGTATTTTTATTTTTTAATTTAATATCCTCAACAATAATTTTTTTCATATTTCACCTATAAATTATAAAAGATGCATAACCAACACAATAACTACTAGCTTCAATATCATTAGAAGTTATATATTTTTGTAATTTTATCTTATTTGCTCCAAGTTTTTTTGTTGCTATAAGAAGAGCCGCGATGGGACCATATCCACACATCGATATATTATTATTATAAACTGAAGATATTAAACCATTTGCATCAAATTTTTTTATTTTTTCAATAGCTATATTATCCTGACGTCTCGCATAGGAATCTGCAGATAAATTTTTGGGCGGTAATCTTCCATAAACAAAACCTTCGTGCGAAAAATCACTACTGGCAATTATTAATATTTTTCTATTGTCCTTTTTAACGGCCTCAGCAATTTTTTCTCCAACTTTTTTTGAAGTATCAAAATCTTGTATTGCCATTGATAATAAAGCTGTTGTAAATTTTCTATTATTTGAAATATAGTTTAAAAAAGGCATCTGAACTTCTATACTATTTTCTCCAGTTGGGTGAGAATTCTCATCTATATCTATAATATCCCCGGATAGATTTTCAATTAATATTTCATCCATTGTTATATCGCCATTTGGTAATTTCCATTTTCCAGGGGGATATAGTGAAATACCTGAACCAATACCTCTATGATTTGGACCAATTATGATAAAGCTATCAGCAAAGCCGTCTTCAGCTATTGAAAAATATGAATGTGCCGCAACTGAACCTGAATATGTAATTCCAGCATGAGGCACTATAACACCTTTTAATTGATTTTTATTATTACTAATGTCAGGCAATTTTTTAGGTCCGTGTTTGTGTAAAAAAGAGTTTTTAATTGTGTTACTTAATTTTTCTTTATCTGATGAATAAAAACTTCCTGCTACGCTAGCCGCTCTAATTTTTTTTATGTTCATTATATCAAAATATCGATATTTATTAACAGTCCATTAATCTTGCCCACAAAAATTATAAATATCCATGGTTAATACGGATAAAAATTGGATAAGGATTGTTAATGGAAACGGTTTGTCACATAGAAATTGTAAAGGATGGAAGAGACTTTGTTGCTAGAGTTCATTTAGCTGATGGTTCAACAAAAGAATATCGTCACCAAGTTTTTGAAGATGCTCTAACGGAGATGGTAATTGATTTACAAGAAGAATTGGCAGAATAAAGTAAAAAATGAGTTAAATTATATTTTGGATAAAAAATAAAGTTATAATGAAGAATATAATTGCATACATTACATAAACAAACATTTTTCTTTTTTTAACCATATTTTGATATTTATCTTTGCAATCTTTTGAACAAAGGGTTTCAGATAAAGGTATTACTTTTCCGCACATGTGACAATGAGTATGTTGATCAATTTTCTCAGCCATAATAAATCCTCTTATTATTTTTGTTTAATATATCATGTAATTAAGTACTTTCTTATATTTTTCTTATAATTGTTTTTCCTTCTTTTACATTTATTTTTGCAAGTGTATAAATATCAATATTGGTTTTTTCAATAATTTCTTGTATAGAATTACCTTTATCAAATATAATAATTACACATTTAACTTTAACACCAAATTTCACCAGAGCTTTCAATACAGCTTTCAAAGTTCCTCCGGTACTTAGAACATCGTCAACAAGTATTATCTCTTCCCCTTTTTTAAAACCGTTTAAGTATAATTTTGATTTTGAATAACCTGTTTTCTGTTCAACAACGATTTCGTTTTCTAATCCATATTTACGTTTTCTTATAATTGAAAAAGGGATATTCATTTTAATTGATAAAGAGGTTGCAAGGGGTATTCCCATTGCTTCTATTGTTACAATTTTGTCAATATTTCCATATTTTTTAATAATTTCAAGCATTCTAGTTGTTACTTCTTCTAATAAATCAGGTTTTATTTCGGGTATTCCATCAGTTAATTGATGAATAACATATTGGTAGTTACCCTTATTTATAACAGGTGCATCTTCTATTGATTTTCTTAATATTTTCATTATCAAATTTCTCCTGACTCTTTACAAACCTTTTTTAATATTGGAATAAATTCATCGATACTTTTTTTTGTTAAATGAGGCATAACCACTATACGTAAACATGAAAGTCTATTTATTTTATTTACTTTCCAACCTAAATCAGATAATTTTTTATTAACATAATCTAAATTTTTAATTTTTACTCCTATTACATTCATTTCAGGTTTTATTATAAGTTCTAATCCAATTTTTATTATTTCACTTTCAATATATCTTGTAAGATTCATACAATCTCCAATTAATTTAGAATAACCCTTTTTACCTAGAAATTTTGAAACTGCATAAGCAGCAGCAACCGGACCACCCGACCGGGTACCTAAGATACCTGTTTGCTTTTCACTATTTGTACAATGAGATTCTACACTAATCTTATTTAGCCAATTCTGTTTCCTAATTGCAAGAACACCAAGAGGAATCGCCGAATATCCCATCTTATGAGCATCAATTGTTATTGAATTTACTCCTTTTAATTTAAAATCAAAATCAGTGGTTTTATAATTAATTTTTTTTAAAAATGGAATTACAAAACCTCCAAAGGCTGCGTCAACATGTAAAAAAATATTTTCATCTAAACAAATATCGCTAAGTTGTGGTATTGAATCAATTGTTCCTAACTCTGTTGATCCAGCTATACCAATAATTGCAGCAGTATTATCATTTATTTTATTTTTTACTTTTTTAATATCAATTATATACTCTTTTGTAAGTGGAATTGTTATTAATTTCATATTCATTAATGATGCAATTTTTTTAAATGAGAAATGAGCACTTTTTGATAATATTATTTCATTTTTCTTTGATAATTTTTTCGCTAACCACATTGCAGTAATATTTCCTTCTGTACCTCCACTAACAATTAGCCCTTGGGCAAGTTTAGGGGCATTTAATAAGTTCAAAATGAAATTTTTTAAATAAACTTCAATTTCATATGTTCCAGGAAAAAGCTCGGGATCCCCTAAATTAGTATCTATAAATTTTATGTAACCTTGAATTGAAATATCGTGAGGTTTTGTACACATTGATCCAATAATTTTTCCACTTGAAAAATCAAAATCTTTATTTTTAAAATTATCTAATTCTTTTAAAATGTTTTCGAATTTTTTTTTTTCAATTTTATTAATCATTAAAGCCTAAAATATTTATTTATTAAAAAAATATTCTATTCTTCCATCATACAAAAAGTTAAATATTATGTCGATTCTTTTTATTGATCTTTAAAGGATATCCCAATAAATTTTAATACA
Source organism: Thermoplasmata archaeon (assembly GCA_020054475.1). Taxonomy (GTDB): domain Archaea; phylum Thermoplasmatota; class E2; order DHVEG-1; family DHVEG-1; genus JAJISJ01. Next base: position 47,264 of record JAHWGJ010000008.1, on the reverse strand, counting down.
GGATAATGTATTTTGATTATATGATGGAAAAAGAAACAAAGGTTGAGGTGGAAGTAGTAACATCATTCTTAAAATTGCCTGTCTATAGTCGGGATGGAGTTTATATTGGTCACGTTGGAAATGTTTTTTTTGATATGGATGAGAAACGTATTAGTAGTCTTCTTTTAACTAATACCAATCCTTCAATTGTTGAAGGTACAGTTGATGTAGCGGTTCCTTATAGGTGGGTTAATGCCATAGGGGATATTGTTATTTTATCACATTTTCCTGAAAGGGTTACTACTAAGAAAAAAGAAGAAGAAACCGAAAAAGATGATTCTGAAATAGATATTGTTGAATAATATTTATCCTTAATAATTAATATATAATTAAAGGTAGTTAAATCTTCGAAAGTTTATTAATTTTTTAAAATTTAATTTATATGTTAATAATATGGACTATAAAATAAATAAGGAAAATATTTATATTATAAAAACAATATTATTAATATAATATTAAAATAAATATGATGTTTGAGAAAAGAATTGGACAATAATCCTTATATAGTTTGGAATACAACTATATTTATATATAATCTAATAATTGGTGGCAAAAAATGAGATATAAATTTAGATCATTAAAAATATCCTTCATAATAAGTATTTTACTATTCAGCATATTTGCATCATTTTCAATAATAAATCCAAAATCTAATACAGTTTCAGCTATAGATCCTCTTGTGCAATATGATTCACTTGTAGCACTAGAATTTGCTGATTCTAGTGCTTTGAATACTCCTATTCATCCATTAGGGGGAGTTCGAAATGTAGATATAAAGGTAACTTATATCAGTACTGTTCCAGATATTTTTAGGACTGGTCTTGGAAAAAATTTACTTTTTGGATTTTTTAAATTTGTCTTTCTTGCACCAGTTCATCTAAAAATTGAAAACATACCTACTTGGTGTACTGCATCTATAGCACCACCTGATATTATTTTCAATGCTTTTGGTACAGGATCTGAACTTGAACGTCAAGTCACACTTCAGGTTGCAGTAAATAAACAATCAACAGCGTTATTCCCTCATACACTTCAAGTTAAAGCAACTGGAGATAGTCCTGATAAACATATCAAAGCACCTCCTGAAGTAAGCTTGCCAATTGCAATAACCCCTGGTTATGTTCCTCTCATCTCTACAGATCCGGGAGCAACAATTAAAAAGACAACACCCGGTGAACCTGTTAACTGGGATATAAGAATATCAAACAATGGAAATGGTGAAGCATTAGTAAGAGCCCGAATAACAAATATACCAGAAGATTGGGTTATTTCAGTAAATCCACAAACAATTATTCCGTCTCTAGCGGATGGGGAAGTAAATGAAAAAGTAATGTCTCTAACAGCATTACCACCCCATAATTTAGGATATTATAATAAAAATGTACAATTGGAAATCGAATTAACTCCAGAATTTTCATCACCGGGCACTGGTGCTTCAGCAAATTTAACAAAAGGTGAACCAATATATCTGACCCTTGCTATTCAACTAAGAGGATTTTCTGTACCAGGATTTGAATTTATATTCTTACTATCTGGAATATTGATTTTTATAATCATTAGAAAACATAAAATGTCAAAAAAAAGATGATTATTCGATAAATATCTAAAATATTTAAGGAGGCACTATCATTGAGACATATATTACCAATAATCTGTTTTTTTATAATAATATTGCCCTTAATATATTCAAATGTTGAAATAATAAAGGCTGATGATAATGATCCTCCTATTTTAGAAGCTGAATTAGTAATTTTAGAAGATCTACCTTTATTAGAATTTGGTGAGGAAGCCACTATTGACTTAAGATTTAAACAATCTGGTTTCAATTGGACAAAGTTGAGTGAAAGAGGATTTTTCTTTGCAAAAATATATTTACCAATTATATTTAGATCAATTATATATCTTCTTGGTTATAACAGTGTAGTTTTTGAGGCAGAAATAGTAGGCAATCCTCTTGGATGGGAAGCATGGGTATCACCCAGTTCGGTTACATATTTTACGGGGGATTCGGAAGCTAATGTGAAACTTCATGTTAAGGTTAGTAGACCTACAACTGCTAATACTGCAACAGTTAGAATAAAATATACGGCTTACAGTGGAGGCAGTAATATAATGGGGACAGCTACCTCTGATGTATTAGTTTCAGTTAAACAATACCATCTAGCTGAAGTTACTGCACTTCAACAACATAGAGAAGTACCACCTGATTCTGTTGTTTACTTTCCAATTGAAGTGAAAAATCGTGGTAATTATGAAGATACTTTTGCATTTGAAGTAAGCAATGAAAGCAATGGTTTTCTAGGACTAGTATCAGGTCATATAACCTTAAAACCCGGTGAAACAGGACAGATTAATGCAATGATTCTAACACCATATGTTTACTTATATGATTTAGGTACTCGGATATCACTTAACATAAGTGCATACTCTGTTTATGAACCAACCAAGAAATTCTCATCATCAATATCAATTACATCAAAGGGTTTCCTAATTTCAGAAATGTTTTTGTTAACAATCGCTATAATCATATTGATTATTGTTTTTCTATACCTATTCTTTTATTATATACTTGATAAAAGAAGAACAAAAGTTTATGGAAAACCGGATAAACCATGGAAAATACCCAGTGAAGAAAAATATTTACTGGAGTTAAGAAAAAAAGATAAAAAAGAATACAACAAAATCAAAAATATGATGATAGAAGAATATCAATCATCAATATTATGGTATAAAAATCATATTAAAAATAAACAGACTAAACAAATTAAAGAAAAAAAACAAAAAAATAAAAATCAATCAAATGGATTAATAAATACAGATTTATTAAAAAATTTCTTTAAAAATTCAAATAACAAAAATAAAATAAAACCGAAAGAAAAGAAAACCAATAAAAATAAAATAAAGAAACAAAAAGATGAAAATTCAGAAAAACATAACGAATCTAAAACCATAGAATTATTAAAAATAAAGCCAAAAAAGATTAATATAACATTTAAACAACTCATTGATAATTTAAATAAAAACAAAGGAAAAAAACAAGAAGAAAAAGTAATAAAACCAAATATTATAAAAAAAGATATTCAAGATAAAAATATTACTAAACCTAACTATATAGACAAAAATGAAAAAACTAAAATAAACGTAATGAAAAAAGTTAAAAAAGAAGAGAAAAAACAGAAAAAAAAACTACAAGATAGTTTTAACCTTTAAAAAATAGTTATCTTTTTATCCTTAAATTCCTTATTTGGTTGAAATATTAGAGGATGGAATATGAATAAAAAATTTGTTATTATATCAATTATCTTAATTATAATATTAATTATTTCAATAATAATATTTATTACTCTAACAGATGATCAGAATGATGATATTGATGAAAATAATGATTTATTGATTAATGATATATCATTATTTATTGGTAAATGGGATGATCTTTTTTATTCATTAGATGACAATTCATATAGCACATGGGAATTCTATGAAAATAATTCAATTAAAAATACCACATCAGGCGTACCTTATGGTAGTACTGACCAAATAACTAAAATTAAATGGCATGAATTTAAATTAAAAGATAATTTAATATATTTAAAATTTGAACAAAATAGCGATTTTTTGACCTATTCATATGTTTTTACAAATTCAAATAATCATCTTTCCATTTATTACATTAATGATGTTTTGGGAATACCAATGATTTCTTTAAATCGAATTAGCAACTAAATTTAATATATTTATTTTTTCTTTAAAATCGTGTAATAATATTAATTAATAATATTATTGAAAATAAAAAAGAAATTATCCAAATATTTGCATTCCAAATATAAATTTTATAACCATCAAAAGATCTAAATGGTATCAAATTAAATGTTGCTAAGACTGCATTTATAAGACAAATAAATCCAAATATTATATTCAATGTAGCTGATTCAAAAAATACGAATATATACAAATAAAATGTAATAATCGAGATTATTATATTTGCTAATGGTCCTGCTAAAGCGATTCTTCCCATTTCAAATAATCTAACTTTTCCCCTAAACATAACTGCCCCCGGTGCAGCAAAAACAATTGGAGTAAAAAATCCAAGTAAGGCTGCTAATATCAAACCTTTTGAATACATTCTATACTCAGACCATAGATGATATTTTTGTGCAACAAATTTATGCGAAATTTCATGACAAAAAAAAGCTATTACAACTCCAAGAAATGCTTTTTCAAATCCTAGAATAAAATTATATAAATTAAATCCATAAGAATATGCTTGAATTATATTATTTTTAGTTAGAGCAAAAGAAAATGCAAATGTTAATACGATTATAGAAATTAATAAATGCTTAATTTCTAATCTACTAAATTGCCCTGTCTTTCCTAATTCGATAGTTCCTTTAGGAAAATACATATACTCCCTTGGAGGGATATTATGAAAAGATTTGTATTTTTTTTTATCTTCAATCATATCAATATCTTTTAATTAATATTCCATTTATGAATTTTTTTAAACTTTAGATGATTAACCTGCTAATAAACTAGCTATATAAGGAAAAGCTACAATTGTACCAATCATACTTCCTAGATTTGCCAATGCAACAACCATCAGTAATCGAATAACTCTGTTATTCCAGAAATCTTTAAGAGAATCAATTTTACTTAATCCCTTAAAATCTTTTATAACTGGCGTCCTTAATTTTGCTTCTACATATCCAGCTACCCAACCAGCAGCTATAGCAGGATTTAATGAGGTAATTGGGGCTGCAATAAAAGCGGTTATAATTGATAAGGGATGGCCTCTAGCTATTGCAGTACCTATAGCTGAGAAAACTCCATTGATTATAAACCAATATATAAACATCTCTAAAGCTAAATCTATTCCTTTAAAATAAAATGCATATATTATTAATAAAGCAAAACCAATTGGAATAATATAACCAATCGATTTAATAATACTAAAACGTTTTTTTGGAACATAATCTAATTTCTTTAAATCAATATCCAACATATTTTTTTTAAGATACTCTTTAATACCTTTAAGATGACCTGCACCAACAATCGCAACAACTTTTCCATTTTTACTTTCATTAAGTATTTTTTTTGCTATGTATTTATCTCTTTCATGAATAAGTACTTCAGAAACACTTGGGGCAATTTCACCAAATTCCTCCATCATTGTAGAGATTATATCTTGATTCATCATTTCTTTTAAATCAATTTGATCTAAATCTTCCTCCTCATAACCAACTATAGCCTTTAAAAATTCCCAAGTAAGTCTAATTTTTTCAATAAAGCCCATTTTTTTCCAGGCTCTTTTTAATGTTATTGATATATCTCTATCAACTAATGCAATTTTTAAATTATTTTTCTTTGCTTCGTTTATAGCTGCAATCATTTCAGAACCAGGCTCAACTCCCTGGTCTTTCCCTAATCTTCTTTGGATAGATGATAAAAAAGTTTGAGCAAGCATGAAATATGCATTATTTGATTTTAGTAGAGAAGTAATGGGGGTATTTTCCCACTTATCTTTATTTATGATACTCTCATGCCGCCTCTTACAAAGTTCAACAGCAACAATGTCTGGCTTATATTTTTCAATTGCTTCTTTTACTTCAATTATGCTATCTTTAGAAATATGGGCAGTGCCTACCAAAATTATCCTGTCATTAATCTTCTCATGCAATTTGCTTTCCTTCAATGATAATAATTAAAAACATTATAAATTTTTATATTTCGGCTTCAAAATCTTCAACTTTTGGTTTAAAATTCTCATATGATTTAATTTTTCCTTTCTCTTTTAATATTGCTCTAGATAGAAGCCAATATACAAGGGCAAGAGCTCTTCTTCCTTTATTATTTGTTGGAATTGCAATGTCGATATACTTTAATTCATTATTAGTATCGCATAATCCTACAACAGGAATTCCAATATTTCTTGCTTCATCTAAAGCTTGAGAATCAGCTAAAGGATCGGTTACAATTAATAATTCTGGCTCAATAAACCCTTTTGCACTAGGATTTGTTAAAGTTCCGGGTCTAAAACGTCCGTCCAATACTTTAATTCCTGTATATTCGGACAATTTTCTTATAGGTTTTTGTCCATATTGACGGACAGATACAACAAGAATATTTTCAGGATCAAATTTTGAGATGAATTTTGAAGCAATATTAATTTTTTTATCTGTCTTGTTAATATCTATTATATAAAGTCCATCATTTCGAACTTTGTAGATATATTCCTTCATATCTGCAGTTTTTTGTCTTGTTCCGATATGAACACCAGAGGTCATATATATTTCGTCTGATATCATCATTTCTTCAGATTTTTTTTCGCTTTCTTTTTGTAAATCTTTTGTCATTTTTTCCGCTCCTTAAACATATTCTGTCTCGACTCTTTTAACTGTTATTGGTATTGCGTCCTCTTTAAATTCAAGCATGGCAATATCAATTGGAAAAATAATATCTTTTGGAATTTTAATCAATGAAGGAGCTCCCATTGATATTTGTAAAGCTCTTGCACCAATTATTCGCGCTTTTTCAAATCGAGTATATTTCAAATTTATCCTCCTTAGATATATAATAGAACCACCAAATGTTGGTTACATTTAAAAAGATTACCCTTAAAATTTAATTAATCCACGCGGGATTCCATAAATTCACTTGAACGATTAGAAAATTCCTCTAATGCTAATTGCATGTCTATTGAAAGATCTCTTAGTAATTTATCCAATCTTTCATTTCTGAATTCTTTGATTCCATCTGAGTCAGAAAATAATTTTCCAACATATTTTCCATCACCTTTATGGATTTCAATATCATATAATGTTTCCTCCATATTATGCCCTCTATCCCATATTAAATATAATATATATAAAAAATTATTGATTTATAATGATATTTATATCATTCTCTCAATTAATTTATTTATATCCTTTCCTCTGTAACCTAAAGCACCTTTATTTTTAAATGATCTTTTTATACCTTCATAACCATTTTTTGGTGGATTCAATCTAAATAATGGTTTTATATCAGGAATGTCCTTGTAGTTGAGCTTATTGTTATATATCGATTCGGAGAGTTTATTGATATTGTCAAAGGAAGTTGCTGATTTTATATATCCATCTGTTATTATTTTATCTCCCTTGAGTTTTCCTCTAGATGTTATTAATTTTAATAATTTTTCTTTTTCAATTTCTCCCCATGTGACATAATCCTTAATTACTTGCAACATACCTTTCATTACATTATTTTCTTCAATTAAAACACAGTGATTAACTCTATTTAATCGTAATAATTTTAATGTAAGTTTAATATCTGGTTTAATGTTGACTGTACCTCTCACTCTAATTACTGCAAATACCATTTTAATTATCCTCCTTTTTTGTTGTTGCTTGAGGATTCTTTGATGATAATTCTTCACTTCCAGATAAAATACCAATATTTCGAATTTCGTTATTCATTACCCTCATTTGAGTATTTTTTTGAAGTGCATCATATACAGCTTTAGCGTAATTCACTGTTGTTTTTGTTTTACCACTCGTAAATGCCCAACAATCTTTTATACCAGCTAACTTAAGAATTTTTTTAGCAACCTCTCCAGTTGCAAGTCCAATCCCTTGAGGGGCAGGTTTAAATACTATTTCAACGGAACCACTTTTTCCTTTAATAGAAAATGGAACAGTATGGGGTTTTCCACATCCGCATTCCCATGATCCGCAACCTCTTCTAATTTCTATGATATTTAACTTTGCATTTTCTATTGCTTTTCTAATACTAGTACCCACTTCTTTTCCTTTTGCTTGACCCAAACCAACATATCCGTCATTATTACCTACAGCTACAGTTATTACAAATCTTACTCTTCGACCTGAATCTGTCATCCTCTGGACCATATTTACGTCAATTACTTCATCCTCAATATCTGGTAATAATATGTCGACTACTTCAGGCTCTCTTAAAGGTAATCCAGAGTCCAAAGCATCTTTCATATTAGTAATTTTTCCACTTCTAATAATTTTTCCAAGGCGTGTTTTTGGATCCCAATCAATTGAATCCTTATCCTTAGGTATTGATGGTCTTCGTTGCCTTTGATTCCTTTTTGCCATTATTAATCACCAGTTATCTTATTTATAATATTATTTACTTCTGTTTCAATTTTTTTATCAAGATGATGCCCCATAATTCTTTTTTCTTCTGGCAATTTGTCATTATTGCAAGGGCATTTAATACCAGCATCTAAAACTCCTTTAAGAGCAGCAAAAATTTTTGAACCTTTAGCTGGTTTTGTTCTACCTATATCTAATACACCCTCTTTAATTCCTTTATCTAAGGCCCTCTTTGCAGCTAAAAAACCAGTTAAATATGCTGCAGAAATAGTAGAGGTTGAATATTTCCAAGTATAATCTTTTATTAGTTCATTTGATATTGCTGAAGAAAGGATTTTATCTCCTGATACTTCATATTCTATGAATTGCACTCGAATGTTTTTAATAGAGTTTCTTACTACAATTCTAATTTTTCTTGATTTCAATAATTTTAATCTTTTCCTGTAATCTGTAATTCCTTCTCTTCTTCTTCTTTGTTTTATATAATATCGTGGTCCTTGTTTCATTGGTTATTCTCCTCTTTTATGATTCCATCAGAAATTAAATGAGTTTTTAAATGTTTTTTATTTCTAAATTCTCCCCCTTTTGATTTCAAATAATATGTACGATAAATTTTGCTATTTATTTTCTGATTTTCTCTAAGATTTTTAAGATATGATCTAATCGGTCTAATTATTAATATCCACCTTCTTTTTCTTGGAAATCGTGCATATTTTGCACCTTTCCTAGAACCATGATTTTTTCTACGACCTTTACTTTTTTGTAAAGCTATGTATTTCTTTCGGCCATGTGATATACCTTTCTCTTGTTTACTTCTAATGGCTTTACCTTTTATCAAAACTCTAATGTCCTCTTTGGTTACTGCTTTTGCTATCTCATCAATTCTATCTTGATCCATCCAGATTCTGTTTGCTCCACATTTAATTAGTGATGCAGCCATTCTTCGTTGATTTCTTAAATCAGTCATTTTTTCTGCCCCCGATATTTAGAATTCTTATTTCTAAATTTTCAGCTTTCTTTTCAATTTCCAAACGTTTTTTTGTTCCAACTTTACTACCTATTCTTATCGCTTGTTTTGTTTGATCAATATTTTTAAGTTCAGCTATGTTGTGGATTAAAACTTCTTCAAAACCTGATGGGTGTAAACCGCGAACTTCTTTCGGTCCTCTGTATCCAACTCTTACTTTATTTGGCCTATATTTTAAATTAATTCTCATTTTTGATGTTATTCCATCGGGTCTTCTCCAATTGTTAGGTATTCTTTTGTATCTAAACCATTCTTCTCTTAAAAATTTTGGAGTTCTTTTTTTAATTTGTTTTCTTATCTTTAATTTATTTATTTGATCTTTGGTTAATTTTGGTTTTTTCTTAACTATATATTTTTCTTCTTTTGTTGTTTGATCAATTTCTTTTAAAGATTGTTTTTCCTTTTCCGTCTCTTTTTTTATTACTTTTGAAGTTTGATTAATGTCTTTTATAGGTTTTTTTTCCTTTTCTGAATCTTTTTTTATTTCTTTTGTTGGTTTTTTTACATTAATTGATTTTAGTTTATTATTTACTTGTTGTTTAATATCATTAGCAAGTTTTTCATTTATTCCCTTAATTTCAGTTAGTTTTTCAACTGTTGATTGTTGTATCTTTTCCAAGGAATCGAAACCAGAAGTATACAATAACTCAGCTTTTGCTTTTCCAAGACCTTTAATCATTGAAAATTGTTCAATTATTTCCTTTTTAGTCATTTTATTTACCTCCTTTACTTGTTCGATATACTCCATCTTGGAAAACACGGATATCTCGATTTTTAACTGAAGTTGTTCTTTCAATGTTAGCTACGGTTTGTCCAACTTTTTCTATATCTATGCCTCGGACAGTAACAAAATCACCTTTTATATCAACATTTACGCCCTCAAGTATTGATGCTTTTCGCGCTGCTCTCTCGCCCAGAAAATTTTGTATAATAAATTTATTTTCTTCAACAGATAGTTTTATCGGAAAATGTGAAAAAACAGTTTTCATTTTATACTCAAATTCTTTAGTTGTCCCTTTCATCATATTTTTCATATGTGCCACAAAAGTTCCAACTAAAGCTTTTTGTTTTTTTCTAGGATTTTTACAAATTAGTATAATTTTTTTATCTTGAATTTTTATTTCAATTTTTGGATGAGAAAAATCTCTAGATAAAGAACCTTTTTCTCCTTTAATATTTAATGTTTTATTTGTAAGATTAGCTTCAATTCCATCTGGAATTACAATCTCTTCTTTTATATCTGGTATTCTTGCCATTAAACATCACTCTTTAATATACAAAAGCTAAAACTTTTCCGCCAACACCTTGTTCTTTTGCTTCGTTTTGAGAAATAATTCCTTTTGTAGTTGTTAATATTAATAAACCAAAATCACGGGCTGGTAAATATCTTGATTCCCATTTTTCTAGATCTCCTCTCTTTACAGGATATCTTGGTTTAATTACTCCACAATTATTTATATTTCCTCTAAGTTTTACCTGGAAATAACCTGCTTTTTCATCCTCTTTAAATTCAAATTCACTAATGTATCCTTTTTCTTTTAATAAATTTAAAACTCCACCAATTAATTTCGAAGAGGGTTGAATAAGGCATGAGCCTTTACCCTTAGTTTCAGCATTTTTTATTAAAGATAATGCATTTGCCAATGGATCATTTAACATGGTTTATCTCCTCCTATGAATATTTTCTAAAACCCATTTCTTCTGCTTTTTCACGAAAACATTGACGACACATATGTAGTCCATATGCTCTGATAAGACCTCTTTTTCTGCCACATCTCTCACATCCGTTGATTCTACCGTAAATTTTCTGCTTTTCTTTTATCTTCATTCTATAACCTCAACTTCGAATTCCTCTTTGAAAAACTTTATTGTTTCATCTTTTTTGACTTTATGTTTATTTGGAATTTTTCGTCGTAATAAACGGCGCCGTTTTATGCGATAACCTATTTTTTCCATTGTTATAGAAACGTCCATACCAAAAATACCAATATTTGGATTATACTTTTGACTTTTGAATGAGGTATGGTCGGGAATTCCAAAGGATATATTTCCTTCATTATCAAATGCATATTCCGCAATTTTATTTTCTCTTGTTATTAGGGCTTCTTTTAAAAACTTTTCAGCATCCTTTTTTCTTAAAGCAACTTTGCAGCCTATTGGCATTCTTTTCCGTAGACTCCAATCTTTACTTGTAATCTTTGATAAAGTTTGTACTGGTTTATGGCCTGTTATGTCACTAAGCACACTTTTAGCTTTTTCCAATCTTTCTCCTGCTTCACCAACTCCTATATTTACAGTAATCTTTTCGATTCGAGGGTTTATTGAAAATTTATTTTTAATTTGATTATTTTCTTTGATCATAGAATTTTCACCTCAGGGATTGATATAACAGCTTTGTTCTTACCTATGGGAAAAACGTATTCTTGATGAGTTGAAAATTCATTTATTCCTTGCATTTTTGCAATATTAGATTTTGAGGAGGGGATAATTATTAATTCATTTATGTTTGCAATTTCACCTATATGACTTCCTCCAATTATCATGGAAATGCTACCTTTTATTAGAGGATAGGATTCTTGAATTTTATTATCTTTTAATCGAATTTTTAATACATCACCTTTTTTATATTCATCTTTGTCAACTATTATGTTTTTACCATCATGTAAATTCAACTGTGTTTTTTTTCCTTTTATAATTGTTTTCCCTTCTATTCTATATAATTTCCATTCTGTTTCTGTGTATGTAATTGGCGTCATTGTTAATTTTCCAGCTTTATCGAATAATATTCGATAATATTTTTTCATTTTTGGAATAGATATTATATCCATGAATCCGCATGGAAATTTGTAATTATTTCTTATACAATTGTCAACAAGAATTTCTTTTTCTACAAGTACACGTTTCGCTTCCTTTAAATTATCACATAATTTAAGATAATCTCTTATGATAAGACCTAATGATATAGATCTATTAATTTTGTGAGGGCCTGGTGATGGTTTTATTGTCCATTTGTTACTTTTTCTATTTAATCTTAATACTCTAGGTGAATTCAATCTTTTAAGATGTTTACTCATTTATTTTTTTCCCCCTCTTTTTTAATTGGTTTAGGTTTTATATTGTTAATATTTTTTGTTTGATTCTTTATGTTTGCTGTTTTATCTTGAACGTTTTTATCAATTTTTGTTTCTTTCTCTTTTTTAGTATCCCTCTTATTTATTTCTTCTTTATTTACCTTATTTTTAAATTCACTCGATTTTTTTTTATCACTAATTTCATCTGTTTTCTTTACTGGTTTTTCTTTTTCATCTTCTTCAATTTTCTTTTCTTCTTTAATTTTTTCTTCTTCAATTTTCTTTTCCTTTTCGGTTTCAATTAATTGTTCTTTTGCTTCTTTTTCAATTTCTTTTTTTACTTCAGTTGATAGATTTCTTTCTAATTTTTTTCTTCGCCATCGATCAGTTAAATTTAATTTGGTTATTAACAAATTACTTGCATGAATGGGCTTTGCAATTTTTTTACCATCTGCTTTTGTCATAACAAGTCCCTCAACTTCAACCTGTATCCTTCTTTGATTTACGCGGGTTATTTTTCCTTCGTGCCCTTTATAACTGCCTCTCATAACTTTAACTGTATCGTCTTTAACTAATGTTACTCGTCTTCTATCATATTTTAAAAGCAAATTTTCTTCTAAATGAGAAGATATCCACTTTCTCTTTTTATGTAAAGGTGCATTAAAATATTCTTTTCTCTGTTTTCCAGGTTTTAATGATTTCATTTTTTATCCTCTTATACAATTATTGATGCAGTTGAAGCTATTCTAGGCCAGCGTTCAGCAGCCTCTAGTGCGACCGGACCTTTAATCATTGATCCTTTTGTGTCACCATTTTCAGCTACAATAACTGCAGCATTATCTTCAAATTGTACCATTGTTCCATCTGGTCGTCTAAAAGGTCTTCTCTGACGTACTATTACTGCTCTTAATAATTGTCGTCTCATGTCGGCGGCTCCTTTCTTAACACTTATTATTACCATATCTCCAATACCAGCTTTTGGGTACCTTCTATGGGTCCCTTTTAATTTTGGAGTGGCTACTATCTCCACAATTTTTGCTCCAGTATTATCAATACAATCTAACCTAGCACCTGCAGGTAATCCTCTCATTGCTCTGCCAGCTATACCTTTCATATGAATATCTCCTTACAATTTTTCTATAACAACAAATGATTTTGTTTTACTAATTGGTCTACATTCTGCAATATTTACTTTATCACCAGTTTTTAATTTGATACATGGTGGACAATGTGCCGTAAATGATGACGTTCTTTTTTCATATCTCTCATATTTTGGAATTAGATGCATATATTCCTTTCTTACTTTGATTGAATTCTGAATTTTTGTTGCATATACGGATCCTGTAATTGTTTGCCCTCTAACAGATAAAGTACCATGAAAAGGACAATTTTTATCATTGCAACTATCAATAGGGGGTTTTACATTTAATCCTATATTTCTTGCTTTATTAATTTCTGACATTTATCTTTTCACCTTGTTTTTTTTATTCTATCTTCAGGTCTATATGCAATTTGAGAACCATTTAAAATTATTTTATTTCCTTCATATTCAAATTCAAATCTAGAGTTTTTTTTCCCAATTCTTTTATTTTTATTATTTATTCTTATTTCAAACATATTTTTAGTCTCATTGATTATTATACCAGATTTTCCCATCCAACTTGGATCATTACAATGGCATATACTTACGGGTAATCCAATGAATTCTTCTTTTGCAAATATTTTTTCATTCATAAATTTCACATTTTTTGTATTTTGTAATTTTTATTTATGTAACTTCGACTGTGAATCCCATTTCTTCTAAAGTTTCTTTAACTTTCGTTCTATGATCTCCTTGAAGTTCTATTTTACCTTCTTTTATTGTTCCGCCACTAGCACATTTTTTCTTAAGTTTGGTTATTAATGCATCTATATCTAGATCACTTGAATTAATTCCATCTACAATTGTCATCATTTTTCCGTATCTTCTTTTATCAACACTTATTTCAATTTTTTGCTGTTCTTTTGCAATTTCTTCACAAACACAAAGTTCATTTGGAAGACCACATTTGGGACATATATTGCTCATTTATTGTTCTCCTTCTTCATGCATGATTGTCAACATTCTTGCAATAGAAGTTCTCAACTGCCTTATTTTTCCAGGGGAAGGTGGTGATCCACCCATTGCTGCTACTCCTCTTTCATGCATGAGTTCTCTTTTTAATTCTTCAAGTTTTTCAGATCTTTCTTCTTTAGTATATTCTCTAATTTCCTTGGCTTTTAAAACCATTTTATACATCCTCTTTAATTAGTTTACCTAATTTTTTAATAATATTGTCTGCGGTTTTACCTCCAATGCCTTCAATGGAAGATATATCGTTAGCATCCATTTCATATAATTCCTCTAATGATTTGATACCAGATTTTTCAAATTTTTTAATAATAGATGGGCCAATCCCGGGAATCTTTAAAAGTTCTTTAATAGGAGTCTCTTTTGATTTAACAATTGGTTTTTCCTCAATTTTTGGTTTTTCCTCAATTTTTTCATCATCAGGTATTTTTATTGATATTTCATCAGGTAGTTTAGCATCAGGTTTCATAATGCCAACCTTTACTCCTAAAACACCTGCTTTCAATTTTGCAACAGCAAATCCTCTCAGCATTACTTCTCTGGCAGTTTCTCCACAATATTTGATATGTCCTTCTGTAAATTTTTCTGTTCTATGTCTTGCTCCAGTTAATTTTCCTGCAATTACAACTTGGCAGCCTCTAGCTCCAGAATTCATAATTCTTCTTACAGTTGAATGTCCTGCACGTCTAAAATGCCATCCTCTTTCCAATGCTTCAGCTAGTTTTTCAGCCATTATTTGCGCGTTTAATGAAGCTTTACTACCTGCCTCCTGTATTTCAATCTGTGGATTATCAACTTTAAATTTATCTTTTATTTCTGTGGTAATTTCTTTTATTTTACTACCGCCCTTTCCAATTACCATTCCAGGTCTTTCTACCACTATATTTATTCTGGTGCCCATAGGTGTTCTTTGAATATTCATGCCACCAAATCCGGCCCCCTCAACTTTTTTTATCAGGAACTCTTTAATTAAAATTCTATTTGTATTTTCTCTAATGAATTTACGTTCACCTGCCATTAATCTACCTCTTTAAGAATTATTTCAATATTCGTCGTTTTTTTATTTTTATTTGTTGCTCTACCCTGGGCTCTAGGCATAATTCCTTTTATAATTCTACCACCATATGTTGAAATGTGGGCGATTACCATATTTTCAACATCGAATCCTTTATATTCAGCGTTGTTTTCTGCATTTTTAAGGATTTTTAACAAATATTTAGCTGTTTTTTGCGGATAACTTCCCGGACCAATTCCTTTTTGATGTGATATTTTTCCTTTATGAAAAACTGCTGGAACTGATTTTTTCATTCCAATTATTTCATTTAAATATTTTTCAGCAACTACAATTTTCATTCCTTTTATAGCATACGCTAAATTCATTGAAGCTTTTGGAGAACAATGAAGCTCGTATCCATATGCTTTTGCAGTTTTATCTGGGTCTATACTAATAGAATATTTTTGCATTTTTCATCACTTTAAGGGCATAAATTTAGATGATCTTGTTGCTCCAACACCAGGGCCAGTATGCTTTACTTTTGTCCTAGTTAGTGCAAATTCACCAAGATAATGTCCAATCATATATGATTGAATTTCAATATGTTGAAATTCTTTACCATTATGTACATCTATTCTATGGCCAACAAAACTTGGCAGTATTATCATATCTCTAAGATGAGTTCTAATAACGTCTCCTCTCTCAGATTTTACAATATCGTTTAATAATTTCTCCTGTTTCTCTGTTAATCCTCTTTTGAGGGATCTTCTTGCCCTAGATGTTAATAAAGGCAATGTCTCTTCGAGTGATAGTTTTTGTAATTCTTCAAGGGATAAACCACGATATCTGAACTCTTTTTTACGAACTTCAATTTTCTTTCTTTTTTCCTTTCTTCTACTTCTCGCAGAACTTTTAAAGCTAGATTTCTTTGCCATTTTATCTACTTCCTACCAGTTCTACTGGCTGCAATACTTCCAACCTTTCTACCAGGTGATGCTCCACGTTTTACAGTATATGGTTTTCCAACATGTTGATGGCCACCACCACCATGTGGATGAGCTACAGCATTCATAGCAACTCCTCTTACAACAGGGTATTGTTTTCCTCTAGTTCTATGTGCATGGTATTTTTTCCCAGCTTTTAAGAATGGTTTATCTTTTCTGCCTCCTCCTGCTAAAATACCAATAGTGGCTCTACATTTTGATTGTAATGTTTTAAATTGGCCTGAAGGAAGTTTAATTACAGTTTTTTCAGACTGATGTGAAACAACAGTTGCATGGTTCCCACTTGCACGAACAAGTTTTCCGCCATCTCCTGGAGTTATTTCAATATTGTAAATCGGTAGACCTTCATTGATTTTTCCAAGTGATATTACATTTCCAATTTTTATCTCTGAGATGTCCTCAGTATATTTTATAGAATCCCCTACTTTTATGCCTTCAGGTGCTAGAAATAATATTTTTTTATTATTGAGTCTAACTCTCGCAATTGGTGTTGTGCGACCAGGATCATGCAAAATATCTTCAACAATTCCAGTTCCTTCAACATTTTTTTTATTATATTTTATTTTTCCTTTATTTCTATGAGCTGGTACATTATATCTGCCTTTAGTTCTTCCTCGGCGTTGTTGAATTAATTTTTTTCCCATATTTTAACCTCTAGAATATTCCAATTCTCATACCTATATCTTCAGCTTTAATATCCGGAGTAAAAGTAATTATTGCGTGCTTGCCATTTTTTGTAATCTTTGTATTGATTTCTTGAACTTTTGCTTCAAACATTTCTTCTATAGCTCGTTTTATTTGTTTTTTGTTTGCTTTTCTTCTAACAACGAATTCTAGTGAATTATTCTTTTCCATTAGATTCATTGTTTTTTCAGTTACATATGGATGAAAAATAATATCGTAAGGATCCATTATTTTGTACCCCCAATTTGTTCTAATGCAGATTTTGTAAAAATCGTAAGTCTTCCAGCTACTCCGCCTGGAGCTAGATGTCCAATATTTAGATGCTTTCCATTTACAATTTCTACTCCAAGTAGATTATCTGAATTTTTTATTATATTATTATTTTTTGAAATAATTAGAACAGATTTTGGAATTTTATATTTACGTCCTCTTCTTTTTCCTTTACCTGCTCGAATATGTTTTCCATTATTTGCACGTATTAAGTCCTCGTAAATACCAATTTTTTTAAAGAGGTCAATTACTTCTTTTGTTTTTTTAATTTTTTCAAATTTATCATCAATAATAATAGGTAGTGATATTTTATTATCAAATTTATGGCCCCTTTTTGTAACTAATTCTTTATTAAAGGTTGCTGCAATAGCTGATTTCTTTGCAAATATTTTCTCCTTTTTATTAATCTTTTCATTCCAATTTTTCTCAGATTTTGGCGGGTGTGCTCGTCTTCCACCAACGACACAAGGTGCAAGAGCTGCATTTCTACCTTGAGTAAGTCTAGGTACTCTTGACATTCCTCTACCTTTACCTATTGATGCTGTTGCATGTTTCATGCCAGCAAAAATATCAGATCCATATGATTGTCTTTTATTTGCGTGTAAAATATTAAAAGATTTTTGAATTAGATCTGGTCGATATTCAGTAAAAAATATATTAGGCAATTGAATTTCTTCTTTTGTATTGCCATCTAATCCATATAAAGGTACTTTTGTCATATGCTTATACTCCTTGTTTACTTGTGGTTGAAATATAACTTATTTCAGGTTTTTCAATCTTAACACCACGTTTATATCTAATTGCATCTCTCATTCCAATTAATCGTTTTGATGGGCCTGGAATTGAACCATGTATTAAAATATATGAATTTCTAACAAGACCGTAATGTGGAAAACCACCAAGAGGATTTATCTCTTCTCCGTTATCTCCAATTTTTAGAACACGTTTATTATATTCTGTTCTTTGATGATAACCCATCTGACCCGCTTGAGGAACTGTTGCCTGTATCCAATTTGGGTGCCACGATCCAGCAGTACCTATCATTCTTCTATGTTTCGAATTTTTATGGGATAATAATTTTACTCCCCATCTTTTTACATGTCCTTGAAATCCTTTGCCTTTAGTAACTGCAATAATATCAAGCATATCTCCTTCAGCAATAGCATCATTTATTTTTATCTCCTTACCTAATAAGTTTTTAGCATATTTTATCTGTTCGTCAAGTGTACCTCCGCTGATTCTCATTTCTCGAATATCGGCGACTTTTTTTGGTACTCCTGTAATTAGTTTAGGTTGTGTATATACAATAACACGAATTTCATCCGCGTCTTTTAGAAAATCCCAGGTTTTTTTTTCTTTCTTTTTATTTATTGTTATCCTTTTTGATAGTTCTTTATCGATTTTGTCAGTCCATATTTCACCTGTTGTCTGAAGACCATAATATGAATTTTTATATGCTCTTACTGCTAAGATTTTTATTGGGGGAGTTTCAACAACTGAAACAGGCATCATAACTTCTCTGCCGGATGTTGTTGAAGTTGGCCTATAATCAATTACGAAAGCATGAGTCATACCTACTTTATATCCTAAAAAACCTTGTATTTTTGGTTTATCTTGACCTTCAGGCCAGCTCTTTATATGCGGGGTTTCAGCTCTTGCTCTTTTACGCGGCGAAAAGCCCATTGATCCTCTTCTTGGATGATGTCTATTAGGCATAATATAACCTCTATGATTATTGTTTTAATCAATTACTTTGAATTGTACTCTCTTTATCCTAACCGTGACATTTAACAAACAGCTAAAAAATTTATTTTAAACTGTTGATTTATGGGATTCATTTAAGAATTGCCCAATTCATGTCTGGTATAGGTAAGGAAACTTGTCATATGGAAAAACATATTTAAATGTTATTGTTGTTTTTGTTTTGTTAATAATTTAAAATAAATGAATTTTATAGGCAATCTATTTAGGTTATATTTTAACAAAATGATTAGTAGTTTTCTTTATTAACTAGATAAAAGTATAAATATGGATTTCTGAATCCCTGGTAAAAGTTGAAAATACTATGAATGACAAGAAAACAGATCTTGCTGGACCTGGAATAGGTAATTATAATGAATTAGAAAATATGTTACCAAAAAACTATAATTCTCTATTAAATAAAAAGGATACTCAAATAGCGATATCCTTATTAAAATCATATATAGAGGAAAATTTGAGTAAGGAATTGAATTTGATAAGAGTTGAATGCCCTCTAATTGTTGATAAATATAGTGGTATAAACGATTATCTTGATCGGGATGGATCAAGAACGCCTGTTGAATTTAAATGTGGTTTAGGTTTAGAAAAACAAATACAAGCTCAAGTCGTTCAAGCGGTTACTAAATGGAAGAGAATGGCTTTAAAACAATTTGATATGGCTCCATGGGAAGGACTTTTTACAGATATGAGGGCTGTTAGAAAAGATTATTTCCTTGATCATGATCATAGTTCATATGTTGATCAGTGGGATTGGGAGAAAGTAATTAATCAAGATCAGCGTAATATTGATTATCTTAAACAGACAATTGAAAAAATATGGAAAGTATTCAAAGGTGCTGAAAGATTTATTCAGAATGAATTTCCTTTACTTAATACGGGAAAATATGAAAATCTTCCAGATAAATTGAAATTTTTACATGCTGAAGGAATTCTAAATATGTTTCCAGATTTACCACGAAAACAAAGAGAAACTGAGATACTTCAAAAATATCCTGCAATTTTCATAATTGGGATAGGTTGGCCACTTGATGATGGTTATCCTCATGAGATGAGAGCAGCGGATTATGATGATTGGGTTACAGAATCGAATATCATTAATGGAAAAATGATGCATGGCTTAAATGGGGATATATTGGTATGGAATCCAGTAACTGAAAGAAGACATGAATTAACATCAATGGGTATAAGAGTTACAAAAGAGACTCTTAAGATCCAATTAGAGATGTCGGATCAAAAACATTTTTTAGATATGCCGTATCATAAAGCAATTTTAAATGATAAAATACCGTTAAGTATCGGAGGTGGAATTGGCCAATCGCGTACTTATATGCTTTTATTAAAAAAGGCACATTTGGGGGAATGTAGTGTTACAGTTTGGCCCGAAGAACTTAAAAATATATGCGAGAAAAAAAATATCCATGTATTGCATTAACTCTTTATTTTGAATAATTAATAATTCAAAATATTATTCATCATGCGAGGTATTGATATTTTGATCATTTGAAGTAATTACTTCAAAATGATCTATTATTTTTATTTTTTTTATAGTTAATCAAACATATTTTTTGATCATATCTTCAACAGTCATTTTTAGATTAAATTTTGGTTTATATTTTAATTTTTTTATTGCTTTATCAAAACTAATAAATCTAGTTGTCCCTAATGATTTAACTCTAAATCTAGTTAAAGATGGTTCATTAATATTTATTTTTTCATTTATTAAACCTGACAAATACGCTAAAAAATAAGGAATATTTTTATTAGGTGATTTTACTTTTAGTTGTATGCTTATTTCATGAAATAATTCTTTAATTTTACAATAAAAACTAACAACGTTGAATATATCTCCAATTTTATCATTTTCAAAAACTAATCTTAAGCACTGTGCTACATCTGAAGGATGAACTATTGAAATATATTGATTGCCTTTACCAATATATATCATTTTTCCACTCTTGATTTTATTTATTAATATTTCTGAACCTCGTCCATGAGCCCCTAATACAAGTGGTGGGCGAATAATTGATACTTTTATATCTTTATTATTTTTTAAAATTTTTTCTCCTTCTAATTTAGATTTATGATAAATGTTATAAGGTTTAAGTTCTGATTTTTCATCAATTTTTTCTTTAATATTTGGAAATCCATATACGCCTGCAGTGCTTGTATATATTAATCTGTTGATTCCCTTTTTTTTACAGGATTTAAGAATGTTTTGTGTACCATTTATATTAATTTTAAAAATTTCTTCCTTTTTTCCATAATCAGTTGCATATGCTGCATTATGAAACACTGCATCAACATCATCCATTGCATTGAAACAATCATCAAATTTTATGATATCTCCCTTAATTATCTCAATTTCGGGGATATGGACATTTTCTTGTCTTGTTAAAATTTTTACATTATAATTATGCTCTAAAAGATTATTTACTAAATATCTACCTATAAAACCAGTTCCCCCTGTTATTAGTATATTCATAAATTTTGCAATTTATATTATATTATATAATATCTATGTATCTTCTAAAATATTTTTGGAATGATCCTCCAAGGAGTTTTTTTCATAAATTCGATATATTCATCTCCAAATTGTTTAATAAGATGTTTTTCTTCATCTATGATACTCCAGATGATTATTGGAATTGCAATAATTGCCAGTATAAATGCAAATAATGAATAAAAAAATAAAGCTAAACCAAATCCAATAATAATTAAAGATGTATAGTGGGGATGTCTTATATATGAAAAAATTCCAGTGGTGACAAGTTGACCTTTAAAGGTGTTATACCAAAATATTTCCCATTTAAAATAAATATAGGTTCCAAAAAGAAATATTATTAAACCAAAAATAATAGTTGAAAATTTATCTAATGGTATCTGCCAAATATCGTATAATGCAGTTAATGGTCCTATCATAATAATTAATAAGATAGGGGCATAATGCGCAATAAAAAGGGCTCTCAAATTTTTTGGAGGTGTATATTTTAACATAGTAATCAATATTTCAAATAAAGAATATCCCACCTTCCTTTATTTCAATGTCATGAGGTTTTAAAGTATGTTTAGTATTTCTCATTTTCATTACAGACATTTTTCTTCTATTCATTGTTGGATCAAAACTTAAGATAATTACGCCATCCGCTAAAAATTCAGAGATACCATCTCTTGAAAATAAAGAAGATCCCATTGGTAATTCTGAGGTTACAACAGATGTAGATTCTGTTGATTCTAATGCGTTTATTATATACTGTAAATGTAATCTTCGAATTGGTAAATTGGTATTTGGGGGATAATCTTCAGAATTAAAAGCACTTATGTCTAATTTGTTATTCTCATTATAATTTCCATATATTGGCATTTCTGAGAGGGGGGTTATAGAATCCAAAACTATCCTTTTAAATTCCCCAGATAAAATCTCATTAATCATTGATTCATAAATTAGCTTTTTATTAATGTTTAAAAATCTAAATTTGACTAATTTATCTTCTATTGCAGATTTAAAATTGAATCCAAGTTTTTTTGATTGAATAAGCAATCCTTCAACTTTTTTATCTAGTGTCAAGAATAATCCTTTTTCATTTTTAATAATACCTTCATAAAGAAATTGAAATGAAAAAATACTTTTTCCACTACCAGGGGGTCCAGAAACTAAAGTAATAGATTTATTAGGAAAACCGCCTTCAATTATTCCATCTAAGCCGTTTATTCCTGTACTTATTCTTTTAATTAATTGATCCTGTTTTGAATATGCGTTCATTTCCAATGCATCAACCCAATGTTATATGAGAGTTCTAATATATTATTTTAACTTTGTAATTTTTTAATCCATCTTAAAATATTCTGAATATTTTAATTTAAGATCACTATAGACATACTTTTTTGTAATTATATAGAAATATTTATATACTTATTAAAATAAAAATAATAACAGAAGTAATCGCAATTGGTATGTCGATGTCAGAAAATGTAAATATTTGGGTATGGTTGCAAAATAATAATATTGTTAAAGTCATTTCTAATACTGATGATGGAACAATAAAAATTTATGATGAGTGTAATAATTTGATATTAAAACGAACTGGATTATCAAAAATTCAAGTTAAACAAATTGAAAATAATATTATGAAATATGGTGCAAAAAAATTAAATAGACATGCAGATGCGTTTAGATATCTATAAATCATCGACAATTTGATCAGGAAATATTTCAATTCCATTTTCATTAATTGTCATTTTAAAAATATTTTTTCTATGATTACAATATCTCATTTTAATAATTCCAATTGCTCTTTTATATCTATTATTCAGATTAAAAAAAGCAACAACACCGTCTGCTAAAAATTCTTCAATACCAGAATTACTATACTTTTGATTGTTCAAATAATTTTCAGAAATTAACAAAGAAACTGAATCCGATTCTTCCAAAAATGAAAATAATTGTTGTAAATATAATCTAAAATTTTTTTCTTTTGTTGTTGATATTTCAATTATTGAACTTAATGAATCAACAACTATAATATCAGGCTTAAAATCATTTGGTATATCAAAAGGTTTAATTTTATATGATATCTCTGTTGCAGAACCAGAACCGCCAACAGAACCGAACTTCATTCGTAAAATATCCATAGGGTTAATTTTTTGAATGATAAAAGATCCAGAATCAATATATTGATTAATATTCCATCTGAATTTTTCCATACTTCTTATTATGCCTTTCTCAGATTCCTGAAAGCTAATGTAAAAACATTTGCCACCATTTTTTAAAATATTATAACACACTTGCCTACAAAAAATACTTTTACCACTACCGGCTGAACCTGAGAGTAATATTGAGATGTTATGAGGTATTCCACCTTCATGAAATAAATCATCAAAGCCATTAATACCAGTTTTTATTACTGAAATAGCATCGTTTTTAATATTTATATATTCAATATCTTCCATTTTTTTCCTTTTATGTGGGTTATATTATGATTTTTCAAATAATAATACGATAATCGTCAGATAATCCAACCGGGACTTATTTGAGCGTATAAATAGGTTTCTTTGTAGTAAAGATTAATTACCTTATTTTTTTTTGTAATTTTAACAAATGAAGAACCATGTTCAATATTTACATTATTGTCAAAAAGATAATCAAATAAATCATGCCAAGCAATAGGATAATCTGTTGGAATATTCATATTTGAAATATTATTAATGAAAATCCAATCATCATCGGTATTTGAAAAGTTAGTTCTAATAAAACAATTTTTATACCCACTTGTTTGATTTTTACCTGAAATACCAATAATTATTGGTATATCATAGTATATGTTGATTTCATTACTTCTGTTTTCAATCTTAATTGTTGGTTCAACTCGTACTGTTTCCCCATCATTTTGTTTAAGAATTATACAACCGCCCTCAATAGCATAAATTTGATCAATAAAATATGAATTTACTGCTTCATATTTTATAGAAGTTAAAGGTATTTCAAATGCGTCATAATCAATACTGATATTATTCTTATTATCTATGCCAACTATACTTAATTCTCCAAAACCACGAGCTGTAACAAAATAGGGTAGTTCTCTACTTCCTAAAGTAATAGTAGATGTAATAGGTATATCTTGCTTCTCTATAGATTGAATATCAATAACCGCTTTTAAAAATGAAATTTGATTTTCTACATCCTCCATATGGTCAGATTCCTTTTGTTTCATTATCTCGGGTATGTAAATTAGTTGAATTGTTGATATAATAATTGAAACAAGAGCAACAATTAAAAGCGCTTCAATAACTCCTGCAACAGCCTTGTTATCTTTAATTATTTTATATTTTCCCATCTTATGTCCCTTCGCTATAATTATATTATATAAAAGAACTATAACTTATATTTTTCTTGTTTTTTCAACAAAATACTAATTCTTACATAAAAAAAATTAAAATACTATTTTTATATCCCCTATTTTAGAATAATTTTAAACTGAAACTAATATTCCAAATAATTAAAAGGTGAAAAAATAATGGAAATGACTTTTGCAGAAAAAATTCTTACGAAATATTCAGGTGAAAAAAATTTAACCCCAAATCAAATTGTTAATGTAAGTCCGGATCATCTTTTAACACATGATAATACTGCAGCAATAATTCAAAAAATACAAAATGAATTAGAAAAATATGGAATTTATTCAAATATTATGCCTATTATCGTTCTGGATCATGTTATTCCTGCGGCAACTGAAAAAACTGCGCTTAATCATAAGAAAATAAGAGAATTTGTAAATAAATTTAAAATTAAAAATTTTTTTGATGTAGGGGAGGGCATATGCCACCAAATTGTGATTGAAAAGGGATTTGCTCTTCCAAGTAAATTAATTTTAGGAAGTGACTCGCATACTTGTTCATATGGCGCAGTTGGAACTTTTTCTACCGGGATTGATAGAACTGAGGCAGCATCTTTATTATTAACCGGTGAAACATGGTTAAAAGTTCCAAATAGTATCAAAATAAATTTAAAAAATCAATTACAAAAAGGCATATATGCAAAAGATTTAATATTAAAAATAATTGGTGACATTTCTGCCTCAGGGGCGAATTATTGTTCAGTGGAATTCCATGGTGATGTAAATAAACTAACTGTTGAGGATAGATTTACAATAACTAATATGGGGGTTGAAATGGGTGCAAAAAATTCAGTTTTTCCAGTTGATGATGTTACTATTAATTATCTAAATTCAATTGGAATATCAAAATCATTTTATAATAGCATCTATCCAGATAATAATGCTCACTACATAAAAGAATATGATTATGATTTATCTCTTATAGAACCAATGATAGCTTGCCCCCATTCTGTTGATAATGTTAAACCAGTTGATGAAATTGAAGGTTTGGAGATTCAACAATGTTTTATTGGAACTTGCACAAATGGTAGGATATCAGATCTAAATATAGCTGCAAAAATTTTAAAAGGAAAAAAAATCAGTAAAAATATTAGATTGATTATTTTACCCGCATCAAAGGATATTTATGAAAAGGCTCTTAATTTGGGAATAATTCAAACACTTCTAAAATCGGGAGCTATAATACTACCTCCAGGTTGTGGTCCTTGCTTAGGGGCTCATCAAGGGGCATTAGCCCCAGGTGAAAAATGTATTAGCACTGCAAATAGAAATTTTAAAGGTAGAATGGGTTGTAAAGATGCGGAAATATATCTTGCAAGTCCAGCTACTGTTGCAATTTCCGCAATACATGGCAGAATTACCAATCCAAAGGAGGCATTGTGAATATGAAAGTATGGAAATATGGGGACAATATAAATACAGATATGTTATTTCCAGGTAAATATACATATACTTGCAGTACTGCAAAAGAAATTATACCCCATCTATTAGAAGACTTAGATTCATCTTTTTCTATAAATGTTAAAAAAGGAGATATAATTATTGCTGGAAAAAATTTTGGATGTGGAAGTTCTCGTGAACAGCCTGTTCTTGGTTTAAAAGCAGTTGGAATTAGAGCAATTATTGCAGAAAGTTTTGCTAGAATTTTTTATAGATCATCTATAAATCAAGGCCTTATGTTAATTGAATCTCCAGATGCAGTAAGGGAATATTCAGACAATGATTACATTGAACTAAATATAAATAAAGGTATTATTAAAATTAATAGAAAAGAATATTTATTTCCTAAAATTCCAAAAGAAATAAACGAAATTCAAAATTCTGGAGGATTATTAGAATATACTAGATTAAAATTAAAGAAAAAAAATAAATAAAAATCAAATCACCCGCTATAAATATAATACTCTTTATTCAAATATTTTTTTGAAATTTCTTTATATGTATTAGCATTGTTGATTATTATTTCTCGAAATTTTTCATCTTGTTTAACTACTTTACCAGGTACACCAACAACTAAACTATTTTTTGGAATTGTTTCATTGGATCTTACTAAGGCATTTGCACCTATAATAACACCTTCTTTGATTTGAGCTCCATTTAAAACAGTCACATTCATACCTATTAAGCAGTTGTTATCTATTATTGCACCATGAACAATAGCACCATGTCCTATTGATACGTTTTTACCAATTCTTACATTGTGTTCTTTATCAGTATGAATGACACAACAATCTTGAATATTTGTTCCATCATCAATAAATATTGAATTCTGATCTCCTCTTATGACTGCATTTGGAAAAACTCCACAATTTTTTCCTATATTTACATTTCCAATAATTATTGAACTTTTTGCAATATAACTTGATTGATGAATTATTGGTTTAATTTTTTCCATTTTAATCCCAACATCTATATAATTATTTTATACTTTATGTCTAATAGAAGCTGCTTCACCATAATTTAATTCCATCATTTTTTTACCATTCATTTTTGCAACTCCTATTGCATATAATTTTTTATTTTTTATAATAAAAACTTCATCCCCGATTCTAATATCTTTATCTGCATTTTTAATTCCTGGAACTAATAGAGATCCCTTCAATAAGAAATCATCAAATATCTCGATAAAATATTTATTTGAATTAAAAATCCTTTTTGCACCTTCAATAGTTATAGTTATTAATCCTCTTTCTTTTGTTTGCATTCCAAGTTGTAAATTTTTATTAAATATTTTTTGATAGGGGTATCGTCCTTTTATTTCGCAATCTTTAATAAAAGCTTTAGCTATATTTTTATTAAATTGATAAGATAAAATAGATTCGATATTTTCAATTTTCCGTTTTTCTGATTTTATTCTTGGATACTTTTTACATTCTTTATCTAGAACGTTATATAATGATTTTAGAGATATTTTAGAGGTGACATTTCCAACAACTTCAGTTTTTATTGGATTTTTGACAGTCTCCGATATAAATTGAATAATATTTTTTGGAAGATGTAAAATTATTTTATCATATTTGTTTTTTATTAAATATTTTTTAAGTAAATCCGTAATTATTTTTTTCTCTTCATTATCCCATATGCCTGTTACGGGAATATCATAATTTGAAGCAGGATAGATCAATTCAAGGTCTCTTGGTACTAATCCTAATGGAGAAGTTATAATTAATTCATGTATTATATTAGGATTTTCTAAATTGAATAAGTTCTCTCTAATTTTTTTATGAGATTTTGAAAAAGAATAAGGTTTTTTTGCTGAGCATGGTAAAATTAGTAGTATTTTTGTACTGGATGGTTTTTTATAATTACCAATTATTCTCTCTTGAAATCTTCGAATTTCTGCTCTATTAAATGCTTCTTTGGTGGTTACAATCAATTTTTTTTTACTTATTAAAGGAGTATTTTCTTCAATATACTTATAATGTTTATCATCTAATATTCTTAATAAAGTCGTTGAATTAACATCACTTTTTACCCGTATTTCAACTAAATTTCTTAACGATCCATTTAATAAATGATTTTTTATACTTTTTATTTCATTTAATAAAATTTCATAATTGTGTTTAAGAATATTTTCAAAGGGCATCAATAGAGGATTATCTATATACTTTTTACAATATTTACAACTACAAGGAATTTGTCGAATTTCATTTATATTTTGATTACCAGATAAAAAAAATAATTCTTTTTTTCTTGCTGAAATAATTGCAGATATGCTATCAATTAGATCAATACCCATATAAGTAAATAATGAGAGATTAGAAATATTACCAATTGTTGGTAAATATAATAGATTGTTATATCCAATTGTTTTTCTCAGTTTAATAATAAAATTTACAAAATCTGTTTGTTTTTTAGATATATTTAATGAATTTTCAATAATAAAAAAAATATTTTCCTTTTTATTTATCCTAATTTTTTCGATATCATCGTCAAAATTTACAACTTGATATTGACTATTATAATCATTTAATTCAGGTATTTCTATATTTATGTTATTTCTTGGATTTTCTTTTTGAATATTTTTTATTTCAATCTGATTTTTTTTAAATGTTTTAGTTTTTTTTGTTAATAAAAAATCTGCTGAGTCTGGTTTTTTAAATCTAGATGTGTTTAGAAAAAAAATATTTGGTGTTATTACTTTATTTTGTTTAATACTTATTTCACATATTCTAGCTGGGCCATCCATTGCTTTTATTTTTATAGCCATATTTAATCCATATAGATTTATTTCTTATGAAATTTGGTATATTAATGTCTAAAATATCTTTGTCCTGAAAAAACCATTGAGATTCCATGTTCATTTGCTGCATTTATGACTTCATCATCTCGAATTGATCCTCCTGGCTGTATTATTGCTTTAACTCCTGCTTCAGCAGCTACATCAATTCCATCTCTAAATGGAAAAAATGCATCGCTTGCCATTATTGAATTTTTTATATTTATTTTACCTTTATGCGTTGCAATCCATGCAGCATCAACTCTAGCTGTTTGACCCCCGCCAATTGCAACGGTTTTAGTATCTTTTACAAAAACAACGGAATTTGATTTTATATGCTTAACACATTTTACAGCAAATTCCATCGAATTTAATTCATTTTTATTTGGTATTTTTTTTGTGACAATTTTCCATTCATTCTTATTAATTTTTTTCACATCTCTTTCTTGAGATAAAAATCCACCAACAACGCTACGGATAATTATTCCTTCCCTACAAATTTTTTTATTCAGATCTTTTAGCATGATTAATCTCAAATTCTTTTTTTCACTTAATATTTTTAAAGCATTTTTTGAATATCCTGGCGCGATAACTACTTCTAAAAATATTTTTGAAAGTTCATCTGCTATTTCCTCATTAATTTCTCTATTAAAAGATACTATTCCTCCAAATGGAGAATAGGTATCTGTTGCATATGCGTTATACCATGCGTTTAATAAATTATTATGACTTGCAATTCCGCAAGGGGTTGCATGTTTAATTATAACGCAGGTTGGATCATTAAATTCTTTTAAAGATTCAATAGCACAATCTGAATCTAGAATATTATTATAAGAAAGATCTTTTCCTTGTAACTTTACAGAATTTGAAATGCAGGGCTCAAGAATTTCCGGAATTGATTTATAAAAAATTCCTTTTTGATGAGGGTTTTCTCCATATCTCATAGATATTAATTTTTTTAATGCTATAACTTTTTTATTAGGTAATATTTCATTATCTAATTTTTCTCTAAAATAGTTAGAAATTATTGAATCGTATATCGCCGTATGAGTAAATGCTTCAATTGCAAGTTTTTCTCTTTGTCTAATATTTAATTTTCCATTTAATTCTAAAGATTTTAGAATAGAATCATATTGCTTTACATTTGTTACAACTATTACGTCTTTGTAATTTTTTGCAGCTGCTCGAATTAAAGTTGGACCACCAATATCAATATTTTCTATAACTTCATTCCATTTAATGTTTTGTTTTTTTATTGTCTCTTCAAAAGGATATAAATTACATATAACCATATCAATTGGTTGGATATTGAATTTATTTATGGTATCCATATGTATTTTATTTTCCCTAATTGCCAGTATACCTGCATAAATAATTGGATTAAGTGTTTTAACTCTCCCATTTAACATCTCAGGATAATTGGTTAATTCTGAAACTTCTTTAATTTTTATTTTAGATTTTTTTAAATAATTTGATGTTCCACCAGTTGAAATTATTTCAATACCAAGTTTATCTAAACCTTTAATAAATTTGATTATATTCTCTTTATTTGATACGCTAACTAAGGCTCTTTTTACATTCATTATTATATCCAAAAACGCATATTTGATAAATTCATAAATGTTTGGGTTTTTTATTAAGATTATCAGATTCTATTGCATCTTTTAAATTTATATTTCCTTTTAAAACAGATATTGCCTTTTTTTCAGAGATTGAAAACTTACCCTCCGTAATTTTTCTACTCTCCTCCTGAATTTTTTTAATATCTCCTCTTGAAATTATTATTGGTTGTCTTTTATCTACTATTATGCCATTAATTAGTGCAATTGTTGCAGCTGCTTCCCCATCTTTATTATATCTTCCTTTATTGTGAACAATAGTTGTTTTTTTTTCATTTACAATTTCAATTGGGACATCTAGATCTATCAAATTATTTATTATTCTATTTCGATAAATCAATGATCCATTTCCAATTCTTATAAGAGTATTTATTGAAGGATATTCATTCAAATATCTTTTTATATTTTTTAAAATAAGCTCCGGTGAATCTACATTTGTTTTTTTTAATAATATATCATCTGCAATTATTGCAATACCTGGTTTTTCACCTGGATCAATACCAATTATTAGTCTTGTATAAAGATCTTTACCAATTAACACTTGAATAGCAATGTCAATAACTTGATCAAGGTTATCATAAATATCAGCTGAAATTATTTTTTTATACTTTATTTCATGAAGTTCATTATGTGAAGTAATTATTACCCCAATTTTATTTGGAATCTTATTTTTAGAAGACAATGAAACATAAGGGATTTTTCTTCTTTTTAAAACATTTAATAAATCGTGGTATAACGAAAAATTTTTTGTATATACGCCAATCTTTTTCATAACTTCTTTTATAAATATTTAATTCATTTTTCTTAGTACCATTCATCGTTCCCATAACATTTTACCATCAAGATAATTCGTCCAGAAAATTCTAAGGTTCTCTGTTATAATTTTATCTTTCTCAACAATGAATATTTTTTTAATATCAATTTTATCAAGATGTTTCCCTAAACTTAGATCATCAATGTTATTGCGTAAAAAATCTTTTATATCAATATATTTACGTTTTATATTTACATAAATCCTATTGTTTTCTTTATATGGTTTTTTTATTGTTTTTGGATTTTCTTCCCATTTTTTAATAAAGTCATTAACATTTTTTTTATTTTTTAAGGGCGGTCCAATATGTTTAAATTCAAATTTAAGAGGTTTTTTATCTAATTTTAAAATTATAATTATCAAATTATTTTTATTATCAATATGATATGAAACATCTAATATTTTAAACCCATATTTTTCTGATGAAGTGGATATTGATTTTGCGGCTTTTCTTATTTGAGGATATAAATTTTCAATAATTATATTAGGTTTGGGTAATAAGATCCCAATGAATAAGGCATCTTGTTTTTGAATTTCTGATTTTATCTTTTCTATTGGCCATGGATTTATTTTATTTGGGAAAAAAAATTTAACACTGGGATTATCTAAATATTTTTTACATGCAAAAATAAATAATTCAAATTTTTTATTTGATAGCGCAGAAGCTACATTTCTTTTATAATCTACTGGATCTATAAATGTAAGGGGAGTTTTAAATACGGGAATATTTTTTTTATCTAGTGAGAATTTTTCACCATATCTCCAACTACTTACATTTTTTACTAAGTTAATAAATGATGAAAATTTTAATATTAATATTTCACATAAATAACCAGAAAAACCTTCAACATCAGCTTCTGCACCATAACATCCTATTCCAATTAAAAATTGTTTTAATAAACGAACTTCCTTTTTTTGGAATTCTTTTAAATTTTTTTTAATATATTTTGTATGTAATGGTGTTCTATCAACAGCGGATAGTTTTTGAGAAGCATTTTCTATTTTATAGCATGGAACTATTTCAACTTTATATTTATTATAATATCCTCTAATATAAGGATGTTCAGCATATGATTCTTCTGAATTCATTAAAATTTTATTTCCAATTCTAATAGTATTATTTGAAAATTCATTTTTTGAATAATACGTTGGAAATAATAGAAAAATATCAATATCTAAATTATCTTTTATGTAAGTATTTTTTGCAGTTGATCCTACTAACTCAATTGTAGCGGGTATTTTCATAATTTTTATTTCTTTATTAATTAAAATTTTTAATTTTTTTATTGTTTTATTTAATGCATCATTTTCACTTTTATTTGGTGTAATTATCTCTATAACTTCTTTATTAATTGTTTCGATTTTATCCATTTTTAATATCAACTTTTATTTTCTTTTTATTTAATATGAATATTGTTAGAATTGCAAATATTATACCAAAGATTATATCCATTATCCAATGTATTGTTAAATATATTACAGATATAATAATTGATATCATTAAAAATATTAGAAAGATGGAATAATATCTATTTTTTGTTAAAATCCCTGTATAAGCTACTATTATTGACATTGCAACATGTAGTGATGGGAAACAATTATTTTGTGTTGTTGTAAAATAGAAAAATCTTTCAACATTAGGTATAACACTATTTAAAGTTGAATCCAAATTATAAAATTTATATACATTTGTTACAGGTAAAAAAAGATAGAATGGTAAAGCAAAAATATAGATTATTAATAGACCATATGATAGATGAATTATTGATTTATTATTTTTTGTTAAAATATAATAATATGGTGAAAACCAAAGTGTAAAAGGATAAATTATTATATAAATAATTACGAAATAATATAAAAAAAATGATTGCCATAAATATGAAAAATTATAAACAATGTCCCCTTCAATATCTTGGATAAAATAAGCAAAATCTTTTCCAATCCAATCTGTGATTGATTGATCTATTGCATTTACTTCAATAAGATGAATAATTACAACAAAACCAATCAATATAATATATTTAATATACAATTTTGAATTTTCAATAAATTGAATTATATCATATATGATTTTTTTTTTGGGAATTAATATCCTGCTGAATACTAAATAGAGTACTAAGTTGGATGAAAGAAGAATCAATATCCAGTAATTAATTACATTTATCAACTCCTTTATTAAAATTTATATCAAGGATGTCTGCATAAATTGGCCCTTCTGGAGTTAATTCGCTTTTTTTTAGTTTAATTGAATCAATTATTATTTCAGATAATTTTGTATTTTTATATTTATCTACAATTTCTAATATTTTTTCTTTATTCTTAGCTGATTTAACTCTACCAATTGTTATATGTGGATAAAATTTTTGCGCCTTATTTCCATAGCCTGCATTGTTCAATTCATACTCAATTTTTTTTGATATATTGTTTAAAATTTCTACTTTTTTTATACCAATCCAAATTATTTTTATATAATTCTGATTTGGAAAAACACCCATTCCTGCCAACTCAATTTTAAATGGCTGAATGTTATTTGTAGCATTTTTTATAATATCATTTATTTCCTCAGTATTGCAAAAATCTATTAATCCTAAAAATTTTATGGTTATATGTATGTTTTTTAATTCAACTAATTTAATAAATGCACCTGAACCTTCTAATTCGCTTAGAATTTTTTCAATTTTTGAATTTGTATCAATATCTACTGCAATAAATCCTCTAAATTCTGACATTATTTTTCATCCATTTTTTTTTTAAAATTTTTTTATTATTTAAATATTTCAAATATCCTTATTTATTTTAATATTTAATTTATTTTTCTAAAGTGGTAAGGATTGTTAAATAATGCTTATAATACAATAATACTAAAGATATTATTATGAGTTATTATTTGGTTAAACCAATTTTGATTAATCGAATTAAAGGATTTATCGGCCTTATTCGACCTTTTACATTATTAGCTCCAATTATTGTTTCAATATCAATAATGATTTCAAGTTTTTATTATTTAGGAGGTTCAAATTTGTATTCAGTATTTTGGAATACAATAATTCCAGCAAGTTTATGTTTATTAATATTAAACGCAGCCTCGAATTCATTAAACCAAGCTTCAGATATAAAATCAGATATGTTTTCAAAACCATATCGCCCAATTCCAAAAGATTTAGTAACTATAAAAGAAGCTTGCATTCTATCTATATTTTTATATTTATTCGCTTTTTATATCTCAACATTAATAAATATGGTATTTTTCTTTTATGTACTAATTATCTCAATTTTTACAATAACATATTCAATTCCTCCAAGAATGAAAAATTACTTATTTTTTAATCAATTGTGGGTTGCGATTCCAAGAGGTTTTTTAGGAATATTAGCATCTTGGAGTGTTTTTAATTATAATTTACAATTATTACCAATATCTATTGGATTTATTTCAACTCTATTTTTAATAGGTGGATCTATTACAAAAGATATAATAGACAAAGATGCAGATAAAAAAAATGGTACTCATACTCTAATTAATACATTTGGGATTAAAAAAGCTGCAATAATATCATTTCCATTTTTATTTTTTCCATTCATTATTATTCCGATATTAATCAATAATGGTATTTTTGATTCATATTATTGGTTTTTAACAATCTTTTCAATCCCTGGATATTTAATATTCTATCTAATGGTTAGAGATAATTCAAAAAAGAAATTTCTTGAAAATACTTCTGCATGGAGCTTAATGTATATAACATATTTTTTATTTGCAATAAGTTTTTCATTTCTAACAGTTACTAATTCTATAGTATAAATATTAAATTAATTTTTTTATCCGCCACTAATCATATGAACAACATCAATTTTTGAATTATCAGGGATAATTTTATTGTTAAATTCGCTCCTTAAAACTATATCTTTATTTATTTTTACAACAACTAATGGAAAAGTATATTTCATTCTTTTTAATAACTTTGAAACAGATTCATTTTCAATCCAATCAATTTTTCTGCCGTTCACTTCAATGCCCAAATTTTTCACCTAATAATATTTCGATTGCTATATTTGCTTGCCAATTTGCAATTAAACAAACTCGAGGGGCAAAAAGCATATCATCTTCACTGGATAATGCTTTATCATCATAACATAAATATAAATTGCCTAATTTCCTTGTTTTAATTCTTTCAGAATTACCATAACCTGTAACTCCCGATGCTGCTACAATTGATTTACTTGGCAAATTTAATAATATTTCCTCAATAAATTCTGTTTTAATTTTAGCATCGTCTAATGCCTCAATTATAACATCCACATCAGAAAATAATTTTGACATAAAACCCTTTTCTAGTTTTATATTATGTAAATCTAATTTAATCTCGGGGTTTATTCTTTTAATATTATCTTCAATCGCTTCGACTTTCCTTTTACCAATTTGATCAAAAAAATAATATTGTCTATTAAGATTTTCTTCTTCAATAATATCAAAATCAATTAATACTAAACGACCTACCCCTGCACGAGCGAGTGATACTGCTGCGTTTGATCCGAGACCCCCTAAACCAGCAATACCAATACTAGAATTAGCAAGCACTTTTTTTATCTCATTAAAATTATTTTTCTTCATATTATTTTAAAATTATTTTTTACCAATATTTAATACCATTATTGGGTTTTTCATTTTTATTTTTATAATTTCCACCCCAATTATTCAATCCAGCTTTTTCATCCTTAACTATCTTATCCTGTAGCATTTTTAACATTTTTGTATCCTTTAAACCTAGTTTCTTCATTTTTTCAGGAGTTGGTACTCCATTTGGTGTCCATCCACGTCTATAATATACTGCATCAGAAAGTTTTTGATATTGATCCTTTCTAAAATCATAAATAATTTTTATTTTTTCCTCAGTTTCCATCTTTTCAATTTTTTCATCAGAAATTCCAATTTTTTCAATCAAATTTTTATCATATCGATCTTTTCTGGAAATATATTCCATAACAGTTACAGGGCCCATGGATCGATATGGAATCCAATCATCCTTTCTTCTCCCTCGCCCAAGCCAAACATTCATAGCTCTTTGCCAATTATAACATCTTTCACTTTGTAAAATCAATTCTTCTTTATTTACGTCCCAACCAGTAACTGCATTTTGGTAATCAACATAATTTTGTACATGTTCTGGAACTTTTGATGGATCATCAATTTCAGCATTATTACGTGGTTCAACATCATTCCAAGGTAATTTACATAGTCCATTCAATCCAAACCATGTTCTCCACATTGGGAAATAATGTAACGCTTCAGCTTTATCTTTAAAAGTTGGAATTGCATTATTTACCATATCCATGAATATTAACCATGCTTCATCATGTTGAGGTCCTTTTAGTGTTAAACCATATCCACCTTGCATGGCTAAAGATTCTTTTGTGACATATTCAGAATACTCAAGACCTTTACTTTCCATACCGCATTCTTCAATAATATGAGTATCCCCCCACTTATTTTTTATCAGCCAATCTTTTACTCTTCTAATCCCTTTACTAGCAATTGCAATAAAATCACTTTTTTCTCCTCTTGCAATACGATGCATAAACTCTAAAACCGCTTCAGCATTTCCAAAACATAATTCAAGACCATCACATCTCTTTTTATTTAAAATACCATATTCATACATCTCCATATAAAACGCTATTGCAGTTCCTGTAGAGATAGTGTCTAAACCATATGTATCACAATAGAAATTAAATTCTAAAATCCATAATGGATCCCAAATGCTCATATTAGATCCACATCCTACTGTTTCATACTCAGGTCCATCAACTGTTACTTTTTCACCTTTATAAGGTCCTGTCATAACAGTAAAACAATCAACTGTTTTAGCACAGGCCATTGTACAACCATGCCAGCAACCATCTGGAATTATCTTTGTAAATAGTTTATAAAAATTGGGGGAATATAATTTAGATGCTTTGGGGAAACTACCAAACCTATAATTTTCTGTTGGTAATAAATCATAGTCATCCATTATTTCTACCAAATGAACAGTTCCAACAGCGCGCATATTACATTGATATCTATCAAGATCTCTAATTTCTCTATGTAGTTTTGTACCAACTTTTGCTAGTGTTTCAGCATCGGCTGGATTATTTGAAACACCGTCAAATTTCTCAACTTTAGTTAGAATCGCCTTTATTTTTTTATTTCTTAAAACTGATCCTAATCCACCCCTTCCTGCTTGCTTTAATCGAGGATATTTTCTGCGAATATCATAAAATGAAAAATTAAGACAT
The DNA here is from genome assembly GCA_020054475.1 of Thermoplasmata archaeon. GTDB lineage: Archaea > Thermoplasmatota > E2 > DHVEG-1 > DHVEG-1 > JAJISJ01. The sequence goes on along the minus strand of JAHWGJ010000008.1, from coordinate 9,395 downwards.
CCCCAATAACTATTTTCTGCCCCTTTACCTGCAGAAACAATTGATATTTTTTGCTTTGATTCATCATTATTTTCAGATGCATACATTTGTGTCAACTGTTCACTTATCATATGTGAATTTGTTTCTTCAAGTGGGGCAGTTTCAATGGATATTTTTCCTTTTTCTCCATCGATAATGATTATGACATCTTCTTTTGCTTTACCTTGAATTTCAATAGCATCAAAACCAGCAAATTTTAAATAAGGTCCAAAAAATCCGCCAACATTACTATCACAAATTATATCAGTTGAAGGAGAAATAGTTAGACAGAGAGATTTTCCAGATCCGGGATATTGGGTTACTCCACATAAAGGGCCAGTTGTTATAATAAGTTCGTTTTCATCGCTATCCCATCTTGTATTAGGTTTTATAGAATCCCATAATAATTTTAGTCCAAAACCTCTCCCACCAGTGAAAAGTTTTTTCATTTCTTCAGTAACTTTTTTTTCTTTTATTATTCCATTACTCAAATTGACATATAATGTTCGATTAGCGTATCCTTTTTGGATATCCTTTTTAGCATACTCATATTCACAAATGGTTTTATGTTTTAATTTTATTTTATTTAGATCCCAATTGTTTTTTGAATTTCCTGTATTATAATTCTGAATTTGTATTTGTCCATCCACCATATTTTATACCCCCTGTTTATGGTATACTATTTGCTTAATATCCTCAGAATCTTTTTCCACAAATTCAAGAGCTTTTTCCGGGCAAGCTCTTATACAAGCACCACAACTTATACATTTAAAAGGTTCAATCCTTTCTTTTGATTTTCTCATTGCATTAATTGGACAAAATCCTACACATGCTTGGCAGCCAATACATATATTTTTATCTAACCATACAATACCATTTTTTTTCCTTTTTAATGCGCCTACGGGGCACATGTCGATACATAAACCTCGTTGATCACAGACATTCATTATATATCTTCCTTTAACCTTTTTTATTTTAATGGCAGATTTTTCTCCCCCTTCTTTTGATTTGAAATGAATCATTGAACAGGCTTTCATACATTCGAAGCAACCATTACATCTTTCTTCATACAATTTTAGTACTTTGATTTTTCTTTGAGAATTCAAGTTATAACCTCTTTTTTTTATGATATAAAGATATACCAATTCACTATTACTATTATCCAACAAATTGATGAAATACCTATTGTAGTTGGATAGTATATTTTATCTTTAAATGATAATTTTATATTACTTAAAGAAAATGCAATTGGGATAGATAATCCCCCTATGATTCCAGCATATAATCCTTTTGAAAAAATTTGGGGCATGAAAGATATTAAATTTTCAATATAAAAATTTGAATAAATCAAAGGTGTTAAAATTTGTGTTGTCATATATCCTAAAATATAAACAGAATATGATATAAATATTCCAAAACTTATTTTTATTTTTAAAGATTTAAATTTTGATATATCATAATTTATAAAATAATTCCAAATTAATTCAAATAATAATCCTTCCGCCATAATAGCAATTGCACTACATACATTGCATCCGACAAATGGATTAAAGTATTTTAAAGCACCAGCTGTAATTCCTATTCCTATTTGCATTCCTTTTTGATTATACATGATTCTACTAATTGTTAAGAAAATCATTGCGAAAAATCCTGTCATAATTATGTCATAAGGTAATTCCTGGTCAGCTAGAAATGATCCCAGAAATATTTCTGAAAAACCCCATATTGATCCAAAAAATATTATTAATGCAAATATTCTCATATTATTTTTCATATTTTAATCACCTCTATTTCAATTATATTTTTAACCCAAAAAGAATGTGCTAGATGTGGAAAAATAGCTGTTTTCTCAATTGTAAATATTCCTTTTTCGATATCCTCCCAATTTACTGTTTGTTTATATCCATCTGATCCAATGATTTTATATTTAAAACAAGAAGGACATTTTTCTTTTAAAAGATCAATTATTTGATTTAATGGTATCCCCATTTTTTTTCCATCATCAGTTGTAATTTGTATTTCATTTATATTCGTAAATATTGTTGAAATATCATAGTTATTTCCATTGATTATTATTTCATTTGAGTTATTATTACGTTCTTTATATGCGTTAACATATATTGTTGAAACTATTCCTAATATAATTACTGAAATTGCCAATATATGTATTATTTTTCCCCTAATAAATAACATTCTTTTACGGATATTTGTTTTGATTATATATAAATTATGTTTAGATTTTACCATTAAATAATTATTTATTAATGTTAAACTAAATTTCAAGTTTTTTCATTCTTTAAATCGAACAAAAGTTTATTTACCGCCCATTATTAATAATACATTGTTTAATGATTCTCAATTAACAATTAAACATTGTTTTCCATATTTCAATAAAAGATAGACAATTGTTTATTTAATATTTGTAAACTTATTCATAATTTAAGTGAAAAATAAATAAAATTAAATTATTTATATATAATAATATCCATATGTAAAAATTTTAATAGAATTTCTTCTATAAATTTGGAAAAAAATAATTAATTTATATGGTAAAAGAGAGAGAATTCCTATTTTAATTGGAGAGAGCGACAATTAAAAAATTATCTCTCTCTATTTAGAACTTATACAATATTTTTTTAAATTTATTAAAAATTATTTGAAAATAAAATTACATACGTTAACTATTTAGAACATTGGTTTTGTTTCATTACTTTTTCTATTTAAAATTTTATTTAGATAAGTTTTTTTATTAATAACAACTTTTGAATTATTAATGTTAAAACCTGTTATTATTGGATTTTATGGATTTTCAAACTCTGGGAAAACAAAACTAATAACTGATTTAATATTACATTTTTCAAAAATGAATTTTAAAGTTGCTTCAATAAAACAGTCCGATAAATCTTATAATATTGATCAAAAAGGAAAGGATACTTATAATTTTATAAAAAATGGATCAAGTGCTATTGCGTTTTTAACAAAAAATCAAACTTCTTTTATATTTAACAACAAAATGAAATTAAGAAATTGCATTGAATATATTATTTTAAATAATAATTATGATTTGATTCTTGTTGAAGGTGCAAACGATCCATATATCTCAAAAATTAGAATTGGTAATAAGCCCCTAATTAAAAACACTATTTTTACTTATGATAAAGATATAAATAGAGTTCAATCCTTTATTAATAATAAATTAAATGAGAGATGCGATAATATGAAAAAAAATATTGAATTGAAAGTAAATGGAAAAAAAATACCATTAACTGATTTCCCTAATGAGTTTATAAAAAATACATTAATTGGGATGATTAAATCTTTAAAAGGAATTGAAGTAAACGAAGAAATTCAAAATATAAATATTAATTATTCTAAATAAACAAATAAAAATTCTTTTTATTAAAGATTCTATCAATTTTTATTATATAATCTTATAAATTTTTCAATTGATCGGTCATAAGTTTTCTCAGCTTCCTCTGAAAAATAACATGCAGGTAATTCCCCCCTTTTTCTATGATAAATTATACACTCACAACAAAATCCCTTTTTATTACAAGGGTATGAGCAGTTACAATCTTTTTTGTTTTCAGATGATTTACATTCCATAACTCCACCAGCAATATTTATTTCATTAAAAGTATGAATTCCTCTTCATTTAATAATTTTAAACCTAATTTCTTAGCTTTTTCTAATTTTGAACCTGGATTTTCGCCAACAATAACATAGTTAGTAGTTTTTGTTATTGATGATAAGATAACTCCCCCCTTATTTTTAATAATATCAGCTGCTTTATTTCTGGAAAATGATGATAAAATACCAGTAAAAACAAATTTTTTATCTTTAAAAGGTAAATCTTTTTTTAATCTCCTCTTCTCGGTTTTAACTCCAACTTCTTTAAACCTTTGAATTAATTTAATATTTTCATTATTTGAAAAAAATGATGCAATTTCAAAAGCGATTTTATCACCTAACCCATAAATATTTTTTAAATCCTCTTCATCTGAATTAATAAGTTCATCAATAGATGAATATTTTCTTGATATTATTTGAGCTGCATATTTACCTACATGTCGAATTCCAAGGCCATAAATGAATCTTTCAAAATTCATATTTTTACTTTTCTCAATTGAATCTATAAGATTTTGTGCAGATTTCTCTTTGAAACCTTCAATAGATAGAATATCTTCAATAGTTAGGAAATATATATCTGAAATATCAGAAATTAAATTTTTTTCAAGCATTTTATCTATTGTTGAAAAGCCAAGATGTTCAATATCCATCGCATCTCTAGAAGCAAAATGTTTAACTCTCCATTTTAATCTTGCAGGACACATTTTATTAGGGCATCTAACTGCAACTTCATCACTTTCTTTTATGATTTTTGTTGCACAAACTGGACATTTTTCAGGTATTGTAAAATATGTATTTTTCATTTTTCTTTTTTCGATTATACTTTTAACAATTTGAGGAATAACATCTCCACTTCTTTCAACAAGAACAATATCACCTAATCTTATATCCTTCCTTTTTATTTCATCAAAGTTATGAAGTGTTGCACGGGAAACTATCACCCCACCGATTTTTACAGGTTCAAGGATTGCAACTGGTGTTAAAGTACCTTGTCTTCCAACTTGAATATTAATATCTAAAAGATTTGTTGTAGCTTGTTGAGCTGCAAATTTAAATGAAATAGCCCATCTAGGATTTTTTGTTGTCGACCCTAAAAATTTTTGTTTTTCAATTGAATTAACTTTTAAAACAGCACCATCAATATTGTAATCAAGTTCATCTCTTATTTTTTCAAGTTCTTTGCAAAACACTATTGCTTCTTCAATATTTTCAACCTTTTTTGTTAAAGGATTAGTTTTAAAACCTGCTTTTTTTAATATAATTAATGACTCTTCGTGATTTTTAATAATTATATCTGAGTATGATATTTGATATACAAATATATCTAACGGTCTATTTGCTACAATTTTTGGATTAAGCTGTCTAATTGATCCTGCTGCAGCATTTCTCGTATTTGCAAATGGAGATTGATTTTTTTCTAATAAATTTTTATTTAATTTATTAAAACCAGATTTTGACATGAAAATCTCTCCTTTTATTTCAAGAAGTCCGTTATCAATTTTATCCAATTTTAATGGAACACTTTTTATAGTTTTTAAATTACTAGTAATATCATCTCCTTTCACTCCATCTCCTCTTGTTACACCCCTAACCAAAAAACCTTTTTCATAAACAAGAGCAACTCCAATCCCATCGATTTTAGGTTCAACAACATATGATATTTTATCAAATTTCTTACGTATTCTATTATCAAAATCCCGAAGTTCATCATCATTATAAGTATTTGCAAGAGAAAGCATAGGAGTGATATGGTTAACGGTTTCAAAATGATCTAACGGCTTTTCTCCAATTCGTTGTGTTGGAGAATCAGGATTTATTAATTCTGGAAATTTGGATTCAATTTTTTCTAATTCTTTTAATAATTTATCAAAATCAAAATCAGATATAACAGGATTATTTTCTATATAATATTTATGATTATGATAATTAATCTCTTTTCTAAGTTTATTAATTATCGTTAAAGCCTTTTTTTTATCCATATCTTTTATCCCGTCTAAATATTGTTTTAATTTTTTCTATTGAGTAGGTATTTAATATATCTTCTTTATTTAACCATCCCCTTCTGGCAGTAGCAATGCCATACCTCATAAAATTTAAATGATTAATATTATGAGAATCCGTACCAATTATAAATTTAACTCCAATATCTTTTCCATGTTTTATATTTAAATCATTTAAATCCAAGCGATCAGGAAAGGAATTTATTTCAAGATAAGTATTAGTTTCAACAGCGGTTTCAAAAATTTTCTCCAAATCTATATCAATTGGTTCTCTTCTACCAATTATTCTACAAGTTGGATGAGCTAGATAATCAACATATTCATTTTGCATAGCTGATATTATCCTGTTAGTTATATCATTTTTACTAGATCTAAAAGAAGAATGTATGGCAATTCCAACATAATCAAATTTTTTTAAAGCATCCTTATTATAATCCAATTTTCCATTTTTTTTAATATCACATTCAGTCCCACAGAAAATTTCAATATCTGATAGTCTACTATTCAATCTACTTATTTCTTCAATTTTTTTTCCAATTTTTCTACTGTTAAGCCCATTTGCAATTTTTAAAGATTCCGAATGATCCGCAATTCCAATGTATTTATAACCTAATTTTTTAGAATATAATGCTAATTCTTCAATATTATTATTACCATCACTCCAATTAGAATGTATATGGAAATCTCCTTTAATGTCATCATATTTTACTAGTTTAGGTAATTTTTTTAAGTAAGCAGCTTCGATTTCGCCTCTATTTTCTCTAATTTCAGGTTCAATATATCTTAGTTTTAATTTTTCGTATATTTCTTTCTCTGTTTTTCCGACTGTATACGTTCCATTTTGTTTAGTATAGAGGCCATATTCGTTTAATTTATATCCTTCTTTAATAGATATTCCTCTAATTTTAACATTATGCTCTTTTGAACCAGTAAAATATTGCAAAGCTGCACCATAACTTTTATCTTCTACTACTCTTAAGTCAACTTGAATATTATTATCTTTTAACAATACACTTGATTTTGTTTTTCCCTTTTGTAATATTGTCTTAACTTTACTATATTTTATAAAATACTCCATGACATCATTTGGATAATCTGAAGTGACTATCAGGTCTATATCTCCAATTGTTTCTTTCATTCTACGAAGGCTACCAGCCATACTAATTTTATCTATATTATCATATTTTTTTAAATATCGTATATATTCCATGCATGTTTCATATGCAATATTTAATAATATCCTTCCACTAGTTTTTTCTTTTAGAGATATTCCTCTTAAAATATTCCTTTCAGTTATTTCTCCAAAACCATCAAGATTTCTCAATTTTCCTTCGATGCATGCAATTTTCAATTGTTCAACATTTAAAATATTAAGTTTATTAAATAGAATTGAAACTTTTTTTGGCCCAAGACCTGAAATATTAAGTAAATCCAAAACACCAGCAGGAATTTCCTTTTTTAATTTTTCAAAATATTGAAGTTTGCCCTCATCTAAAAATTCTTTAATTTTTAGAGAAAGAGCTTCTCCAACACCATTGATATCTTTCAATCTGTCTTCTTTTGAAATAACTTCAATATCTTCATTTAAAACTTCTATAGTTTGAGCCGCAATTCTATACGCTCTAGTTTTAAAAAATATGTCTCCTTTTATATCTAATAAATCTGCAATTTGATATAATAAATCAGCCACTAATTTATTTTTCATTATTATAACACTCTAGTTTTTAAGAAATATTATTATTTTAACAAAATCCCCATCTTTTAATTTAAGCTTTTTTCTCAAGAAATAAGGTGATATAAACTCTAAAATGTTAGAATAATGACTTCTGATAGGTAATACAATTGCTCCTTTGATATTTTCAATTTTCGCATGAAAACATTTCACACCCCCAAATGTACGATTATTATTTTTAAATTCATTAATTAGTATTGCATTATATTTTTTTACTAATCTTATTTTATTTTTTTCAATATGTTTAATTTCAATGTTTAATGTTCCTGGAAAAGGTTTAAATTTTAATTTCTCTTGGAATTGTTTAATGTAATTTATTTGTTCAGTATAATAACTTCCTTCACCAATTCCTGATACTACTTTTCCAGATATATATATTCTATTTGTTAATTCAAAAATTTGCTGATATTGTAAATGTTCTTCTTGTAAAGTTGTTTTTCCTAAATCAGTAATTTGAATTAATTGTTTCTTGATTCCTAATTCTCTTGTTATCATCCCCTTTTTATCTAATTCAAGAAGATATCTTGAAGCGGTTTGTTGACTAGTATCTATCTGATTAGATAATTCTATTGATGATATTTCTATCTTATCTCTTATAGCTCCTAATAAAGCAATTTCTTTGAGCATTTGGATTAAATAAGCTTTCATGAATTATTTCCTATCAAATAAATATACATATCTTTTTACATTTTTATCTTAATTCAATAAATAGTTATGTTGAATTAATCAAAGTTTTTTTAACAATTTTTTTTTATTGCAAACACATAAGTTAATATATTAACTCGAGAACTCTCCTATAAATCAAGTTCTTATACCAATAAATGAGTAGATAGTTATCTTTTTAATAAATATTGGGGTCAAAGAAATAATAATAATTATTATTTTTTCTGAAACCTTTCTTTTTTCTTTATATTGAATTTTATTCGACACAAAAAACTTTGTTTTAAAGCCTCTTGAGAGATAAAAAGTTTAAGGGCCAGAATAAACTAAGAATATCCGCCAATTTTTAAACTGGGATCGCCAAGTAAAACAAATCCAAAAAGATTCATTGCATCAGCTAAAAAATACTCAGACCTATCTATCATAAACATATTAATATAGGTATTTTGAGCATAACTCAAACTTTCACCTAAATAATTAATTTTATGTTTACCGATACCTAAAAAAAACTCAATTTCCAATCTTCCACTCAGATGTTCAATACAATCGGGTTCAATTACACCATCATTATCCATATCTCCATTTTCACCAATATAATCAGAATTAGAATAACTAGTATATCCTAAACTAGCGATACCACCACCATCTCTTTTACTAGCAAAGGCCCAACTTATACATTCATAATGGGGATAAAGATACATTATAATCGGAAGATATTCTCTTTCGCTAAATGAAGGCCAGTTATAAGGTTGGCTCCATATAGATATATTATACATAGCAGTATGACATCCTCCAAAAACAACTATTGGATATTGATTATTAGTAAAGAATGGAATATCCCAATTTCCAAAACCTGGTTCAGATTCACTATTAATTTGATCATGTTCAAATGTATTCCAATAAGTTGTATAAGCATGACCTTTAAAATGCATAAATGAGGCACCATTTCCAATAGATTTTCTTATTTTATTACCACTTAATGTTTCATTAGATGCAAAAATATCAATTATTTCATAATTATTAAAAAATTTTCCTGATTCACTAGTGATTAATTCACCTTCATTATATTTCATATTATCATCAAATGTGTCGCCACCAATAGGTAAAATTTTTTTTGATGATTGTTTTATTGTTTCATATGAAATAGTTTTTTCAACCATTATTCTAACTTCATTTTTATTTCTGCAGGGCCATCGTCCAACAAAAATATCAGGATACATGTCTATATCATCTTTCTTAGGATCAATAATATTATCTTTATTAGTATCCCCGATTTGAAAAATACCATCATTGTCATAAATATCTGAATAATATAGATCACTAATAAAATTAAATTCTTTTAAACCAAGTTTTAT
>JAHWGJ010000007.1 GCA_020054475.1 Thermoplasmata archaeon | reverse complement strand
ATTATGGATAAATATTGTAGTAAATTTTATATCAGTTTTTTTAAATAAATTTCAAATTATTCTAACAATTTTTTTAAAAATATATAATTTCATCAATTATTCTAAATATAGATATATTTAAATATCAAATTACGGATAATATTATGGTGTAAATAATGAAAAAATATTTTATGGGTATAGGGACAATTTTTATCGCATTATTATTAGTGTCAACTGTAACTGCTGTGCCTCAGGCTCAAAGTAACCCTGTAATGAATCTTATTAATGATATAGAGGAAAATAAAAATATAATTGATTATGATTTTTTAAACAATATTATTAATAATGTTCAATCTGGCGGAATTATTGATTTAATAATTCAATTAATAACATTAATAATACAGTTTATTTTAGAAATAATCGATGTTATTCAAAATATCATTGGCCTAGTAAATTTAATACAAAATTTAATAGATGCATTTACAACTCTTTTCCAACTTATTCAAGATTTAATAGAAATAATACGGAACATATTCAATCCTTCATCATTAATAAACTAAATTTTTTTTTTATTTTATCATATCATTAAGTTCCATTTTAATAAATTACTAATAATAGTTATCGAAAAACATAAAAAAGATACTAATTTATCATTTTATTATTAATACTAATTAGAATTAGTTGCAACCGTTTTTCTATTGGAAAGAATAAAAAAAAAATGATAATAATTTGCCCGCATGAGGTAGTTTGGATATCCTGAAGCCCTGCGGAGGCTTCTACTCGGGTTCAAATCCCGATGTGGGCGTAGAATTATTTAAAGAATTTTAATCTACGAGACTGTCAGTCAAGAGGTTGGAAAACAACGAAAACAATTCATAATTAGTAAACTATAAGATTTTTATTGGTTTTACTAATGGAAATAAATCTTTTGTATCCCCATTAATTGTATAGATTATATAGGGAGTATCCCAGAAACCATCATTATTCTCATCGATAGAATTTGGATACTTTGACTTATAATCACCCCAGTAGTTCCCTATTTTGTTGTAATGCCATTGATTTTTATAATGATCATCAGCATTGAGGCTATTATTTATTATATTATTATTAAAAACAATATTATTTCTTGATCCGCAGCAGAATAAAAAACCTGTATCGTTATTATTTTGAACTATGTTTTTTTCAAATTTATTTTCTAGAGACCCTTTGATTCTCAGTCCAATATTATTTTGAGATATTTGATTATATTTGAATATATTTTTATCTGACTGTGATAATATCGAATATATATAAACTCCGAATATGCTATTTTTTGTGATATTATTTGATAATATTTTATTATTCATCGAGCGGACAATATAGAGACCGACATCATTGTTTAATATATTGTTATTTGACACTATAGTGTTGTTTGAATTATCTAAATTTATACCATAATAAATATCCTGAATTGTATTATTTGTGATTATATTGTTATTTGATTGTACTTTAATTCCAATAGATGAAAGTGAACCAAATGGATATAATTTTGTTGATTCATTATTTCCTAATATAACAAATCCATCAACTATACAATCATCTGCATTGATTTCCAGAACCGTTATACCCGTTTCATTTCCATTGTATTGTATTGTCGTTGAATTTTTATCAACTGTAATTAAACTTATTGATTTATTAATTATTATTGTTTCATTATATATTCCCGGGTAAACAAGTATTTTATCATTATTAGAAGCAGCATCAATTGCACTTTGAATAGAATTGAAATGTCCCTCACTCACTTTTATTATGCTCCCTGTTTCTTCTTCAATACATCCATCCAAGGCAATGATGATTAAAATCATTGCCATTCCAAATATAATTATATATTTTTTCATTTACGCTCCAAATATATTAATTCTAACATTTCTTTATTATATATTTTATGTATTTAAAAACCATATTGTCATTTTGTTTATCCTATCAATCACCATCATAATCAGCAAGTAATAAAGAAAAAAAATTATTAATCACAAATTATTGGGACTTGTATAATGATAACTCAATCCCGATGCGGGCATATATAAATAAATTTAATTTTAAATTTAATTTTTAAGAATAGATACTTCTAAATTTTATTTAAATATAATTTTGGAATTTTTCAAAAATTATTTAATAATATATAACTGTTTAAATATTAAATAAATTGAATTAAAAAATCAAATAATATTAATATGGAATAATAATTAATGTTATTTAGGGTTCATAAAAAATGGTTGAAAATAAAATAACAATACCTTATCAGATAAAAGGAATTAAGCCATGTGATAAAATAGAAGGATATGTTGAAGTTTTAATGGAACCGATTGATAAACTTGAATATAATGGAAGTGAAATATCTAATGATATTCCAATAAAAATTTCTGGAATTGGAATGGATGGCTCATCTTTTCCCCCCGGAGTCCAAGATCAACTAACTCAAGTTTTAAAAAATGCAATGCCTCCAATGTTTAGAAAAAGAAAAGATTATGACCCAAGGAGATTAATACATATAGAATCAGAAATCGATTTTATCTCAAGGAAATGGAAATATGGCGATATAATAGATATTACTTTAGAAAAAGTAAAAACAGCGGAAGAATTTAAGCATCCAAAGGAACAATAATTTTATTTAATTATAATATTCAAATCTGTTACTGGTCTTTTTCTTCTTCATTTGATTTTAGAGTTCTATAATATAAGAAGGGATATATAATACCAGTAATAATTAGAATAACTGTCCCAATTATTCCCAAATTTATTTTTTTTATAACAAAAAATCCGTAGTATATAAGAGATAATAAAATAAGTAAATAACTTAAATAAGTTATAATAAAGCCAAGATATTCTCTATTTGTATCATTTAATTTTAGCATTACTATCCGTAAATAATAAGTATATTAATTATTTTTCTAATATCAATAACATAAATAATATTATTTGACAATAAAAAAAAACTTTAAAAATAAAAAAATTATCCTTTTAATATATGAAAAATTTTGAAAGGGTTGGATATATCTATCTATTTTTGGGCGTATTCGCTGCTATAGTCTCGTTTATCTCTGTATTTTTATTAATTCTTTGGAATGGTGAATTTGATATATTATGGCCTTTAAGAATATTATACTTGTATGCATGGGGTTTACTTATATTATTTGATGTTTGGTCATTTGTTAAATTTCCTTCTCCGTTTAACTATATAGCTGTTATTATTGAAGCTATCCCTGAAGGTTTTCTATTATTTAGCGTGTGGGAGGAATCTATATATTTCTTATTTAAAGCTTCAGAATCATTATCTTTAATTGAATATTCAACAACCTTTAAAATGATTGCAAGTTTTGGTTTAATAGTATCAGTAATAGCTCTTTTATTTTATATGAGACACGCTTTAAAAAGTGATTACTAAAAAATGAAGAAAAAAATGCATAAAATTAAATTGAGGATTTGGACAAAATGGCAAAAATTGTTATAAAAAAGGATGGTAGAAAAGAACCTTTTATCAAAGAGAAGATTATTGTTAGTGCAGTAAAAACAGGTGCACCAGTTGAAATTGCAAGAAAAATTGCTGAAGAAATTGAAGAACATCCGGATGAAAACTTAAAAACTATTTGGATTCGAAAACTTGTATTAGATAAACTTGAATTGCATAACCCCGATTGGCCAAAAAAATGGTATAATTATGATAAAAATGTAAAAAGAATTCATAAATATTTATAAAAATGTTACAAAATTTATTTTAATTAAATACTTTCAATTATCTAGTATTGATCTTATTAAAAAATAATAGTGATAATTTTCTTCAATATGTTATATATGGGGAAATAGATCATGGGTAGAACAGTACCAACATTTCGTAATATAATCGAGTTTTTTGGATTAGAATGGAGTGATTTTAAAAGGGCATTAAGATATAATGATAAAAAGGTATTTGAAGATTTATTAAATCATGCAAGAAAACATGGATCATCTGGGACTAACATGGTAAATCCTAATCCTTTTGAACCTATTGTTATTTCGATTTTAATTGAACATGAAAAATCAATAAGAAAACTTAATGAAAAAACTAATGATAATTTTTTAGATTTCAAAAATGCGAATGATTTTAAATAATAATTATGAATTTATTTAATATGTATCCTTTTTATCTTGAAATTGAGCTTATCAAACCAGTTGAAAATTATTTAAAAAATGAAGGTTATATTGTAAAAAGAGAAGTTAGAATAGGATATTGTCGAGCGGATATTGTTGGATTTAAAAAAAATATGGTATTATCCGTAGAATTAAAATTGAATGATTGGAAAAAAGCGATTATGCAAGCTAAAAATTATCAGTTAGGTTCTGATTATGTTTATCTTGCATTTCCTCTTCAGAAGATATTTAATGTGCTCAGAAAAGCTGAATTAATTTTAAGAAAAGAAGGTATAGGTCTTTTAGCAATAAATGAAAAAACAAATGAGATTAAAGTTATTTTAAAATCAAAAATATCTCGAAGAATGATCGGAAGAATAACCTTAAACGAATTGAATAAAAAAAATATTTAAGGTTGATAATTTTATAATATTAAAAATATTTTTTTAATTATTTTTTTTTGGATTAAATCCATAGCTGAATCGGCCATGAATATTTTGTACTAAAACTCTGGTTTCTCTTTTTTTTGCAAGTATTCTAGCATTTTTTATTGCAGCTTTTTTTGTTCTATGGCTACTAAATATTTCCTTTTTATTTTTAACTGCCCAATTTCCTCTATTACTACCTGGTTGTAAGTGGTTTACGACATATAAAATCTCATTTTTTTTTATGTTATTCTCAGTTTTTGGAATTACTTTTATAGGTTTTTTTATATGATGTGTTTTTTTTAGATATGGCATATGTGATTTTGGATTTTCCTTTATAATATATCCTTTCGGCATTATGGTTGGATTTCCACTTTTTGGTTTATGTGAACTGAAAAAAAATATTGGCAATTTTTTCCCGCTCTTTAATTCTACAGATCTTGTATATAAAATATATTTTCCATATTTGCATATAATGTAAAAATATTTCTTTGCTTCTTCTGTTGTTAAATAATAAAAGCCTATAACATAGAATAATATCAATAAAGAATGTAAGATAATTTTATTACCAATAAAAATCCCCCATAATCCCCATAAAATACCCCATATTAAATAGAATATTGTAAATTTTCTCATCCAAGAACTTTTATTTTGATACCCAAAAAATATCAAGATTAAAGATATCAATATCATTCCATGAAGGAAAAATATTGAAAGTAGAACAATTCCTATTGTTAAATCAAAAAGATTATATCCATATTGAAAGAATATTCCAGATGTAAAAAAGTAAATGAAGAAATAAAATATTTGTATAATTAATAGAATTATTATAAATAAATATAAAGCATTATTTCTAATAGTATTATTCAAAGAATTTCCTCCTAAATTTTAAGCCGATTAATCCAATTAGAAGTATAGAAGATAATAGTCCAGATATTAGCATATACTCAAAATTTTGTTTATAATTAGTATTTTCTAATTCATCATCTAAATTGACTATTTCAATATTTAAATAATCATAATTTGTTTTACCTTCATCATCAACAATAGATAACGTCACCTTATAGTATCCAGATTTTGAATATGTATGTTGAATTTTTATCCCTGATCCTGTTTTTCCATCTCCAAAATCCCAATTGTAAGTTGAAATTTTTCCATCTTCATCATAACTTTTTTCAGCTGAAAAATTGACTGGTGAATTGATAATTCCAATATATGGTCCTTCTATATTTGCAGTGGGTTCTTTATTTTGTACTGGTGGTTCTTGATTTTGATTATCTTCAGTGTTTTCTTCATTTGATACAAGTTTATTTATAAGTAACATTAATATCAATAAAATCCCAGCAGTCATATATGGATGATCTTTTATCCATTGTATAGAGTTTATATCCAATAAATTTTGATTAAAGTTATTTGAAGATCTTGTTGAATCTTTTATTGATGTTATCGAAAATAATATATTTAATAGATTATTATTTTTATAGAATTCATGCAATAATTTTTCTTTTAAAAGAGAATCATCATTTTTTATATAAAATAATATAATATATGCAATTGGATAATTTTGTCTAAATTTGTTTTTTAAATATGGATGATTATTTAAAAATTCGATAATAATCTTTGTTTTTATCTTTTCAGTCGATTTTTGTAAATATTCAATTATTTCTTTTAGATTTTTATCTGTTGAATAATCTTTATCTCGTAGATTTTTTAATAATTTTAATAATAAGGAATCCCATTGATTTTCATCTTTTAACCAATCTAAACCTTTTTCTTTATTTTTTAATAATATATAGGTAGATAATATTATTAGAATTGGATGAACTTTCCATTGAAGGAATTCAAGTTGATTGCTCGATTCTTGTTCAATTATATCATATGCTATTACGTTTAAATTGTGTTTAAGATGTCCTTTTGGGATCACCCAATTATATGGCTCATTATAATCTGTAAACTTAAGAGAATCGTCTAAATAAAATTCAACTCTATTAATTCCAACATCATCGGTTGCATTAACAGAAATATTTATTTCTCCAAATAATATTGTTTTATTATTTAAATCAAATAAATAAGAATTTCTCATATAAAATGAATTTTTAATTGGACATATAATCTCAATATTAGGTGGTAAATCTTCGTTTATCAATACTTCAGTTTCATCCGTGTCAAGATTGCCGTCGTTATCTACCACGATTAATAATATTTTAAACCTACCAGTTTTATTATAAATATGGTCGGCTATTTCACCTACTTCAGCATTTCCATCCCCGCAACACCATTCATGATAAATAATTGTACCATCTGGATCATAACTATTTGAACCATCAAAAGTAATTGGTTGATTAATTACCCCAATATATGGTCCATTTGCATCAGCAATCGGATTTAATAATGGTTCAATTTTATTTTTTTCTCCTAATGAAGGTTTAAAACCTGGTAAAAAACATGTAGATACTAATAATATTATAATAAACAATGAGATTAATTTATTAATTATATTAATCATCTTGATCTTTTACACCTTATTTTTAATTTTGTTTTAAATAAATGTTTATTTATAAGCTTATAAATATTTCTCTTAATAAAAAATAATTTTTTTATTAACAAATGAGGTTTTTATATAAAATATTAAATAGTTATTAAAACATATTAAAAAATAATCCGGAGGTTAAAAAAAAAATGAAAAAAATTAATATATTAATTGGAATCTTAATTCTAATATTGATGTTAACTCCAATTACTGGAGCATTCAACAATATAAAACAAGATGAAAAAGATATAATTAAAATTAATGAAGAGAGTAAAGAAATAATTAGTGAAAAATTGGAAAAAATTGATAAAGATTGTTATAAATTTATTCAAAAAAATAATTATAATCTATTAGCATTAGATACTCAGATTACTTTTAGTGAATTTGATGAGAGTCACCCTTCAATCGATATCGATAGCAATGGTAATCCTTTTCTAATATATCAATCAGAAGAAGCTTTATTCAATTCTAAGATATTCCTACAAAGATCAATTGATCTTGGGGTAAATTGGCCAGAAGATTTAATATGGATTTATGAATTTAATGATGTTACACCAATAAATCCAGAAATTGATTTTGTTGATGGAGTTCGAGCATATGGTACTTATGAAACCGTAGAACAAGAACCAATATTACACTTTTTTGATTTTATAGATGTTAATAATCCCGAAACTTGGACTTTATGGTCTTTTGATCGATCTAATTCTGCATCATATGTATCTGAAACAGCAATTACAGCAAATAAGAGTGGGCGAATTGCTATGGCATCAGTACAAGATTATGAAGGTGATGATTATTATGAAGATACAATTTTAATAACTTGGGATGCAAATAATTTTGATGATGAGACTGCTGATGGTGGTGTTTATTGGTTAAATAATGATGATCAGGGAATCTCGATACCATATTCACATCTTTGTGCGGATGCGGGAGACAAAATTTGGTTTGTATTCCAAAAAGATCCTTTTGGTTCAACCTCGCAAATTGCAACGGCTGTATGTAGAATTGATGAAAACACATTATATTCAGATTGGAATCAAAGATCTGTAGTTGCAAACAGTAGATACAACTGCACATATCCTGATGTATCAGTAAGTGGGAAAAAAGCTTTTGTAACTTATATGAGTGATGAAAATGGAAATCAAGATATTTATGTTGCATCATCTACAACAGGTAGTTTCTGGAATAGATATCAAGTGACTGATTCATTGGATGATGAAAAGTATCCTGTTATTTCAGCAGATGGTAGTGACATAACAATAATGTTTATGAAAAATGAAAACATATTTGTAACATCATCTGAAGATTCTGGTAAAACCTGGAATAATCCTGAACAAGTAAATGATGATTTAAATACTGTTGTTGAGGTTTTTCAAAATTCTGCAATTAAAGGCAATTATGGTTTTTGGACTGATAATAAAAATGATAATAAAGATATTTACTTTGAATCAGTTGGATCTGCACCAAATCTTATAATTGATGAAATTAACGGTGGAATTGGAGTAAATGCAGTAATTAAAAATACTGGTACAGGCGATGCCACTGATGTAGCATATACAATGAGTGCAACTGGCGGAATACTAGGTTTCATAAACTCTGAAGCCTCTGGAACAATATCAATTCCTGCTGGTGGAGAAACATCAATAAGCCTACCAATGATTATTGGATTAGGTTCAATAACTATTAGCGTAACTGTAGGTGAAGTTAAATCAGATGTTGAAGGATTACAACTATTGATATTTACACAAATATAAAAAACAATATCAATAAATCTTATCCTTTTTTTATTATATTAATTTATGAAATATTTTTAATAAAAAAATATTATTTGTAGATTGAGGATTAATTAATTTTTTTAAATAAATATTTTTGTTATTTGGCATTGAAACTTCTAAATTTGCCCATTCGCTTTCATCACCATGTATATCTTTAGCTTTTACTTTGATATTATATATTCCTTCATCAGCCCATGAGTAGTTTCTAAGTATTTTTTCATTTGATAAGTATGGTCCATCCCATGATGGGTCTGGATAAGTATCATACCAAAGAATCCAAAAATAAACGTCGTCTCCGTTTTGATCTATTGATGAAATATTATAGCTATATGTCTTTCCATTTTTACCTAAAATTGTTCCAGATATTGCAGGCATATTTGGAGCTAAATTACTTACATTTATCGTTAATTTTGATGAGTAATCACTTTTTTCCCCTACAATGTCTTCAGCTAATACCTTTATATTATAGTCTTTATGTAATGACCATTTATGAGATACATTCACAATTTCTCCTGATTTAAAATAATCTGTCCATTCATCAATGGCATCATCTCCATTCCAATCCCATCCATATCTTATAACATCTTCATCAGGATCTATTGAACTTGTTTGAAAATAAGATGATATATTTGAAAAACATAATGTTGATCCATCTGGAATCTCTGGTTTATTCGGGATTTGATTATTGTTTTTTATGGGTAATCCAGATTGTTTCCATGAAGTTATTCCTCCAAGCATATTGTATATAGTGCCATTAAATTCATTTGATACTAGATATTGTGCTGCTGATGCACTTCTTCCACCAGATTTACAGTAAATAATCACTTCTTTATTTGTATAAACTGATTTAAAATGATTAATTCCATTTTCATTCTGTAAATCTGATAATGTATATAATCTGGCATATTCAGGATAAGGTGTATCTATTCTTTCAGTTTTCCATTCCTCATATGTTCTAACATCTATTGGAAATTGGATGCCATTTGAGGTGTTACTTAACAATTCCCAAGCCTCTTGATCTAATATATCAATATATCCTTTGCTATTGCTAATATTGAAATTTCTATTTGATATATCTTCGAGATTAATCGCATTTGAATTAGCTACTACTGTTATTAATCCAATTATTAATAATATTGTAAGTTTAAAAGATTGTTTTCTCATTAAATTGTTTATCATTTTAAATTATCCTCATTTTTTTAATTAATTATTTAGATATTATTATTTATAATTTTTGTTTTGTAAAAAATAAATTAGAGATATATTTGTATTTTAAGAATTTAAATATTATTTGAAAAAAATTCCTACAATAATATTATCTCTTAGAATCCCAAAAAACCTATAATTTTCATGTTGATGATATGTTTCTTCATAATGGGATAATGAATATTCCCAAAAACTCCAATCACTCGATCGTATAAATGATATCCTATAAAGATTAACAGCATCAAAAGAGATAAAGTTTTCTTGTCTATTTAAATCCTTTATTCTTCCTACATAAAACAACCTATAGTAATAATCATTTTGATTAAAATATGAATTTGTTATTATTGAATTAGAATATTCATTATAATTATTTGATTTTATTTTTTCTGCATTAACAATATTAATTGATATAGTTATAGAAATGGTGATTAAAATGATAAATAATTTTTTTCGTATAGAATAAATCATATAATTCCAGCCATATATCTTTAGTTAAATTGTCTTATAATTATATAAAGTTTTCATATTAAATAATTCTTAAATACAATAGCATCAAAATATTTTATTAGGATTAGTGATTTAGATTAATTATTGTCTATTACCTTCCCCAAAAAAAAATTATAGTTTTGTTTAGGTTCATTAATAATAACCTAAAGGAAAACCGATTGCAAGACCTGAATGACCAATTGCTATAAAAATTGAAAATGTAAATTGGGTTACGTGAAAACGAAAGGTAAGGGTTATGTGCTGGATCTAGTCCGTAAGCCTCCTTAGACACATTGGTATTCGTCGCTTAGAGCAATACATTTGTACGTAAGAACCACAAGTAAGTATGATTCATTAAACACTTTTGGAGGTTTGCATTGTCGATCCTCCTTTTTTCTTTATAAAAATCGGCTAATCAGTTAATTCTCTTAAATGTTAATTCTTTTGAAGTCGCTTGGCAAGTTGAAATCATTTTTTTCATCTACTGTCAATAGAATTTGAGCATCAATTTCTTTAAGATAATTAAGAAAACCATCAATTTCTATATTATTGTTTAGAATAGCAGGTTGATCAAACAGAAAACATATATCTTTATGTTCCTCGAACCATCTACTGTCATCAAAATCCTCACTTTTCTTTGGAAATGAATATTTGCATTCTGTATCTGAATTATAAATGATTTCAGCAGTAGCATTTCTATAATCAGGATGTTCCGTTAGCCATTCAAGTTCTGTTTTACCCATAGTATAGGCATCATAAATTAAATGAACTAAAAAAGTTTTACCAGCACCATAAGCTCCACTGATAATATTGTACTTAGAAAAAACAATATTTTTATTCATCATAAATGGAATGTTTTTTAACTTTATTTTCTTAATATGTGTTCTCATTAGAAGCAGATTATTTGTTTTCTCTAGAGACTTGATATAATCATTATAATTCATTAATACACCCTCCATTATTTGGTAACACATTTCAAAATATTTCTTTATTGATTTTATTCAATTTTTGATCATTGTTATATATCTGGCGTCTAACCTACTTGCAAATACTACAATTTACTTTAAGCTAGGAGAACAATACAACAGCATAGAACCTCAGTTATACCTCACAAATCCTTAACAAATTGTATATTTCGTTTATCTGTTAATTCTATTCTCAATTCGACATAATATCTTATGATTAATATGTTTTTTGATATGGGCATTTAAAGTATTTTTTTCCCTTTTTTTAAATTTTTTCTATTATTTGGTTATAAATAATTTTTTTTATATAAAGTGTTATATTTTAGTATATTTCTTTTTTTTCATTATATATCGTTTTCTAGTTATCGCTAATTTTTGGAAAAAGCGATATAAATTTTCATGGTCAAAAAACCCCCCTTTCATGTTAACATCAAAAAATAGTGTTAGAAAATAGGTAAATAATACTCATTTTGACTAACTCCTCTGCGTTGTCCATTTTATTTTTGTGGTGTCTTATACACCATAAAAGGATTTTTCAACATTCTGAAAACAGACTAATAATACTCTATTGGTCGTTTTTCCTTTGGAATAAGACCTGCATTTATTGCATTAACAACTGCTTTATCGCCTCTATCAGTTAATGACCATTTTCTATCTTTATTTTTTGTATAGCCATCAATCTCCATTTTTTTTAAGGTTCTCCATAGATTTTTATGATCCCTATTTAGCTCAAATTCGAGATCAGTTACCCCCCATTTTTCCTACTGGCTCAACAGAAATAAATTTTTAAGTCTTGTTCTCCCCTTTTCTCTTAACCATCTCTTTATTTGTTTTCTGGTCATATAAACTATTTTCGTACTTTTTCTCATTTTTTCACCGTTAATAAATAATATTAGCCCTGAGGGGGAGCATAAAACAACCGATTCTCAGGGTGAACAACTGTATTGTGTAAGTAGTTGCTATATACTCTCAAAATCTTATCAAAATACTAATTTATTAGTTTTATTGGGTCCATTTGGGTTAAAATATGCTAGAACATTCAAATTTTAAAAAAAAAGCCGCTGGTGGGCTATAGTAACAATCCATCAAAGCCTCACCAAAAAAATCCATACTAATCATTTTATAATTGTCGACCTGCATCAACAACAGGATTTAATAGCCAAGGATTAAATTCAATATTACCTTTTATAATATCACCATCGCCCTCACCTCCGGGACCACTTGATGCACCCCACCAATTATTCAATGCATTCATATAATTTTCAGCATTATTTTTTATTCCAATATCATTTTCATAAATATTATTATAAAATATTGATGGGGGATTATTAGTTATACAATAAAATCCTTTTCCATTACCAGTAATATTGTTTCTAAATACTGTTGAATTTTCCTTTGCATCACCATAAAATCCAATCCCTACACTATTATTAACAATATCATTATGATATAACTCATAATAACCAATAGCAGCAATACCCGGACCAGATGAGTGAATCAGATTATTACAAACAATTGAATCCTCTACTTTAATTGCAATTTCACAATTTGATAATTCATTATTTTCAATGCACCCATTTGAGCCAATTATTGAATAACCATCAATTTGATTTAATATATTATTTGATATACTAACTAAGGATTGAGACTCAGTAAAATCAATTGCTCCATGGTTTAAAATACAATTATTAAAATTATTATCAATTATTGAAGTATTTTGTTTTCCTTTATAAATTCTGATACCTTTTTCACATTCACAAGATTGAAAAATATTATTTTCAATAATTGAATTTATTTGCCTATTAAGATTTATAATTTGGTATCCTCCATTAATATCAATAAATTCATTATTATTGATTACAACATCAGAGTCATAGCAATCAATCCCTTCATTACAATTCTTAAAATTATTATATGCTATAGTTATATTCTTAGTTTTTGATAGTTTAATACTTCTATGATTTGATAATATTGTAACCTCTGAATGTGGATCCTGAGGCGGTAATGGTTCATTCCAATTCACAAACATATTATCTCTAACAATAACGTGTTTATCGGTGTTAACAATTTTTAATGCATTTTCTACTTCTCCAAAAAAATAATTAATAATAAATTCAAAAATCTTATTTTTCCATCTTATCTCATCAAGCCTATATTGATATGAACCATCAAAATATAAACCAGATATAATATAAGGATTATTCTTTGAACCATCGCCCTCTATTACACCGTTTTCTGGTGTGAAATCATCATTACCATTGATATAAATATGTAAATAATTACTGTCTAAAGATTCATATTCATTTAAAAAAAACTCGTTACCCGCTCCAATATTAGAAATAATATTAATTAGTAAGATGAATATTATTCCTATCTTCATATATTTTTTAATCATTTTTATCCTATTTTTTATTAATTTTATATTTTAAATGGTTCTTTTAATGGATTCCAATCAAAATTTAACCATGAAATTATTATACGAGAACGGAAAGTTATCTCAATTATTATGGGTCTTGGTAATAATCTAATCCAATCACTCCAGTGATTACCTGTTAAATCATTAATTATAAATCCAAAAAAACCAAAAAATCTGAAAATTTGCTGTGGACCATCCTGTATTATTTGAATTTGCTCATTGTTTTTAATTATATTATTATTTTTTATTTTATTGGCAGAAGACCATAATAATTGAATACCAACATTATTATTATAAGATATATTATTTTTTTCAACCACGTTAGACCTTGCATAAGAAAGTTTAAGTCCTATACTATTTTTTTCAATTAAACATTTTTCAATTTTATTAAAATTTGAATCACCTAAAGACATTCCATCACTGTTATTAGCAATAATACATTTCAAAATATAGTTATAATAGGAATCATATGCCCAAATACCTTTAGAATTATTTTTTATTTGACAATTATTTATTTCATTGTAACTTGAATGTTGAATGAATAATCCTTCATTTGAAGAATTAATAATATCACAGTTAATAATTTCATTATTATCAGCATTTAATAAATGGATGCCCTTCTGATTATTATAAATTTTACAATTTTTAATAAATGAAATATTGGTATCCATTATTTTAATACCACTTTCATTGGTATTATACACGGTACAATTATTTATAATTGTATTTGTTGAACCATAAAAAATAGAAATCCCATTACGATTATTATTTATCATCGAACAATTCATTACTTTATTGTCAATTGAATGTGATATTGCGAATGAAGATCCCGAATTTGTTATATTGCACGATTCGATGATGTTTTTATTAGAACTTATTAGGTATATATTAAAAAGTTGAGTATTATTAATTTTACAATTAACGATATAATTTCCATCTGAATTTTGAAATAAAATTCCACTAAAAATATTGTTGTCAAAATAGCAATTTCTAATTATATTGTTACTTGATTCAATACAGTATATGCCATTTAAATTATCAACAAATTTTATATCTGATATATTATTAAAATTTGATTGAATTCTTAATCCGGATTCTTCTGTGTTACCTTGTTCTTCAAAATTTTCACCACAATGTTGAATTGTGAATTTGTTAACTGTTACACTATCAGTTATTATTGTCAATATATCCCCTGTTTTATTTCCATCAATTATAGTTGAATTTATATTTGATCCAATTAGATTAAGTGATTTATAAATTATTACATTTTCAAAATATATTCCTTCATAAACAATGATAGTATCCCCATTACTTGCATTATCTATTGCATCCTGAATCTTTGTATAATCAGCACCTCCATCATCATCAACATAAATAATATTGTTTGAGGATTCTGCAAATGATAAATTTGAAAATGAAGAAAGAATAAGAATAATAATGATTAATGGAAGAATTTTCTTTATATCACTCCCTCCAATAACATATATTCAAGTCATTTGATTTTAAATTTTCTATGAATGTCAAATTTTAATTTTTTAATGATTAATTTATCAAATATAGTTAAATGGCAAAAAATGAAATTATCGTGCTAGATAATAACATGGAGCCGCTGGTGGGCTTATAGGATATAGGTTGAATTCCCCTGATGTTTTTCAACGTTTAGGAAAAATTAATTATTAAAGAGTTGTTATCAAATATTGTTGGAGGAAATGATTTAATTGGAACATAATGAGAAATATATGAAAGTAAAAAATGGAATTTATAAATATATTATTAATGAGTTCATGAAGAACGACGTCGATATAAATTTAATTTTTTTTGCAATGTTGGACACCATAGTAACCACTGTTGGTACCAAAAATATGGATAAATTAATAGATCAAGTAAAACGTGAGTTATAAAAATCTACAAAGACGCTTATTCAGGATATCTCTCCAAATAATTTTTTAATTTTCTTTATACAATAAGTAAAATTTTATTTTAAGTTTATGGGAATATTCCTCTCAATTCGGTTGCTTTAGCTATTTTTCCCATAGCAAGTAAGAAGGCAGCATCCCGTAGTGTTGCTTTTTCTTCCTTTGAAATTTTCCACACTTCATCAAAGGATTTAAGCAGTATATTCTTTAGATTCTTGTTAACCTCATCAACTCCCCAGAAGAATGATTGAATTCCCTGAACCCATTCAAAATATGAAACAACTACTCCACCGCTATTTGCAAGAATATCCGGAATGATATATATTCTTCTTTCTGAAAGTATTTCATCGCCTTTTTTGGTAACCGGTCCATTTGCCCCCTCAACAATTATCTCTGCTTTTATGTTATCAGCATTATCACTATGAATTTGATTTTCAAGAGCTGCAGGAACTAAGACATCGATATCTAATTCCAATAGATCTTGGTTACTTATTATCTCATCATCTTTCTTACGATTATAATCTTTGAGCAGGGAAATTTGGGGTTTGGAGTTAACATATTTTGTAATTTTAGGTATATCTAATCCATCTGGGTTGTAAAGGCCTCCTGAAACATCACTAATGGCATTTATCGTACAGCCCTGTTCAACAAGAAGCTCTGCACTAATTGATCCGACATTTCCAAATCCTTGAACTGCAATAGATGTTTCCTTTGGATTTTTATTTAATTTTTTTAGAAGTTCAACTGTATTAATCATTACTCCTCTACCTGTTGCTTCTCTCCTACCAAGAGATCCACCGAGTTCCAACGGTTTTCCAGTTACAATATCTAAAACTGTTGAACCTTTATACATTGAAATAGCATCCATAATCCAGCCCATTGTTTCAGCATTTGTATTAACATCTGGAGCGGGAATATCGGATCTTGGCCCAATTATTGGTAATATCATCGCTGCATATCTTTTTGTTAATTTTTGAAGTTCTTTTTTTGAAAGTTTTGATGGAGTACATGTTACGCCCCCTTTTGCTCCCCCAAATGGGACGTTAGCAACAGCACATTTTAAAGACATTAATGTTGCGAGTGCTTTAACCTCATCCAAGTTAGTATCAGGATGATATCTGATACCACCTTTACAGGGACCTCTCGCACTGTTATGTTGTACTCTATAACCAGTATAAACTTCTATTTCTCCAGTATCTTTTTCTATGGGAATAGCAACCGTCAATTCACGCTCCGGTTGCCTTAACATCTTGTGGATTCCAGAATCTAGTGACATATTCTCAGCAGTTGCATCTATCTGCTCTAAAACATTTTCAAAAAACGATTTTGACATACAATTTACTCCTAAAGTTTTTGAGAGCAGCATTAAATTTAAGCATATTAATCTTTTGGGAATCCCTGATACTAATGGCTTCTTGTGCCAAATATAGCATAATTTACTAAAACAGAATTGACTGTTTTATATCCTGTTTGATTAATAACACGGTATTTTTTTGATATAACAACTTATTGACCCACAAATTTTTTAAAAGTAATTGCAATCGTAAAGTTTTAAAAGTAAAGGACAATTCACCAGCTAGCAATTTAGGGGTTATTCAGTGAAAAAAGCTGATATTGACAAAATATTAAAAAAACATGATTATAAAAAATCATCTCTAATATCAATACTGCAAGATATTCAAGAAGTAAATCGTTGGCTTCCTCCAGAAATATTAAAACAAGTTTCTGAAAAAATGAATATCCCTTTGATCGATGTTTATAGCTTAACGACTTTTTACAAATCATTTTATCTAAAACCTAGAGGTAAACATATCATTACTGTGTGTTCAGGCACAGCATGTCATGTTCGTGGGGGACCAAGAATTCTCAATGAAATCAAAAGCCAGTTAAATATTGATGTCGACGAAACCACACCAGATAAAAATTTCTCTTTAGAAACAGTAAGATGTCTTGGTGCATGTGCTCTAGGACCTTTGATGGTAGTAGATAAAAAGTATTATGGACAGATGAACCCAAAAAAAGTTGTTTCGACTATTAAAAAATTTTCAAAGAAAAAATAGGAGGAAATTTTCTTATGATAAAACTGAATATGGAATGTAAGCACTGTAAGCATAGTTTAAAAGATGAAAAGTACAAGATTGATGGACATCCTTCTGTACGTTTATTATTTGAATACAAAGGAAAAAAAGATGAGTTACATTTAAGTTCAATTTTGGGAAGTTATAATTCGAAAATCCCTTCTTTTGTTGCTGATGGAGACACGTTAATACTCTTCTGCCCGTGGTGTAATACCAATTTGATGAGTACTAGAACATGCGAAAAATGTAAATCACAAATGGCATTAATGAATATTGAAAATGGGGGGAACATACAGATATGTTCTCGCAAAGGATGTAAGAAACTTATCCTTGAATTTGAGGATTTAGAGACAGAATTAAAGGCTTTTTACAATGTATATTCAACTTTTTTCAAGGGATAATAATGAAAAAAATAAAAAATCTTTCAGATCTTAAACAAATCAAGGAAAACTTAATTAAAAAAACAAAGAAAGGAAGACAGTTAATAACAGTCTGTGGAGGTACTGGATGTCATGCCTCTGGTTGCAAAAAAGTAATTGATGCATTCAAACGAGAGATTAAAAACAAAGACTTTAAAAATAAGGTGGAAATTAAAGTTACTGGTTGTCATGGTTTTTGTGAAAGAGGGCCAATTGTTGTTATTCATCCTAAAGGCATCTTTTATCAAAAAGTGCAGTCAAAAGACGTTAAGCTAATCCTTTCTGAAACTGTTCTTGCAGATAAAATTATAGATCGCTTACTTTATATTGATCCGCTCAGTGGCGAGAAGATTAAATATGAAAAGGATGTGCCGTTCTACAAGGGTCAGTACCGTATTGTTTTTGGCAAAAATGGATTTATAGATCCATACAAAATAGAGGATTATTTATTAATTGGTGGATATGGGTCTGTAGGGAAAGCATTATGCAATATGTCCCCTGATAATATCATTGATGAAATTAAAAAATCTGAATTAAGAGGACGTGGGGGTGCAGGATTTCCGACTGGATTTAAATGGGAATTTTGCAGAAAGGCAAAGGGAAATAAGAAATATATTATTTGCAATGCAGATGAAGGTGATCCCGGTGCATATATGGATAGGAGCTTGCTTGAAGGGAATCCTCATAGTATCCTTGAAGGTATGATTATTGGAGCATATGCTATTGGTGCAAATGAAGGTTTTGTGTATATCCGAGATGAATATCCCATTGCTGTAAGGACGATTACTAATGCAATAAAACAAGCGCGAGATTATGGTTTGCTTGGGAAAAATATTCTCAACTCTCATTTTGATTTTGATATAACAATAATTAGAGGAGCTGGAGCATTTGTATGTGGTGAAGAGACGGCACTTATTGCATCTATTGAAGGGAAAAAAGGTGAACCGAGGCAGCGTCCACCCTTTCCAGCACAAAAAGGTTTATGGAACAAACCTACAAACATAAATAATGTTGAAACATGGGCAAACATACCTTTAATTATTTCTAAAGGTTCAGAGTGGTATTCAAAGATAGGAATGGATAACAGCAAAGGAACGAAGATATTTTCACTTGTAGGAAAAATAAACAACACAGGCTTGGTAGAGGTTCCAATGGGAATCACTCTAAAAGATATGATCTATAATATAGGTGGAGGGATGCCTGAAGGAAAGATATTTAAAGCTGTTCAAACAGGAGGTCCTTCTGGCGGTTGTATACCAAAAAATCTTCTTGAGACTCGTGTTGATTATGAAAAACTCAAAGAAGTAGGATCTATAATGGGTTCAGGCGGCATGGTCATCATGGATGAGGATACATGCATGGTGGATTTTGCCAGATATTTTTTGGAATTTCTTCAAGATGAGTCTTGCGGTAAATGCTTATCCTGTCGTGAAGGCACAAAGAGAATGTCAGAGATTGTAATAGATATTACAAAAGGACAGGGTAAGGAGGGTGATTTAGAACTTCTAGAAGATCTAGCTAACGTTGTAAAGGAGACTTCGATGTGTGGTCTTGGTCAGACAGCAGCAAATCCTGTTTTATCAACAATTAAATATTTTCGAAAGGAATATGAAACACATATTTTTGAAAGAAAATGTCCTGCAGGGGTCTGCCGTGACTTATATATCTCTCCTTGCCAGAATGCTTGTCCAGCTGGCATGAACGTTCCAGGATATATTTCTTTGATTGGAGAGGAAAGATTTAAAGAGGCATTGGAACTAGCGTTGGATACCAATCCATTTCCATCTGTGTGTGGACGTATATGTAATCATCAATGTCAATCTAAGTGTAGAAGAAATCAAATTGATGAATCTGTTGCCATTAGATCCTTGAAAAGATTTATTGGAGACTACAAGGAAAATGATATTGAATATCCAAAGATTAAATCTTCAAAGGATAAAATGCCTTTTAAAGTTGCAATTATAGGAGCAGGTCCATCCGGGTTGAGTTGCGCCTATTTCTTAGCTCGTTTAGGTTATAAACCAACTGTATTTGAAAAATTGAGTATACCTGGTGGAATGATGGCAGTGGCAATACCTGAATATCGTTTACCAAATAATATATTACAACGCGAGATTAATAACATTAAAAAATTAGGAGTAAATATAAGATTGAACACACAGGTTGGTAAAGATGTTACAATATCTCAGTTATGGTCACAGGGATATGAAGCGTTTTTTGTTGCAGTTGGAATGTATGGAGACAGAAGTTTAGGAATCCCAGGCGAAAATCTTGAAAATGTTTTTCAAGCCGTTGATTTACTAATCGACATTAGTTTAGATAAGCCTATAGTATCTCATGTTGGGAAAAAAGTTGTAGTAATCGGTGGAGGGAATTCAGCAATTGATGCTGCGAGAACCATACTTCGAATGGGTGCTAGAGAGGTAACTATTCTTTACAGAAGAACGCGTAGAGAGATGCCAGCATATGAAGAAGAAATTAAGGAAGCTGAACATGAAGGTGTAAAAATATACTATCTAGTAGCTCCAGTAAAAATTAATGGTGAAAAAGGAAAGGTAAAAAGTATCGAATGTATAAAAATGATTCCGGGAGAATTCGATATGGACGGAAGGCAAAAACCAGTTCCTCTTAAAAACAGTAATTTCTATTTAGATGTTGATACTGTAATACCTGCAATAGGAGAATTTTCTGATGTTACTGAACTTTTTACAGGACTTGATGTTGAAACAAAACCTGATGGAACTATAAGTTGCAATAAAAATGGGGCAACGAGTATTCCTGGAGTTTTTTCAGGCGGAGATGTTGTATCAGGACCTAACACGGTGATTAACGCAATAGCTGAAGGAGAGCGTGCAGCAGTAAACATAGATCAATATCTTACAAAAGACAGAACAAGAAAATATCCATGGCGGGAACATAAGAAAGTTGATACGTTTTTTAACCCTGAGAAAGAACCCGTAAAATATAAGATGCAAAAGCATTCTACTTTATCTAGCGATAAAAGATTTAATAATTTTGATGAGGTTGAATTGTGTTATTCAAAGAGTATAGCAATAAAAGAAGCAAAACGGTGTCTAAGATGTGACCTTGAAATAGAATTACAAGAAAAAATGGAGCAGGAAAAACTGGAAAAGGAGAAAAAAGCCAATGAGGTGCAATTATGATAAATTTAATGATAGATGGTCTTGATGTCCAAGTGGAGGAAGGGGCATCCTTATTAGATGTTGCCCAATTTTATGGCATACCTGTACCTACTTTATGTCACCATGATGGCTTAACGGACTATGGCGCATGCCGTTTATGTATCGTAGAAATAGGAAAAGGAAAAAATACAAAACTTGTCTCATCATGTACTTATCCCGCTGAACAAGGATTATTTGTCAGAACTAACTCTAAGAGAGTTGTAGAAGCAAGGAAAATGTTAGTTGAACTGTTGCTTGCAATGTGCCCTTCATCAAAGATAATACAAGATCTTGCCTCTGCAATGGAAGTAAAAAAAGTACGATTCAAAGTAGAACATGGTGACTGCATTCTCTGTGGACTTTGCGTTCGTATGTGCGAAGAACAGATGATGGCAAAAGCAATAGGTTTTGTTAATAGGGGGAAAGATAGAAAGATTTCAACTCCATTTGATGCTAAATCTGATGTTTGTAGAACATGCGGTGGATGTATGTATATTTGCCCAGCATGTGAGTTACGCTGTGAGGGTCCAGATGCACCAGGCGATGTCTGTGGTGGTTGTGCAAATGTTGAGCCAGTTTGCTTGGAGGATGAGAATGATAAAATGTGTTTCATGGATCCCTGTGGATGGTGTTATAACGAATTAGGAAGGAAAAAAGAGAAAGAAAAAAAGAATAATAAATTATAAAGGAGAAAAAAATATGTCATTAACAAAGATAAATGCTTCTGCAGCTACATT
The DNA here is from genome assembly GCA_020054475.1 of Thermoplasmata archaeon. Classification (GTDB taxonomy): domain Archaea; phylum Thermoplasmatota; class E2; order DHVEG-1; family DHVEG-1; genus JAJISJ01. The sequence continues at coordinate 40,792 of JAHWGJ010000007.1, read as the reverse complement.
AAGTAAAAACAGGACAGAGGGAGCGATTAATTCGCTTAGTGGAATGTGTGCAACATGTGTTGATGGATGTGTAGGGATGTGTGAGATAGGTAAATCTGCCTATCGAGGTCATGAAATAATATATCCTCAACCTTTTGGAATTATAACATCAGCATGTGAAAAGAATTATCCTGTTGATCTCTCTCATTTTACTATATTGGGTGGAGTTGTAGGTGCATGGGGTATAGAAGCTAATAGTGATAAAACACTATTTTCAAATGTGAATCTAGAAACAAGGATTGGTAAAAACAAAAAAATTAAGCTCAGAATGCCTACTGTTATTCCTGGACTTGGATCAACAGCTATTGCAAAAAACAACTGGGAAGGATTAGCAATAGGTGCAGCATTATCTGGTATTATGCTTACAATTGGTGAAAATGTATGTGGAATGGATCCTAAATCAGAAATTGTCAAAGGTAAGGTTAAGTATTCACCGGAACTTGAATGGCGGGTAAATCTTTATAAGAAATGGCAACACGAGGGGTATGGTGCAATAGTTGTACAGTCTAATGTAGAAGATACTAATCTTGGTGTTCATGAATATGCAATATCTGAATTAGATGTAGATGCTGTTGAATTAAAATGGGGTCAAGGCGCAAAAAATATTGGTGGAGAAGTAAAGATTAAGGATCTTGTAAAAGCACAACTTTTGAAAAAAAGAGGATATATTGTTCTTCCTGATCCCACTGATCCGTATATCATCAAGGATTTTGAAAAAGGTAATTTCAAAGAATTCGAAAGACATTCTAGAGTAGGCATGGTAACTGAAGAAGCTTTTTCAAAGCGAGTGAAAGAACTTAGAAATATGGGTGCAAAACATGTTTTCCTGAAAACTGGTGCATACCGACCAGTAGCATTAGCACAAGCATTGAAGTTTGCATCAAAAACAGAAATTGATCTTTTAACTGTTGATGCGGCTGGTGGCGGAACAGGTATGAGTCCATGGCGAATGATGAATGAATGGGGTGTACCTGGAGTAGAATTGCATTCTTTATTATACAAATATTGTAGTAATCTTGCTAATAAAGGCGAGTATATTCCTGATATTGCTATATCAGGTGGTTTTTCATTTGAAGATCAGATGATGAAAGGATTGGCACTTGGTGCTCCTTATTTTAAACTAATTGGTATGGCACGAGCACCCCTTGCTGCAGCCATGGTTGGTAAGACAATTGGGAAAAAAATTGATGAAGGAATTGTGCCTGTATACATTGAACGATTTGGTGACACTCCTGAGGAGATTTTTGTTACTGCACCTGATCTTATTAGAAAGTTTGGAAAAGATTTTGAAAAAATTCCAACAGGTGCCTTAGGCGTTTATACATATATGGAGCGACTTCATCAAGGGTTGAGGCAGATTATGGCAGGTTGTCGTAAGTTTTCATTAGAGCATATTTCAAGAGATGATATAGCAGCATTAACAAATGAAGCAAGTAATATTAGCAATATTCAATACATCATGGAATGCGATAAAAAACAGGTTGAAAAAATACTTAATTCATAAAAACATATAGGAAAACGAGAAATTGAAGGAAATGTAAATAGAATAATATTGTAAAAAATTGCTTGGAGGAATAAACAAAAAATGGAAAAAACAACAAAGGATGCAGTAAAATACAAAGGAATATGTGTAAATTGTATTCATAGAGATATCTGCACACTTCCAAAATGTGAAGAAGGAAAAATTCACTGCGAAGAATATGAATGTGGATAATATACTACATAATGACATATGATTCATTTTATCTTGTAATATAATTGTTCCTTGAAATAAAGCATTTAGATAATTTGAGAACAAAAATTTTATATATTAAATGATATTAAAAGAATGATGTGGGAAGAATGGGGATAAAGGCTTGTGAAAAAATCCATGAATTCAACGTTCAAAATTTTAATAAGCCTGTATAATACATCCCCATTTGACCCGCTTCAGTAAACCATTTTAAAAAATAATAAATAAATATTTGATTGATCTGAAATCTTCTAAAAACTTGTTAAAATCTTTTGGATTTTTAAAATGAATTTTTCTTACTATTTCATTTGTTTTTAATTGATAAACAGGAATTTATGACATTAATGGAAATAAATCGAAATAAACATCAAAATTCAATGTTTGGATAAAACAAAAGCATTCACTTATCTCGAAATTCAAGAACATAAGGATAAAAGAAATTATCATAGACAAATCAGTTAGGAATTACTCTCCTTTAATAGAAATAAAACCTAATAGAACAGAAGAGAACTTATGTTTTATCTATATTAATAGGAGAAGAGCTATGCCATTAAAGACATAACCCTTCGAGTGTGCTGGGTCTAGTCCGTAAGCCTCCTTATAAATCTGTTTTCTTTTATATAATTAACGAAATCTAAAACGATACCCAAAGCTATTAGATTAAATATTTCAAAGGGAAGATAGAAGTTTTTGGTATTCTCTTCTATCAATCCCCTTTACTTCTTTATATTGATAAGAGTTTTGGTATAAATATTTATAAGAATTATTTACTTATTCTATGGTATAATATAATGGAATATTGTTCTATATGTGGTAGTGAACTATCAGATGATGGAATAGACATATGCGATAATTGTAAAGCATCTATAATTCATACAGGGGGGATATTCCCAAATGAAGAAGATTTTACATAAAGAGGTTATTAAGATGAAAGAAGAAGAATTTAAAGGAGAATTTAATAAGAAGTTGAAACAAGTAAAAGATAAATATCTTATTTTAGAGAAACATATAGATAGTTTGTTTATTCCAATAAAGGAATCTAAACTAGACTATAATATTAATAGTATTCATAGACTATCAGAAAATCTTCAAAATTCTATAAAAGATTTAGAGATATTTTATAATAAAAATGAAGAACAAATTACCAAGATAAGAGCATCCATAAACCATAGCTATCAATCTAAAGAATGTGTAGATTGTGGCGAAGAAATAACAGATGATAAACAAGATAAATTATATGAATTTGAAACACAACCTATATGCGAAAAGTGTTACGAGAAAACCAGAAAATGAATTACTAGATAGAATATGTTCTGATTGTCTAACTAGTATTGTTCATACAGATGGAATATTCTCAGATGAATCTGATTTTACATAAGAGGAATACAATTCTAGATTGATTTTTTATGTGAGTGGAGAGGGAGAGATGCCTAAAATCTCAAAATAGGTGGTGAAGAGATACTCCCCACTCAAGATGGCTATTATATTGTCATATTAAGATATTTTGGTAATTATAATTAAACATCAATCTTTAAACATATTGGGTTTCCTTTATAATATAAATAAAGATTATAAGGAGAGAGGGGAGGAGATGGAAAAAGTCTAATCGTCTCGAGATTAGGATGGGATAGGCTAAAAGAAATATCCGTTTTATTACTCCCCACTCACTTAATATATTTGTAACTAATGTTATTTATAGTTTAACATTTTTTAGATACAAAATCTATAAATAGGGTAGGAAAGAGAGGGATTCATATATTCAAAAACGGAGGTAAAAAGAGTTTTTGGTAATATACATAAAAAGGAATCCATCTCTCATTAATATATTGTTTATCATTGTTAGTATATAAAGTTAACAATTGTTAATTCGTCAATAAGCGATATTTATTCATTTTTAGATGTTGAGATTAAGGATATTAGAATGTGTTAAAGGAAAGATGGAAGAGAATAGAGGTATAAATGAGAGATGGGAGGGAAGAGGTTAAAAAATATTAATCCTAAATCCTCTATTCTCAATAATATACTCTATAATCTTTGTTATATAAGAGTTATTTGACAGATGTTATCAGAAGATTTATTAGATATATTTAATGTCTATTAAAATGAACGGTTTCTAAGGAGAAAATGCCCTAAAAAATGAACAGCTATAAGCCCTTAAGGAGAGGAAATCTGGTTTTCGTATTATATATATTATAATTTTTAGATAGTAAGGTTTAAATCAAATAGAAAACATATTATAGATGTCTGGGAGGTAATTAATGAAGAAACAACCCCAAATCTTTGGTGTTATTCTAATATTCTTATTTTCAAGTATCCTTCCAATTATTTCTAGTGTAAGTATTCCTTCCAATAATATCATCTATGTAGATGATGACGGTGGTGCTGATTATACAAGGATTCAGGATGCAATAGATAATGCAAGTGAAGGAGATATAATATTTGTGTATAATGGAATATATTATGAGAATATAATTGTTAATAAAACCTTAGAATTAATTGGAGAAAATAAAATATCAACTATAATTGATGCAGAAAATAATGGAGATGTTATCAGCATTTATGCAAATGAAGTCCATCTTACCGGATTTACAATATTAAATAGTGGAAAAAGCGATTATCCCTTTTATGAGTATCAAGGTATATTTATTGATTCAAATTATAATATAGTGAGAGATAATATTATTTATAATTCAGAAGAAGGAATTTATCTAAATTCATCATATGGGGATATCATTACAGAAAATGTTATTGAAAAGAGTAATTCACATGGTATTAAACTATATCGTTCAAATTTTAATATTATTACTAATAATGCAATTTATAATTTTAATAATAGTGGCATAACTTTAGTAATCGCAGATGAAAATTGGATATTAAATAATGCGATTAAAACTGGTAGTAGTTATGGTACGGGTATAGTTTTATCTGTAGCAAAAAATAATAGTATTACAAATAATGCAATAATTGAAAATAGGTATGGTATTGAACTAAATCATGGTGAAAGTAAGTTCAATAATATAACTATGAATAATTTTTTAGATAATGATAGAAGTGCAAAATTTTATGCTCTATCTCCAGATTCAAATAATATTTGGGATGGCAATTATTGGGATTATGCAAGGATATTACCAAAATTCATTTTTGGTTCATATCATTTAGATAATAGTAGAATTTGGCTAAATTGGTTCAACATTGATTGGAATCCAGCATCTGAACCATATGATATTCATATTCCAGAGGTGATGTCATAGAATGAAGAGAATATTTCTCTTTATAGCATTCTTTAGTTGCTTTCTAATCTTGTCTATGTTTATTATCCCATCTGCACAATTATCTATGGTAAAAGAAGAGATTAAATCTTACGATAATGATTATGAGGCTACAATTAAAGGTGGTATTGGTTTAACTATTACTGTTATATGTGATGTAGAAGATGCAGATAATTTAGAATTGAGAGTTAAATTATATGGAATCCCATTTCTTACAGGAACATTAATTGAAGAACCTTTACCAGATAGTAAATTAAAGATTACTTATAGGGTATATTCATTGGGATTCTATCATTCCAATATTTATGTTATTATTAATGATAATAATATATTATCTGCTCAATGTCTATTATTAACCATATTCTTTATTGTGTATAAAGTATATTATTATGATTCAATAAATTCAGATATAAATCTACAAATTATGAGGTAAATAGAAATGAAAAAATCAACTTTAATCGGACTCAGTATTCTTTCTGTTTTCCTACTTTGCAGTCTATCTTATCAACCGATAATTGCAGAACAACCAATTATAAAACCAAAAGAAAATGTGATATTGGTTGAATCTAAAGATTGTGGTTGTAGTTCAAAACCCATTTGGAATTTTCCAATTATATGTGCGATTTTATATGTGTTACAGGTATTTTCTTTGTCAATCAGTATTTTTCCTGTCCCCCCACTTTGGATGTTAGCACAGCTTCTTGCTGAGATATTAGACTGTCCTTTAACATACCCTTAAATATAATGTGATAGTGATAATATGAAAAAATCAACTTTAATCGGTTTAAGTATTATTTCTGTTTTCCTACTTTGCAGTCTATCTTATAATCCTATTGTAGCAGAAGAACCTATCATAGAAATAAAGAAAGATGTAAACCTTGTTGAAGATGAAGATTGTGGTTGTAGTTCAAAATCCATCTGGAATTTTCCAATTCTTTGTTCATTAATGTTTCCAATTATAATTTTTTTAATGACTCTATCAGCGATTACAGGTATCAATAAATTTCGTTATTTAGCACAGGATTATTAGTAACATCGGTGAAAATCTTGGTTGCAGATGGGCTTTATCACCAGACTTGATGATTACATTAGGTGAATGAAAATGAAAAACTCATTACCAAATATAAAAACTATCTAATAGCTGAAAGTAAATCGAAACAGACAATACAATCCTATACAAGAACAATAAGACAATTCCTAAATCTGATTGGAAAAAACCCAGACAATATAGATGAAAACGACTTACAAAAGTTTAAACTCTATGCCGTTCAGACATACGGAAGTAACACCTTAACACCAAAGTATTCGGCAATAAATATCTTTATGAAAGTCATAGGCAAATCTAGAGATTGGAGAGAGGAATATCATCTAAAATCCCCTAGACAATACACCCCAAATAAAAACCCATTAACAATAGAAGAAGTTACAAAGATGTTCAAAGTAACAGAACACGACTACAAAGAAAATGCTATGCTTAAAGTCTTTTACTATGGACTATTAAGACGGAATGAATTATCAAATCTAAACCTAGAAGATATTGACTACAATAGAAACAAAATCAAAATCAATAGTGGTAAAGGAAACAAATACTCAACAATCAACTTACACCCAGATTGTATAGAATCAATCAAGAAATATCTAACAATACGACAACCAAAAAACCCAAATGATAAGGCATTGTTCATTAACATCTTTGGAAACAGAATAAAGCATACAGAAATTACAAATACCCTAAAGAGAACGGCTTTTAAAGTTGGTATCAAGAAAAGAGTATACCCACATCTATTTAGGATATCTGGAATAACACATATGGCTCAAAAGGGAATCAATCTAAAGATAATACAACAACAATCTAGACATTCAGACTTGAATACACTAATGGGATATATACAACCAACCGATGAAGAATCTAGAGACGAATACATAAGAGGAATGTCTTTAAATGACATTCAACCAAAACAGAAAAAGCCTTACGGACTAGTTAAACCAACAGAAGAAACCCAACCAAAACTCTACCATAAGGTTGAAAACGATACAGATAAACTCAACCGATACCCAAACACAAAAAGAACAAAAGACGAAGATAAAACAGACAAATATATAGCACTTCTACAGAAGGGATTGATAGGCAAAGACGACTTCCTAAATCTAATAGGCAACGATAACAAAGATAACCAAAATACATACATCCAATAGAAGAAAAGCCCATAAGGTAGACTATCGGTTTAGATTCGTAACGGGAGTAAAGGTTTCTAAACTCAACCGATACCCCTGTTACTAGTGCTGGGTCTAGTCCGTAAGCCTCCTTCTGTTTTAAATGGTATTCTACTAAGCACCCTACCTTTGAGCAGTCTGAATAACTGATCCCAACATTTGGGCTTGCTCCAGGAGCAGATTAGCCGTTTCATCATATCCCAATGAGATCTCATCATCTTATGAATCATAGCATATTCAAAGGGCTGTGTCGTTTCTGCGCCTCTGCTAAGATTCTCACCTTAACCGCTTGAACGGTTTCCCGATTCAGAATGAGGGAGGACTTTCCTCAGCAAATATTATAATTTACCGTCAACCATTCAACTACGCCCAGCACAGAAGAATAATGTAATATTATTTATTTTTTAAAATTTGCTACACTCAAAATAAAAAAAAAATCATTATTTTCTTATTAAATAATTATTGATTATCAAAAATGTAATAATATTCATTTGTAGTAGATGATACTGTAATTTTTTACTCTTAGGATAATTGGATCTTTATTAATTATTTTTGTTTTGATGCGGTCTATTATTTGGTCTAATAATATTATAATTATTGGCAGTAATTTTTTTCCATAAATACCGTAATTTATTAGAATTAAATTTAAAAATGGAAAATAAAAAAATTACTTAAATCGTAATTTCTTCTAATTTTTTTTCAATTACTTTGCCTAATCTTCTTATTCCTTCTTCAATTTGTTCATTTGAGGAATATGAAAAATTTAATCTCATAGATCTTTCGCCTCCACCATCAACATGAAATGCTTTTCCATGAACATAGGCTACCTTCATTTTTATTGCATCTAAAAACATTATTTCTGTGTCCAAACCTTCTGGTAAAGTTACCCAAGCGAACATACCACCTTTTGGTTTGTTGCATTGATATCCTAATGGAAAGTATTTTTCTATAGCGTTAATCATTATATCTCTTTTTGGTTTATACATTTCACAGATTTTTAGTATATGTAAATCTAATGATCCGCTTTTCATGAATTCATTTGCTATGAATTGAGTAAATGTATTTGTACATAAATCAAGTGCCTGCTTTGCAATTATCATTTTTCTAGTTAGTTTGTCTGAGGCTATAGTCCATGCTAATCTAAAACCCGGGGATAATATTTTTGAGAATGTAGATATAAATATTACTCTACCCTCATCATCAAATGCTTTTATTGGCTTAACATGTAATGCGTCATAGTTGAGTTTCCTATAGGGGTCATCTTCAATTATGAGTAGGTCATATTCATTTGCAATATCAATAAGTTTTTTTCTCCTAGTTTCAGACATTATCACTCCAGCAGGATTTTGAAAAGTTGGAACAACATAGATAAATTTTGGAATTATATCCTCATCTAACATTTGTTTTATGTTTTCTTCAAGTATATCTATTATCATTCCATCTTTATCTAGAGGTATCCCAGTTAAATTACTTTCATAACTTTTAAATGCATTTATCCCCCCTAGATATGTTGGTAATCCTACTAATGCATGGTCTCCCGGATTTAAAAACAGTTTACCTATTGCATCTAATGCTTGCTGTGAACCTGATGTAATTATTACATTTTCTCCAGATATTTCGATTCCATCTTTGTATGCTCTTTCAGCTATAGATTCTCTTAGTTCTTTATAGCCTTGAGTCGTCCCGTATTGTAATGCTGTTTCTCCATGATTTCTTAAAACAGATTTTATTACGCTTTCTAAGTCGTTTATTGGAAATGATTTTGGATTTGGTAATCCTCCGGCAAATGATATTATTTCACGATCTTGGGCAACTTTCAGTAATTCTCTGATTACTGATTTTCTCATTTTTCCGGCTCTATCTGAATATAATCTTTCAATATTTTCCATGTCCCACCTAAACCTGAATTTAAGACGTCATTATTATTTATTTCGGAAAAAAATTCATATATGTATTAAATAATACTGGAACGTTATTTTTCTTTTTCTCTTCCAAACAATGGTTTAATTTTTTCATCAAAAGCCGGCATAGATTCTATCGTATCCCTATCAATATTAAATTTATGTATTATGTGTAAAGCTAATTCTTCATCTGATGTCATTAAATTTTTATTATCATTGAACATTTTACTAATCTCTTCACTATATTCTGTATCTTCATCTCCCATGCAATCAATTATTAAACCCTTTTAAGTATTTATAAGTTTTTTCCTCGTTTTTTTAATTAACTGAATAAATGATAAAATTTTATTATAATGTAATATTATCACTAAAAAAAAATTACAAATATTTAAAGTGATGTTTAATGGAAGCAATAATTTTAGCTGGTGGCTTTGGAACTAGGTTAAAACCTTTAACATATACAAGAGCTAAATCTCTTTTACCTATCTTAAATAAGCCAATGATTGCATATTTAATTGAATCTTTACCGAACAGTGTTGACAAAGTTATTTTAGCAGTTAATTATAAGAAAAGCCAGATTGAAGAATATTTTATTAAAAATGATTTCGGTAAAGAGATTATCGTTAATGATGAACCTGAGCCACTAGGTACTGGTGGTGCTGCTAAATTTGCTGAGAAACATATTTCAGATAATTTTTTTGTATTAAATAGTGATATTATTTGTTCATTGAATCTTGATCAAATGATTAAATTTCATAACAAGAAAAAAGCATTGTCAACTATTTCTCTTTGGCCAGTTGAAAATGTATCAGAATTTGGAGTTGCTGATGTCATTGAAAATGGTAAAATCATCGGTTTTGTAGAAAAACCTAATCAAGAAGATGCTCCTTCAAATTTTATTAATGCTGGAGCATATTTATTAGAGCCGGAGATATTAGATTATATTGAATCTAATAAGTTTGTTTCAATGGAAAAAGAAATTTTTCCTCAAATTATTAAAAATACTGGTAAATTTTTTGGTTATAAATTTGAAGGTTTTTGGATGGATATTGGAAGAATAAGTAGTTATCTTTCAATAAATTTTTTACTTATGAATCAGAAAAAAATAAATAATATTATTGGAGAAAATTTTGTAAATAAGGGATCATTAAAACAATGTTCTATTGGTAACAATGTTAAGATTGGTGAAAAAACTGTAATTGAATCATCGATTATATTTGATAATGTTAAAATCTGTGATAATATTGTTATAAAGAATTCAATTATTGGTAAAAATTGTAGTATTTATGATAATTCTAATATTATAAATTCTGTTATTGGTGATGATGAAACAATAATCAAGGAGAGTAATCTAAATAATAATTATATATGGAATAAACCGATACCTGAGGGCTACCCGGAAAAACAGATAGGAAACGTTATTAAATAATAATTTTAATAATAAAATTAAATATTTTTTAATCAAGATATATGTTTTATGATTTAAAAATAGATAATAATACATTAAGATAATATTAGATAAGATTTGGTTAAATTATTCCTCTGATTTTCTCAAATATATATAATCTGGATTCATGAAATAATTAAAATTTGAATTTAATGAATAAACATTATAACAACTTCTACAAATGTATTTACTCCTTTTATTTAGAAATATTTTTTTTTCACATTTAGCACAAATTCCAATATATTTACAGCTTAGTTTTTCGGAAATATTACTTTTTTTATAACTAATTGGTTTACATCCTATTTTTAGAGCGTTTTCTTTCCATTCTTTGCCGTGTGCTGAAAAATTTTTTGGTGTTAATCCATGTGCAATCTCGTGTAATATTGTATCTTTTACTAGAAATATATCATCATATATTGCATGTAATTTACTTAAAGATATTGTTTTATTGTTTTTATTGCAACTTCCAAATCGTCTAGATGCGTTACTCCATTTGAATATCCAACCTTTTAAATTATGCTTTTTCATTAGTTCAATAGCAAGAATTTTGATATCTTCTAATTTATTTTTTTGTATCATAGTTCTATCTTATCTCATAGCTTAAATTTTCATTACTATTAATTTAGTGCATTATTAAATTTAATAAAATAAAATTATTTAAAATCTTTTTCCTTAGAAAAAGAACTTGTTACAATCTCTTCCTTATCTTCTTCATCAATTTTCTCATAAAATTCTTTTAATAAATCTCTAAATTTATAATGTAACATTTAATTGTAAATATTTATAATCTATTTACTTTTAAATATAACACTTTACAATTCTTTTATATTTTATTTTTTTAATACTTTATATCTTTTTAAAGTATATTTTTAATATATTAAATTATAGAATTATAAAGGGAGGTGAAAGGGAACATTAAAAACAGACATCTAGAATAATGTTTGCCCCCTTTCAACGCAATGTTATATTATCTTTTAAGGTTTATATATTTTACTATTTGATTGGTAAACTTTAGGTATTTAATAGGTAAACTTAATGTTAAATATACATTAACATATGTTAAGGATAATTTAATATAATGAAAGAATGATTAATATACGTTCTTTTCAAGGGAGGTAGAAAGGGAACATATAAATGAAAAGGGGTTTACATCCCTAATTTATAAGGGGTTAAAACTTTTTTAAAAATTAAACGGGTTTTTGATTTTTTTTTATTTAATTTTAATTAATTTTTTTTTTATTATTTTCTTCTATAACGTGCTATTTTGTATATATAACAAGTTAAGGAAAATCCTTTCCCGATTCACTAGGATATATAATGGCTTAAAATGTTTTTCTATACTCCCATAAATGATTTGTTATATGTTTTATAATAAATAACTTAAAATAGCCCTATATTCAATTTATTTTGGCTTATTTAGATTATAATTCAATAGTCACCTAAATTTAATATTATTATAATAAATGTAATAAATATTATATTTATATTAAACAATTGTTAATTTTATGTATTATAAATAATTTTTGGATTATATTTAAATAGACATTTCATATGTTGAAAAATATAAAAAAAATTCCATAAATGGGAGGGATTTTTTTTGAAAATATTAAGGGAGAATCTTAAATGAAAAAAATTATAGCAATATGCGTTGCATTATTATTTATTGCAACAATAGGGGCTAGTGTAAGTGCGAAAGTACCAGTTAGTTCAACAATATATGGTGGAACTAATTTATATGAAAAAGACCCATCAACTTGGGAAGTTGTAGAAGGGGGAGCGTATGGCTTCTTTATATATGTTGCATCAGGATACTATCATTTTTCTCAATTTATAGTGTTAGATGTGATTATAAGATGTAAAGTAATTGGACTAAATGCAGATACAGAATATGCAATAATAACATATCATGAGGATTGGCCTAATTTTGACTTGATACATACTGAAACAACCGATTATAGTGGTTCTTTCATTGCGGTGACAACTATTAATGATATACCATATGATAAAGTATGGGTAGTTCCAACTAGCGGCCTAAATTTAGTAACAGAACAATTTCTAAGTTGGAACCCAACAGAAATCCTATTTGAGAACAATCTATTATAAGGAGATTTTTATCTTCTTTCTCTTTTTTTTAATTATTTTTTTTTTTATTTCTTCTTTCTTTATTTTTTTCTTGAATTGTTGGTAATAACATATCAAGTTAAATATGAATTTTAAAATCATATTAACATTACCAAGGAAAACCCCTTTAGTAAAGTGGTTTTTCCTTGCTTTCCTTAAATGTTAATTTTCAAATATTTTCAATTTTTGATTTTATTTACGTTTCTATTTTTATTTTTTTTTCAGATATTTATTTTCATACGATTTGACTGCTCTAAATATTTTTCGAAAATTTTATACTAATGAAAAATCGTATAAATCGGAAATGTCGTTTTACACATTTGCCGGGTCAATACGGATACCTTCAGGAATGAGCGGTATCAATAAAGAATTGCCCCTGCAAATGAGCCATTCCCTCATTATAGGATTTTTCATTTTTGCCGGGTCAAGCCGTTTTCCTTTGGAATGAGTAGTATGTAACGATATTTGATTTATTTGATATTAGTTATAAATATTTATTATTTTATTTATCGTTTGTCGTTCATCATTTGTTTTTGTTGTCGTCATTCGTTATTTATTATTTCATTACTATTTATTCCACTAATATCTAATTTAAAATCATCTTCTTTTTTCTTTAATGAATATCTATATATTCTACCATGTCTAAAGAAACAACCATACTTTCCATCTTTAGTTATCCAATGAAATTTCGGCATATAACGATTAATGTATCGTCATTATATTAATTTTATCATTTTTCCTATTTATATTTATTTTTCGAATATTAATTATTAGCCAATCTGATATACCTTTTTTTGGTATGGGTTTTTATCCGACTTTTATATTTTCTCTTGTATATTCGGACTTTGGTAGTATTATTTTCCTGATTTCTTGTATTGTTATTGTTTTATTTTTTGTTATTGTTCGTTTTTAAAATTTATTAGTTATAATTTTTAATTTTATACAATTTTTTAATGAAAATTTTTATTAATATGTATAAAATATTTTTTTATATGAGTAAATCAAAAAAAGATATTGATTATAGAACTATTTTTTATTTAGGTATAATTTTTACGATAGGGAGTTTTGTAAATTTTATTATAACAAGAAATCCTGCTTTTTTACCAATAATGTCTTTTGGTATAATATTAAAGATAAATTGTTTTATGAATAAAGATAAATGGTATAATATAAGTTAATTTGAATTAATAAGTAATTAAAATAATATAACAATTTAATCAAGGAGAAAATATTATGGATATAAAAAAAATTTAATACATTTTGCTTTAGGAATTATTGTAGCATTAATAGGGGCAGGAATAATGTTTCACGGAAATATCTTTGAAGAGAATAATTCAGGTATTGCAACTGTTATTGGTATTATTGGAATAGGTATTATCGGTTCATCTTTTATATGGTCTATTAAAAAGTAGTTTTTTCCCTTTTTTGATGTTTTTAAATAATAGGTTATATCTTTGGTTGGAATGATAATAACAAAAGATTTAAATTATTTTAAATTATTCAAAATAATATACTTTTGGAGGGAAATAATGAATAAAATTAAGATGTTTACAACAATTTTTTTAACAATTTTATTATCATTAATTGGAATAGTTTCAGTAGTAAGTGCTCAATATGAATATTATGATTGGATGCCTTTTGCATTTGGGGGGTTATGTTTCCTTTGGGTAATAATATGGTTTGTGATATTTCTTCTGATTGCACTATGGGTTTATAGAGATGCAGAGAAAAGAGGTAAAAGTGGAGCTTTATGGCTGATTATTGTTATAATCCTTGGTCTTATCGGGATTATTATCTGGCTGATTGTTCGTCCTCCAATTGGTGGAGAAACAAAAAAAGTAGATAATGATAGAAGATGTCCTAATTGTGGTAGGATTATTCCATTTGATGCAAAAATATGTCCATATTGTAGTAAAAAATTTGAAGAATATTAAATTATTCTTTTATTTTTTTTATTTATTTTTTATATTTTTTTCCCTTTTTCGAGTCTTTTAATAATAGGGTATATCTTTTGTTTTTTAGTTATGTTTTTAATAATAAATTATAAACTTTTCTATCAATGAATCAACTATCATACAATAATAAATTTATACTTGACTGATTCTATAACCTTAATCTTTTTAATCTTTACTTGTTATAATACCTTTTTTATTTCCTTTACTATCATATACATATCTTTTTGCTTTTCCCTCAATTTCTTCAAAAACATAATCTACTTTTTCTTTATCAAAAACCATTCTATATTTTTACCATCTTCCCCCTTAGCAATATCATTTTTAGTATAGTAATCTCCATCTATCCATTGTAATCTTTCTTTTTCTAATAAATCTATTACTTTTTCAAATTTATTTTCCAAATTATTAACTTTATCTTTCAAACTAATATTTTGTTTTACTTCCTTCATTAATTCTTTTGTATCCAAAATATATTTACATTTAATGCAATATTTTTCATTATAATTATTAATAGTTTCACAATTCGGACATTTCCGTCCTTCTTCAATATCATCAATCTTTTTCTTTGCATTTCTAATTTGATTATTCAATAATTGTTTTTCATTATAATGACAATATCTGTTTAACATAGTTGAATTTAATTTCCATCCATATTTCAGGCACATATCCTGCGGATTATAAAATTCTCCGTCATATGTCGCCCCAGTATGCCTTAACAAATGTGGGCATAGTCTATCTATACCAACATCTTTTCCATATCCATTTACTAATGACCTTAAACCACTTGCTGAAAGTTTTCCACCTCTGTTATTATATTGCCTAGAATAAAACAGGTAATCGTCATCTTTTCTATTTGTTAAGGATCTATAACAATTAACTAAATTTATTGGATATTTTGCTACTGGATTTTCATCATTTGGAAATATTGGTATTTTCCTCTTTTTTAATCTTCCCTTTGGAAATCTAACATTTACCCATACTGTTAATTTATCAATTTTAATGTCAGATTTTCTTAATTGTATTAATTCATCTTCTCTAATACCATATAATAAAAATGTTTCTAAAATAGCTCTGTGCATTAACAAATCAGGTTTATTTATTAATTCATCAATTTTTTCTTTTTTTATTATATCTTTATCATCATATTTTTGGCATCTGTTTAAAACTTTTGCATTTCTTTCTATCATATCTGCTAATTTTTTTCTTCCATTCTTCTTCAAAAACAATCTTATTGCTGGTTTGTATGTTTCTGCACTGCTTTCCTTAATTCCATCTAAATATGATTCAATATCTTTTATATTCAACTTATCAAAATCTTTTCCTATTTTCCTTAACATTAGATCTACATAGGTTATATGATTATTTCTTGTTGTATCTCTGTCAAACTTTGTTTTTAAATATTTTTTATGATCATCTAATGATTTCACATTCTTAATAGAATTATACTCATATATTCTATTCATAAAAATATGTATTAAGAAATTATTTATAAAAGAATTGTTTAAAATCGTTTTCTATTAAAAAAGAATTGTAAATTAGTTGTTGTACCTCAGCCAGCTTGTAATAATGATACAACAGAGACAAGTTCCCATCCTTCCCCCCCCCTAAATCGATTAAAAATAATTCAGGATTTGTTTTATCTTTTCCAGTCTAAAATGATTTATCTGTTTTCATTACTTTATATTCCCAACTTGTCATATATTTCACCTAAACTGTTTTTTGTCTAACAACAATAATTGTACAATTTGTTGCTATTGCTCCTATCACGCCAAGAGCTGCTAACCAGGGTGCAATAATAGCGCCTACTACGCCAATTGAAATAGGCATGTCTAAAAGAGTTTTTCCCCCTTCATCTCTTATGATAATTCTTCTGACATTTCCTTCATGTATTAATTTTTTTACTGTTTTAACTAAATCATCAGAGTTAACTTTAAATTCTTCTGTTTTTTCATCTATAATAGAAAATCCACACTGTGAGCAATATTTGTCATCGACAGATAATTTATTTCCGCAATTTTTACAATTAATCATTTAAATCTCCATTTCAATATTTAGTAATATAATTTTGGATTTAATAAGATTCTAATTAAATAATATTTTTTATTATTTCAATTTGTAATTCTTGCACATTAGATTTAAATAATTATATTTATAAAAACAAATTTTGATTAAAATGGTTAAAAGGAGAAAAGGAACAAATATTAATAAAACAGATAATTGGCTGTATTTTATTCAAGTAGTTCAAAAGAGGAAAAAATATTCGAAATAATTAGCAAAAATAATTTTTTGTTATTTTAATAATTATTAAGTTTTTTTATTTTTTATCATGGAAATACATTAATAATACATTATTGATTAGCTGATTTTA
Source organism: Thermoplasmata archaeon (assembly GCA_020054475.1). Lineage (GTDB taxonomy): Archaea > Thermoplasmatota > E2 > DHVEG-1 > DHVEG-1 > JAJISJ01. The sequence goes on along the minus strand of JAHWGJ010000007.1, from coordinate 23,746 downwards.
TTAAAGATCGAGATGTATAATATGACCAAAGAAGAAGAATTGCAAAAATATATGACTTTAATTGAATATTATAAGGAGCAATTAAAAGCATTAGAATACCAATTTTCATTAATTCAAACTACTATTAATGATCAAACTAAAGCAAAAATAACTTTAGAAAAACTTAAAGGAGCAAAAAATGATTCTGAATTGTTATTGCCTATAGGTGGCGGTGCATTTATTAATGCTACCTTAAAAAATTCATCCAAGGTTTTATATGATGTTGGAGAAGGAGTTGTTATTGAAAAAACAATTGAAGATGCAATAATAAAAGTTGATATCAGAATTAAAGAATTGCAGCAAACTGAAGAAAAAATATCAACAATGGCTCAACAAATTCAAAATGAAGCTACTGATGCTCAGAATAAGGCAGAGATTATATTGTCTCAAAATAAATAATAAATTATAGGGTTTTTAATATGTTTAAGTTTTTAAAAAGGAAAATTAAAAAATTTGAGGATGAACTTGAAAATGAATTAAAAGTTGAACTTGAAAAGGAAAGTAATGTAATTGATAATAAAGAGTCGCCTGAAATTCAGGAAATAATTTTAAAAAATGATGAAATTGAAAAACCTGTTGAAAAAAAGGTTGATGATGAGGAATTATCTTTTAAGTCGAATAAGGAATTCAAAATTAAAAAAAAGTTTTTAAAAAATAAAAATTCAAAGGAGAAACTTAAGAAGCAAGAAGAAATAGATAAACAAATTGAAAAAACTATTGAATCAGAACTTAAACATACCTTGGATACTCGTAGAAATATTGAAAAAACCCTTAAAAAAGATAGTAAAAAAACACGAGGTATCAGTGAAGAGAAACTTGATAATTTATTATGGGATCTAGAGTTAGGGCTTTTGGAATCAGATGTGGCTTATTCAGTGATTGAATCAATAAAACAAGATATAAAGGAAGAAATTAAAGATATTTCATTTGATAAATCTAAAGTTGGAGAAATAATTGAAAATATCTTGAAGAACGCGATTAGTCATGTTCTTAAAACTAAAGAATTAGATTTTATCGATTATATTGAAGATAAAGCTAAACCGGTTGTAATTATGTTTGTTGGTGTGAATGGTAGCGGTAAAACACTTTCTATTGCTAAAATTACATCTTTACTTAAGGAAAAAGGTTTTTCAAGTGTTATGGCTGCTGGTGATACTTTTAGAGCTGGTGCAATTGAACAACTGAGCATACATGCTGATAATTTAGGGGTAAAAATCGTAAAGCATGGTTCTGGTGCAGATCCCGCTGCGGTAGCATATGATGCTATTGAACATGCTAAAGCAAAACATAAGGATGTTGTTTTAGTTGATACTGCGGGAAGAATGCAAACTAATATAAATCTTATGGATGAAATGGCAAAGATTAAGAGAGTTGCTAAACCTGATTTAATTATATTTGTTGGAGATGCTCTTGCAGGTAATGATGCTGTTGATCAAGCTAAGCGTTTTAATGAAATTGTGGGTATTGATGGGGTAATTCTTACAAAAGTTGATACGGATGCAAAGGGTGGTAGTGCTTTATCAGTTGCTTATACTATTGGTAAACCTCTTCTTTTTGTAGGTATTGGTCAGGAATATAAGGATCAAATTCCTTTTGACGCTCAATGGATGATAGATAATATTTTTGGTGATTAAAAAAAAAAAAATTCATATTTTTAATCTTTATTTATTTTTTAGATAAGATATGTCATATATATGAGGATATAATTGTACAACAATTCCTTAATAATCATAATCATTAAATATAATCGTGAGGAATGATATAAAATGATGATCGTAGGACAAATATCAACACCAAATGAAGCTAAAGAAATTGAATTTATTACAAAATCCTTTGTTGTAGGTATTAGAGCTAGAGCCCTTGGTCTAAAGGTTAAAAAGGCGGCTTAATAAAATGAAGGAAAATAAGGTTAAAAAATTTAAAAAATCTATTCCTGATGAGATTTTTATTGTTTGGGTTAATATTTAATTTTCTTTTTTTATTAAATTCATTATTAATATTTATATAGTGGATCTTTTATTTTGAAGATAGTGAAAATTAAATCTAGAAGCAATTTGCTTAATGATGTTATAAGGGATGCAAAGAAATATCCTAAAGGTTGGAAGGCAGTTATTGGTAAAGATGATAAACTTTTTTCGAATGATTATTACATCTATAATCCAAATACAGGTATTTATTTATTAAAAGAGTATCATAAAAATCCTTATGAGGTTAAAGGAATAGGTGGTAAGATTGCTCGATATGTTGATGATAATATTGAAAATGAAATATCAAAATATGCCACAGATTTTGGTATTGTGAAAAGTGATTTTCTGAAGATTTCAAAGAATCTTAAAAGAGGGGTATCTTTTGAAAAAATAATTAATGCTGCTGTTGAAGGTAAAGACCTTGGTATAAGTATGCCAATGAAAGGTTATGCATCTTCTTCAAAAAATAGTTATGATAATTTAAAAAAGGAGTTATCTAATAGACAGAAAAAAATTGATTCAAATTTTGAAAAAATTGCTTCTGAGGATGGGTTGTATATCTCTTATGATTAAAAAATTATTTATAGATATAAATTAAATTTTTTTTCTGCTATTTTTCTTTGTTTTTCAAGGTCATCTAATTTTTTACCCATTAATTCATTAGCATATTTCTTACAATTTCCGCACATTTTTTGTCCATTTTTACAGGCGAGATAGATACTTTGAAGTTCTTTATCGTCTTCTATTAAATGATATAAAAATAATTCATATATGACGCATTGATCGGGTTTTCCTCCTTCCTTTTTTTGTTGTTCTAGTGTTATTGCTCCACCTGTTTTTGCTTGATTTATTTTCTTATTAGCTTCTTTGGGGGTATCTGTAAGAAATATTGCACTTTCAGGTTTTGATGAAGACATTTTTTCACCTGTTAGTCCAGTCATAAAACGATGATAAGTTGAGGATGGTTGTATAAATCCATAGCCTCCTAGTTTTGATTCATTTTGTGCAAATTCCAGGTTTATTTTTTGAATATCGTTTTCATTTGCATCTTCTATATAAATTGCTTTATATTCAGTTATTCTTTTCAATTTTTTAAATTTCAGTTTTTTTAGAATTAATTCTGCTTCATCTAGAAGTTTAATAATATTTTTATCAACTTTTAGAAAGACTCCTATTTTATTATCCTTGGTTTTTGTTACATTGAATAAACGATGTGATTGTGCGATATCTCTGCTTAATCTTATATGTGGATCTTGATCTACCCCTACAGGTACAAGTACGGGTTTTGAGCCCCCATATTTTTCTAGTTGAACATGTAATATGTCGCCTGTTTGTATTAATGGTGACATTATATGAGTCATGTTTGTTGATCCATTGAAACCGTATGTAGCTACCATTTGTGACCAGTTTACCTTTTTACCTAGTAAAAAAGTTAAATCCTTTACATCCTGGTTTTTTGATTGATAATATATTCTACATCTTTCAGGTTTTAGTCCAAGGGCTATATAATTTAATATATATTCTTCTAATGCTAATTTCTTTGTTTCTTCTAATGAATATCCTCTAGTTCCATATGATTCTAAATCGGCAACAGCAATGAATGTATCTGCACCGAGTGATTGATAGTATATTACTTCATCTATTACCATTTTATGTCCTAGATGCATTTTTCCTGATGGCATTAATCCTGTTAATATCGCCCATGGTTTCTTATTTTGAATAAAGTCTTTTATTAAATGAAAATCTCTATGGCCAAATATGACTCCTCTTCTAAGGAGTTTATGTGGATTTGGAAGATCCTTCCATAATTTAGTATTAAATTCTTCAATTCCAAATTCATCTCTTAATCTTGCATAATCTTGATACGTTGTTGAACTCCATGGGTCTATTATCATATTTTCACATGTCTAAAATAAAGAATTATTCAAAAACTTAACGTATTTAATTTTTGATTAATCGTGGTTTATAATTATTTTAATTTGATAATTTCATAATTGCTTCTGCTATATCCCCTTTTGATTCTTCTAATGCTTTTATTGCTTCTTCTTTAGATTTCCCTGTTTGTTCTATTACTAATTTTATGTCTTCGTCATTCATTTCTTCTTTTCTTTCATTTATTATTGGATTACCAGTTATTTGATATGTTTTTTGTCCTTGTGCATCCATAATTGTTACTTCAGCATTTTCAAAGATATATTCTTTATCGTTTGTCTGAATTATTACTTTTTCAACGTTTTCTATATCTTTAACATTTATGCCGAGTCTTTTCATCATTTGATTCATTTGTCGGGGGTTTATTCTTCCAGGCATCATATTTTGTAACCTCTTTAGTTTTTTTTATTTGCGAAGGATATATAGATATTATGTTGTTATATATTTTGGTATGATATCTTATAATGAGCTTAAAGTTTTGGATAATAATTCTGAGCATTATGGTATTACTCCGCTCAAATTAATGGAATCCGCTGGTAAGGGAGTTTCTGATTTTATTAATAAAATTAATTTAGAAAATAAAAAAATCATTTTTTTTTGTGGTCTTGGAAATAATGGCGGTGATGGTTTTGTTGCGGCTAGATATTTATCTGAAAATAATCAAGTATCGGTTTTTATAATTGGTAATGAAAATAATATTAAGACAGATATAGCTAGGAATAATTTTGATAAATTAAAAAATTCTAATGTTAAAATTTATAATTCTGATAATTTAAACATTATTGATAAATTGCTTAATGAAAATGATATTGTTATTGATTCAATTCTTGGAATTGGTATTTCAGGTAAATTAAGAGAACCTATTCTTTCTGTTGTGGAAAAAATTAATTTATTAGATGATAAGATTATTATTTCTATTGATATTCCTTCGGGGATTGGAAGTAAAACTGCTGTTATTCCGCAGTTTACTATTACATTTCATGATATTAAAGAGGGGATGAATAAATTGAATTCGGGTGAAATTAAGATTATTGATATTGGAATTCCTGATCAGGCTGATAAATATGTTGGTGCTGGTGAACTTCAAGTTTTTTATCCTAGGCCAAAAAAGAATTCTCATAAAGGAGATAATGGCAGGGTTTTAATTGTTGGAGGGGGGCCTTATGTTGGTGCTCCTGCTTTATCTGGACTTGCAGCTCTTCGTACTGGGGCAGATCTTGCATATATTGCCACACCCCGAAGAGTTGGTCGTGCTATTGCTTCTTTCTCCCCTAATTTGATAGTTAGAGATTTAAATTCTGATTTTTTAATACCTGGCGATATTCATTCTATTAGAGAGCTTTTAGATATATGTAATTCAATTGTTATTGGTCCAGGTCTTGGTAATGCTAAAGAGACAATAGAGGCTATCAATAAGATTATTGAAATAGCTATAAGTGAAAAGAAAGCATTGGTTGTTGATGCTGATGCAATTAAAGCAATATCTGGTAACATCGATCTTATTAAAAATTCAAAAACTGTGATAACTCCACATAAAGAAGAATTTCGTATATTATCAGGAATCGAATTAGCTGATGATATAGATATTAGAATTAAGACTATTGAAAACTGGTCTAAGGAATATAAAGTATCTATTTTTTTAAAAGGTTATATTGATATATTAAGTAATGGATCTAAGACTAAATTAAATTTAATTCATAATGAAGCAATGACTGTTGGTGGAACAGGTGACGTTCTTGCTGGTATTATTGGTGCTTTATTATCAAAAAGTATTGATCCTTTTATTGCAATCCGTGTAGCGGCTTTTCTAAATGGTGAGGCTGGAAATATTGTTTTTAACAAAAAATCTTATGGATTATTAGCAACAGATATTATTGAAGAGATACCATCTGTTTTAAATAAATACTTGTGAAAGCACCATGTATTATAATTTGAATTATATACAATATTTTGAATAGCGAATTAACAAGATATAATCGATGATTATCTTATATTTTTATAAACAACTTAATTTAGAAAAGAAAAAAAAATAATTAATTAAAAATATGTATTAAAATTTTTTATTATAGAATTTTTTAAAAAATATTTTTATTTAAATAAAAAAAAAAAGAAAAAAGGGGTTTTTGGGATTACCAATCCATCCCAAAATAATTAAAGATTGTTACATCCATTGTTTCTGTTGCTGAATTACCCGCACTGTCATAGACAACTATCTTAAGAGTATGTTCACCCCATGTTCGAATATTCATATTCCAGTCAAATTGATCATCATAGTCCTTCTTGAATAGTTTATCTTCAACATAGAATTCAACTCGGTCAACCGAGACATCATCTGGCGAGACAATAACATCTGTTGCACCTAAAATGATTGTTCTATCTGATGGAATTGGTAGAATCCTTAGATTACGGATGTATAAACCATTTCTTGGTTGGTCGATGTTAAGCACTGGGGCTGTATTATCAGATATTATTGATTTACTGTAGACGTTTTCATCACCTGTGATTTTTACAACTATATTTATTGTGCCATCCAGTGGTGTGCAAACAATATTTCTGATATTCCATGTAGCTGTGAATCCATCATAGCTGTCTGGATAAATTTTTGATCCAAGGTTAAATCCTGATAGATCAGCTGTGATATCATCCCTTGTTAGGTCTTGTGCTTCACGTCCTGTAATTCCTGCCGTTATCTCTAGTTCATCACCATTTTTCACATATTTCTTTGATCCTGTCTCAATGTTATTCACTTGTACATCAGAGATACGTGCACCTGCATTTCCATTATCAATGGTGAATGTATTTTCATTTCCTGAATCCTGGACAACATTTCCTGCTTTATCCACAGCTTCAACAACGATTTTATACTCGCCATCACCATAATTATTTGTATTCCAGGTTAAGTATCCATCGTTTCTTAGTGGAAGGTCATCAGTTACTGGTCTTAAGGTTGCTCCGCCAGTGGTATAGTATATATATATTGGTAAATCATTGTTTTCTTCACCAGGGTAATCATCATCAATTGCATAATAGTCAATAGTGATTGTCCCGCTTACTATTTCTCCACCTCGTGGGAAATTGAGTTGTACGAGTGGTGGATCAGCATCAATTCCTACTGTTATGCTGTCAGAATCAGTATAAATCTTACCACATGTTGTCTCTAATGTTATTGTAAGTATTGCAGTATAAGTTCGTTCAGAAAATAATGGGTAAGTATGTGTTGGATTTTCACCTGTTCCATATGTTCCATCTCCGAAGTCCCAATCATATGTTATTGTTCCACATGAGCCAACTGAGGATGCTGAGCTATCAAAATCAACTGTTGTGCTTCCAGTTAGAGAATATGGTCCTCCTGCATCAGCTAGTACATAGAGCCATGGATCATAGTCAACATAATCACTAACATTATTTGGATAATTTGTTGATGGTCCATTATGTGATCCCCACCAGTTACACTCAGCATCTAGTGTTTCATAAAGATATTGAGATCCATCATAGTAAGGACTACTTAAAGCCCCTTGATATTTATTATCCATTATTTCATTATAGTTTACATGTATATTTGAATTTGGTACTATCTCTACACCAATATAGTTATTAGTTATTTCATTACACTCGATAGTTACTGTGCTCTCCTGGCAGTTATAAGTTGGTCCATAATATCTCCATGTATCAACAATAATTCCAGCTGAACTCCAACTTGGATCACCATATATCTCATCAAAATCATGATTATATATAGAATTATATTTTATCTCACTCGTACAAGCTGTATTAATTCCTTCTACTTCGATTCCATAATTAACAAAATCACCCATATTAAGATCATAAGTAGTTCCATGTAAATCACAATTATATACATTAAGAATTGTATCATCCTTTACATAAATACCAATTCTTCCATAGTTCATAAGGTTACACATATCTATAGTAAGATCAGAACTTGTAATCGCTCGTACTGCTAATGCAGCCATATTACCAACATTATCAGGATTTATAAGACAATCCTCAACTGTTCCACTGGAAGACTGATAGAAAACAGTGAAATCCCTTCCACCAGGGTTAGTACCGATAATGTCAAAACCAGTTATATAGATATTTACTGAGTTATTTACAAAGATAATATTGTTAACCTGTGCTGGATATGACATATCCCATACGATTTGATTACCCGTTATAATTGGGTTGCTACCTGCTTGTATGGTTATATCATTTCTTCCTTCAACAATAAATGGATCATATGTACCATCATAGACAGTAACAGTGCCGCCATCACAAACATGATCAACACCATCCTGTATAGTTGCGAAATGATCAATATTCCAACCAGTTGTCAAACAATCATAATCATCATCAACATAAGTAAGCATCTGACATACGCCTCCAATACAATTTCCACCTGGATATAAAGCATCGAGCCAAGGCGAATAATCCACATTATCACTGACTGAATCGCCGCCGAAGCATCCATTAGGATTGCTCGTATGAGTTGGTCCACTACTATGACCCCACCAGTTACAAGTAGCATCAAGAACACCTGTGCCAGAGTTAAAAACACCCCAGTTAGTATTTCCAACAATATTATTATAATTTACAAGTGATCCAACTGCACTAGAACTTACATAATCAAGGTCAAACGAAATACCAGCATTTGGATTGTTCATAACATCGGCTTGGGTAATCTCAATATCATCAATAGTTCCTCCTATGGAACCTGAAGCAGGCCAATTGGTTACACGGATACCACCCCATCCGTTATTTGTAAACAAGCCTCCAGTTATGGTAACATCAGAAATACTACAATAATCATACCAAGTCCAAATTAGAATTCCGTCTCTACCATTGTACTCAGCAGTTATATCGACCAATGTAATATCCGTTGAACTACCAACCTTCTCAGATATACATATGCCGCCACCGCCACTGGCATGAGTATTATTGCTTGCAGTCACATCTTCAAAATAAATATTATTCAATTGCCGGCCATTAAATCCAGCATCCTTGTTATAGCTCATCGAACAACGTATTATATCAAGATCTGAGATCTGACCAAAAAGATGCATTCCCGATGCCCAGACATCTAACCGTCCGTTATAATCAAAATAAGAATCAGTGATAGAACCTGAACCAATATCTGCAGGACACATCAACCCATTAGAACCAGCATGATGGAAATTACAGCCCTCAATAGTAAGCGTATTAATATCACCATTAAGTTCGACATTGTTAACCTGAGCATACTCAACAACAACATCACGTAATGTCAAGCTATTAAGAGCACAAAAAACTCTCACTGCACGCAATGGAGCATTTGTACTACCAGTTTGATTGGTAAAGGTCATACCCTCAATTGTGATATCATTTGGTGTGCCGGTCCCAATAAGAATCTGAAGACCTTCACTTTTCCCTTGAGTTAATTCAACAATAGTACTTCCCGAACCTGCACCAATCAAGATGAGATCTTTATCCAAATTGATATCACACCAACTTGCTGCGTTTTCTTGATAAGTTCCAGCACTAACTTGAATTGTATGACTATCAAGAGTATCACTATCATCAATAGCAGCCTGAATGGAACAGAACACTTCATCGGTATCAAGGTTTTTTACTCTCCCCGCAGTGTTCAGAGCAAAGATTGCTTCAGCATGTACTTCAATACTACCCGAAGCTGTAGGAGACGCAGTTGGATATTCTAAATACTGACCATCTCCTTGTTGAAGACTCTGAATAAAAGTCATACCCTCACATATTTCAGATAAATAAATATTATAATCAAATGTTGCTAATGCTGCAAGAGCAAAAGCAGTTGTCTGTGTATCTCCATTTGTATAATCGGAAGAATCAGCCTCTGAGTCCCATAATATTCCTTTTGGACTTGCATCTGTTGTCATAGTAACTAACGCATTTGCAAGATCAACAGTAGAATCAGCAGAAATATACTCTCCAGCAGTGGGATCAAGGTCTATGTCTGTAACAGCTGATGCCCAAATCGCTCCTGCCAAACCAATAGTATCAAAATAATTACCACTTGTCGTGGTAATTTCGTTTAACCCATATAGGATAGAATCCATAAGATCAGCTGCAATCGATGTTTCACCAGCAACAGCTGCGCCAACAGCAGTCCCTGCAATATCCCACGGAGCTATATCATAACTGCTTTTTCGAGCGTCAACAATGTAATCCCCAAAATCACGTGCATCCATATCATTTGTTTCCCCATATGTTCCAGTGGATAACTTATCCCAAAACCAGGTTTGAGCAAAATCTGCATACTTAGAATCCCAAGTAATCTGACTTAATTCTTCAAGAAATAATGCATCATACGATCCAAAACGTGGATCGCTATCAGTATACACACTAGGGTTTGGACCTAAGCCCTGAAACATCAAATCAACCATGTAATCACCACAGTCTACCGAAGCAGTAAGCAATGCACTATCCCCAGTGACCTCATAGGCATACAATAATCCACGTCCAGATGGACCTTGAGTGTTTTTTGTTTCAAGTGTGTCACCTGGAGTCCATGGGAATCCACCAGATGTAAATTGTTCACCAATTAACCAAGTACCCGCATCAGAAATTTCCATAGAGAAAATTCCATCATTATTAGAACCATCATTTTCTCTAAATGTTTTTTGGATAACTGGCAGTAATTCAGGATAGGTTGTATTAGTATCTTCATTTAAAGATCCTGTAACAGCAATAACTGAACTTAAACAAAGAATTGCACCTATTGTTAAAATCATCAGCCTCTTAAAATTATTATTAGTTAATTTCATGTTTTTTTACCTCCGTTTTATGCCCCCCCATTAATTGTTTTAGATTTTAGGACATAAATATATGTTTACATTAAACTTATAATAATGTTAATGAAAAATTTTTATTTAAATCTATCCAATATTATTTACATTTTTAAATATTATATTTATTTTAAAATAAACAAAATTATAGTATTAAAAATTTTTATGAATAATATAAATTAAATTATTAATAAAATAGTAGCTTAGTTGCTTATTTAATTTATTTCAATAACAATAACCAAAACATATTGTATAAAACTTTATATTTTAAATAAATAATGAAGAATTGTATATAAAGGTTTAAATTATGAATTTCTCAGATTTACAGCCAGTTCCAAACAATCCAGCATTATTTATAAAAAAAGAAAAAATATTGATAATTGCTGATTTACATATCGGGATTGAAAAACAATTACAAGAATTAGGTGTAAACGCCTATTCTCAAACCAATTTAATGAAAGATCGTATAATTTCATTATGTAAAAAATATTATCCAGAAAAGATTTTTTTATTAGGTGATATTAAACATAATATTCCATTATCTACTTTTAGAGAAAAAAAGGATGTAACTGATTTTCTCGAAAATTTATTATCAATAAGTGAAACCCATATAATTCCAGGGAATCATGATGGGAATATAAAAAAAATTGCTCCGCCTGAAGTAATTATTCATCCTTCAAATGGTTTTGTTTTTAAGAACATTGGTTTAGTTCATGGACATAGATGGCCTTCTTCAGAATTAATGTTAAGTAGATATTTGATTATTGCTCATACTCATCCTACTATTATGTTGGAAGATCGTCTTGGTTATAAGAATTTTGAGTGTTGTTGGTTAAAAAGCGAGATTAGTAAGAAATCATTAAGTCGGAGATATCCTGAATCAAAAAAAATAAAATTTGTTGTATTACCTGCTTTTAACCCCCTTTGTGGTGGTATTGCGGCTAATGTTGATGGATTAATTGGCCCTTTGGGAAAATTAATAGATATCAATAAATGTGAAGTTTTTTTATTAGATGGCTCCTTTTTAGGAAAAATTTTAGATTTAAATAGAGAATGAATAAATAAGGTTGGTTATTACCAAACATTTTACAATTGATTATAAACGATAATTGATTATTTATTATTCAATGAATTTATCTTTAAAAAATAAGTTTAATGGTTTATTTCTCATGTTTATGTTTTTTTCCACATTGGCAAAAATCTATTTTGATGGTTATATTAATTTTTAATTTAAAAAAATTTATATTGTATTAATTTATCATTTATTTTGAAGAGGGTTTGAATATGACGGTTGGTTTTGTAATGATAAAGGTTCATTCTGGTGGTGAACTTCAAGCTTATAATAAGTTAAAAAATGTGAGTGATGTTGTTGAGATTTACCAAATTTTTGGTGAATTTGATTTAATAGTTAAAATTGTCGGTGATGATTTTGAAAGTATTGCAAATATTGTTGTTCATAAAATTCGTACTATTGATGAGGTAATTGATACTAAGACCATTACTGGCATGGAAATTTGATTAAATTGAATTAACTCCAATATATATTTTTTATTAATTAACTATTGTTAAAAATTTATTTTGGAGGTACATTGAGGGGACTAATTGGATGAGAAATATGAAGGGAAGAAGAGTATTTATATAAGTTAAATATCCAAGCTAGAACCCTCAAAGTTAACAATTGTTATGTTTTTTAAGTTTAAATAGTTTATGGTTAATTTAAAACGATAATGAAAAAATATTCCTATGATAAATTATTAATTAAATATTAATTTTAAATAATATTTTATTAATACTATTAATCAGTTTTTTTTATCAATAAATGATTTATTTGAAGATTATAGTTATTTTGTATTATAATTTAAGGTAATTACCTGATATATATTAAATTTCAAGATTATTAATTATATTTTGATATTCTAAGAGATTACCTGTACTATAAAATACCCACGTCAGAGTTTCGTGTGTTTTAATAAAAATTACAACTCCATTTAATCCTTTTATAAATGTATAATAATTTAATTCATAATATTCGGGTGGTGTAATACCACTATATTCATTGCTAATAGAATAATCATCTAATTCTAATATATCGCTATAATATTGAATAATATTTTGCATTGAATTATTTGTTATAAATATTTCATAATTTATATTTTCAATCCCATCTAGTTCCTTCAATTTTTCTGTTATATCAAAAAATATTGAATAATTATTTGATGAATTAATAGTTTGATTATTATTGATTAAGGTTTGGTTATCAAATTGGTTCCAATTAATAAATTCATGAGGCGTTATAATTTTTTCCTCAGAACTAAAATATCCTGCATAATTTAATACAGTTACTATACTGATTACTAAAATTATTAGAAATATTAAAAGGTAAAATATCTTTTTCATTATGTCTTCAAAACTATTATTATGTTGCTTCATATAATATAATTTCTACTAATTTTAAATTTTTCAAAATATAATTTTTAAATTAAATAATTTCAAATTTTGAGAAAGATATAAGTTAATAAAAAGAATTATGCTTATGTGAATAAAAGAAGTGAATATCTGAAATCAAATTTTCTTTCGCTACATATTTTAAAAATTATAATGTTTATTTTATTGATTATTGCTTTTTGGAAGGATGATTGGACTGGTGTCTTTGGATGTATAATTGGAATTATTCTCAGTTTTATCCCATCGATTCTACATAAAAATTTTAATATAACATTACCTTGGATATTAGATACCCTAATTGCATTTACCTTATTTTTACATATAGGCGGAGTAGTACTAAATGTATATCATACTATACCATATTATGATAGTTTAACTCATTTTGTTTCAGCGATTCTTGTTGCTTTTTTAGCTTTTGTTTCAATCTATATTTTAGATAAATATTGGAAAGGTCTTCATATGGATAAATATGCCATGGCGTTCATTGTAATTATATTTACAATGGCAATGGGTGTTGTTTGGGAATTTTTTGAATGGTCTACTGATTTATTATTTCAAACTCAGGAACAGTGGGGTCTTCAGGATACTATGAAAGATCTTTTGATAGATACAATTGCTGGAATTTTTATAGCATTTGTTGGTGTTAATTGGATTAAAAAAGGTAAATTTCAAAAAATTACTTATATTTTAGGTAAACAGATTAATTCTAAAATTAAAAATAAGAAATGGAATCATAAATAAAAAAAATCTCCTGGTTCGGTATTTTTTCTTTTATTAATAAATAACCATTAGTATTAAATATCAAATGATTATTTACAACAAGAAATTTCAAAGAGATATATACTATGGAAATTAATTTATCTGGGGATATTGGAAATATTTTAATGCTTTTCTTAATGATATTATTACCTTTAATTTTGATTGGCGTTGGAGTTTTAACTGGTCTTTTGAATGTTGGATATTATGTTTTAATAATTTTCTGGTTTGGAATGGGTTTAATTTTTTATGGTGCATTAAATTAATTTTAATAAAGAGTATATATTACTGAATTTGGAATAATGTCTTCAGTTTTTTCTAAATTAAATCCAAAAATTCAGGAATTACTTCTTTCAGTTAATATTGATAAACCTACCGATCCGCAAATTAAAGCTATACCTCCAATATTAAATGGGGAAAATGTTTTATTGATTGCACCTACAGGTTTGGGTAAAACCGAATCAGCAATATTACCTATTTTTAATAATTTTTTAATTCAAAATGAAGAAAAAATTAAATCTGATAAAAATAAAGGGATTTCGATATTATATATTACTCCTTTAAGGGCTTTAAACAGGGATATGTTAAGAAGAACTATTGAATGGGGTAATTTTTTAGGAATTGATATTGCAGTTCGACATGGTGATACTTCAAAAGGTGAAAGAGCACGCCAATCAAAAAATCCTCCGGATATGTTAATAACAACCCCTGAGACTTTACAGATATTATTTATTGGTAAAAGGTTGAGAGAGCATCTGAGGACTGTTCAATGGGTTATTGTTGATGAAATTCATGAGTTGGCTCATGATGAAAGAGGTGCACAATTATCTGTTGCACTTGAAAGATTATTTAATCTTACATCGGAGGATAATATTTTTTTTCAGAGAATTGGATTATCGGCGACAGTTGGTAATCCTCGTGAGGTAGCATATTTTCTTGTTGGATTAAGAAATGATAAATTTAGAGATGTAAGAATTTTAGAAGTTAATTCTTCAAAAAAGATTGATATAAATGTAGATTTTCCTACTATAAAAAAGGATGATTATGAGATTTCAAATAAACTATCTATTGAGCCGATTCAATTTGCTTCTTTAAAAAGATGTAGAGATATTATAAATAATCATATCTCTACTCTTTTATTTGTTAATACTAGAGATGGAGCCGAAATTTTAGCTTCAAGATTTAATATTTGGAGTGGTGATATCCCAATAGGTATCCATCATGGTTCTCTCTCAAAAATTGCACGTATTGAATCTGAAGAATCATTTAAAAATGGTGATCTTAAGGCATTAATTTGTACTTCATCACTGGAGTTGGGTATTGATGTTGGGAATACTGATTTTGTAATTCAATATAATTCACCTAGAGAGGTAACAAGGATTGTTCAAAGAATTGGAAGATCCGGTCATAGCATTGGAAAAATTTCTAAGGGTGAAATAATTTCAAGTAATCCTGAGGATCTTACTGAAAGTTTAGTTATTGCAAGACGGGCATTAGCCGGTGAATTAGAGGTTTTTAAAGTCAGGCAAAATCCTTTATCTGTTTTATCCAATCAAATTATATCTATAGCATTAGAGTATGGAAGTATAAAATCAGATAAAATATTTGAAATAATTAGAAGAGCATATCCTTTTCATAAGCTTGAAATTAGTCAATTTCACAAAATTATTCAACAGCTTAGAAATCAGCGTAGTGTTTGGATTGAAGATGAAAATTTGATTTTTAAACGGAGGAATTCAAGGACATATTTTCTTGATAATATTTCGATGATTCCTGATGAAAAAACATTTATGGCTGTTGATATTAGTTCAAGAAGGAAAATAGGTAAATTAGATGAAAGTTTTGTAATTAACTATGGGTTTGAGGGTGCTAAATTTATTTTACATGGTAGACCATGGGTTATTATTAAAAGAGAAGAGGAGGAAATATTAGTTTCATCTTCGAAAGAGTTAGGTAATGTTCCTTCATGGATGGGTGAAGATATTCCTGTTCCTTTTGAGATAGCTAGAGAAGTAGGTGAAATTAGGAGGCTTATTAGTTCTGGGTTAAATATATCAAAATATCCCTGTAATTCATTTACGTTTAATAAGATAAAAAAACAGATTGAAAACCAAATAGAAAAAGGATTTATTGTACCTGATGATAAAACTATTACAATTGAATTGGATGAAAAAACTATTGTTATTAATCTATGTTTTGGAACAAAGGTTAATGAGACGTTAGGTAGAATTATTTCTGCAATTATTGCTCAGTCTATTGGTGAGAGTGTTGGCATAAATAGTGATGCTTATAGAATAAATCTTGAGTTACCTCAAAATATTTCGCCGGAGAAAATAAGGGATATTTTATTTAATACCAAGCCTGAATCAATATGGTATTTATTAAATACAATTTTAAGAAATTCTAACTATATTAGATGGCATTTAATTCATACTGCAAGGAAATTTGGATCTTTAAGAAAGGATTTTGATTATAGACATGTTGGAGTTAAGAAATTGTTTAATATTTTTGATAATAGTTTAATTTTTGATGAAGCAATAGATAAAATAATTTGGGATAGGATGGATATATCAAATACTGAAAAAATTTTTAGTGAAATACAAAAGGGAGATATCAAAATTGTTGTTCAAAGGCTTTCTCCAATCGCTCTATCTGGTATTGAAGGAATAAGGGGATTAATGGTGCCTCATTATGCGGATAGATCGATTTTAATGGCCTTAAAAACGAGATTAGAAAAACAAGATATTACACTTGTTTGTACAAATTGTAATAATAAATGGAATACTACTGTTGATAGAGTTAGATCTCAGCCAAAATGTTCAAATTGTAGTGCAATAAAAATTGCTGTATTACCTAGATATGCTAGTAGAAATGCACATATTTTAAAACAAAAATTACGAACTGATGAGGAAGAAAAAAGATTTAAAAGGCTTCATAAAAACGCTAGTCTTGTTCTAAATTTTGGTAAAATTGCTATTATTACTTTAGTTGGTAGAGGTATTGGTCCCGATACTGCTTCAAGGATTCTAGGGCGATATAATAAAAATGATATTGATAAATCTGAGGAAGTTGAATTAAAATTTTTAAGAGATATTCTTAAAGCAGAATTAAATTATGCAAGGACAAGGGGTTTCTGGGGGAAATAGTATATAATATTTTTTAAAAACAGTTTATCATTATATATTAATAATCACCACAACCTTTAAAACATTTAGATTATTGCCTATTTCTACTTTAATTATTGAATTGTGGTTTATGATGAACGAAAAAAAATTTGTATTACCTGGGGATAAATTATCAACTTCTGAAGAATTACTTTCTGGCGAGGGAACCTTTGAAGAAGATGGTATTATTCTTGCATCACAAGTTGGAACATATTTTGTAGATAGTCAACATAAAAAAGCTAAAGTAAAACCTTTGACTAGTACTCCAGTTATTTTAAAAAGGGGGGATATTGTTTTAGCTGAAATACGTATGATTAGATCAAGTATGATTATAGCAGATGTTATACATATTATTGGTTCAAAAAGAGCAATATCTGGTGATACTAATGGCACTTTAAGAGTATCAGAAATTTCTAAGGGTTATATAAAAGATCCTTCTGATGTTTTTTCATTGGGGGATATCTTTCGTGCAAAAGTAACTCAAGTTAAACCTAGTATTCAACTTGAAACTAAAGATCCGCAATTTGGTGTCATTAAAGCATTTTGCAGTAAATGTAGACAATCTTTGATTAAAAAAGATAATATTCTTGAATGTGAAAAATGTGGTAATAAGGAGAGAAGATTAATTACAAATGATTTTGGAATTATTGATCCAAATAATTTATAACTTTGTGGGGTGAAGATAAATGAAGTTAGAAAAAATCAAAAAAACATCTAAAGAGCTTGAACTGGAGATTACAGATGAAAATGAGACGATGTTGAATCCTATAACTGAAAAATTATTACAGAATAATGATGTTGATTATGCATCATACATTGCGGATCATCCTGATTCAAAAAAGAGAAGATTATATATTAGAGTAAAAAAGGGTGAACCTGTTGATTTATTAAAAAAAGCTTTAAAAGAAGTTGAAGCTGAGCTTAAAGATTTTGAAAAAAATTTTTCAGGAGAAATCTCTAATAAATCAAAGAGTAAGCCTAAATCTAAGAGTAAAAAATAGATGAAAATTCTAGATCATGAATATCAAATTGGTATAGAAGTTTTTTTAACAAATAATGATGGTATTGGCGGAAAGCTTCGTACAATTCCTCAAGATTTTAATGTAGAAGAAATATCTAAATATCCGAAAGAGAAATTGGATGGAAGATATTCTATCGCTGAAATATCTGCAATAAATTGGGAGACTAATCATTTGATAAAAGAATTATCAAATAGGTTACATGTCTCAAGAAAAAGAATAACTTTTGCAGGTACAAAAGATAAGAGATCAAAATCAAAACGATTAATGTCTTTTTTTAAGATTAATTATAATGATTTAAACGAAATTAATCTTAAGGATGTTGAAATAAAATATTTATTTCAATCTGATCAGTCTGTTAGAATTGGTAATCTTATTGGTAATAAATTTGATATAAATATAAGAGGCATTAAAAAAAATTATTCTAAAAATATTGATGAGATTTATAGTATTATTGATAAATATGGTGGTTTTCCTAATTTTTATGGTGTTCAAAGATTTGGTGCTATAAGGCCTATTACTCATATTGTTGGCCGATATATCGTTAATGGTGATTTTGAAAAAGCAGTTATGACATATATTGCGAATCCTATGGTTGGTGAAGATCAATTATCATATGATTTAAGAGATGAATTAGAAAAATCTCATGATTTTTCTTCTGCATTAAAATCATATCCAAATCATCTAGGTTTTGAAAAGAGTATGTTAAATAAATTAGTTGTTGATTCAAATGATTTTATTAGTGCTTTAAAAGAACTT
Organism: Thermoplasmata archaeon; assembly: GCA_020054475.1. Classification (GTDB taxonomy): domain Archaea; phylum Thermoplasmatota; class E2; order DHVEG-1; family DHVEG-1; genus JAJISJ01. The sequence continues at coordinate 4,868 of JAHWGJ010000007.1, read as the reverse complement.
CCAAGAAATTTGCAGACTATGTTTATTTATGCATATCAATCATATCTTTTCAATAAAATTATTAGTAAAAGGATTTCTAAAAATATTCCTATTAATAGAGCCATAATTGGCGATATCATATATCCATTAAAGAAAAATGAAATTGATGTTAGAGAGATACCTGTTACAGAAATAAATATTGAAAAAGTAAATAATGAAATTAGTAAGGGTAATGCATTTGTTACAGGTGTTTTATTTGGAAGTCATTCTAATTTTTCAAAAGGTGAAATGGGCGAAATTGAAAATAAAGTTATTGATGAGGAAAAAATTGATCATAGAGATTTTATTATCCCTGAAATTCCTTATATATCTTCTAATGGATCAAGACGCGCGATTTTAGCGTCTGTTAAAAATTTGAATTATTCTCTGAAAGAGGGGAGTATTAGTGATGATAATTATGTTAATATCAAATTTGAATTAAATAAAGGATGCTATGCAACTTCACTTCTAAGAGAGTTTATGAAATCTGATGATATACGAAATTATTAGATTAATCTTTATAGAAATGATTTTAACGGTCTTTTTATATTAAGGGGTCGTTTAATTTAGATTATTAATATTATTTGGTGAAATATAATGATAAAATCGCCTCCTCAGAAATACAATCCAAAACAGGTTGAAGAAAAGATATTGAAATTCTGGTTAGATAATAACATTTTTGAAAAATCTATTAAACAGAGGGATGCATCAAATCCTTATGTTTTTTTAGAGGGACCTCCAACAGCAAATGGAATGCCTCATCCAGGTCATGTTTTAACGCGAGTGATGAAGGATTTAATTTTAAGATATAAGTCAATGAATGGTTATTATATTCTTCGAAAAGCTGGTTGGGATACTCATGGTTTACCAGTTGAAATTGAGGTTGAAAAAAAACTTGGTCTTCATGATAAGAATGAAGTAGAAAAATATGGTATTAAGGAATTTAATGAGGAATGTAAAACTAGTGTCTTTAAATATGAGACTGCTTGGGTTGAAATGACTAAGCGTATAGGTTTTTGGCTTGAGATGGATAAACCTTATATTACTCTAAAAAATGATTATATTGAATCTGTATGGTGGTCTTTACGTCAGGCTTGGGATAAAAAATTATTGTATAAAGGTCATAAGGTTGTTCCTTATTGTCCACGTTGTGGTACTGCATTATCTGCACATGAAATTTCTCAGGGTTATAAAGATGTTGAAGAACCGTCCATATATATTAAATTTAAACTGAAGAATGAGGATTCATATTTTTTAGCTTGGACGACTACCCCTTGGACGCTTATTTCTAATGTAGCTTTAGCTGTAAATCCTAAGGAGAATTATATTAAGATAAAGTATCATAATGAATTAATAATTCTTGCCGAAGAACGTGCTGCTGAATTATTGAAAGGTCGGGAATATGATATTATTGATGGATATTCTGGTAAGGATTTAGAGAATCTTGAATATGAACCTTTATTTAATTATGCTAAACCTGATAAAAAAGCGTGGTTTGTTATTTGTGCTGATTTTGTAACTATGGAGGATGGAACAGGTATTGTTCATATAGCTCCAGCTTTTGGTGAAGATGATTATAATATTGGATTGAAATATGATTTACCTGTAATTCAACTTGTTAATCTTGATGGTACTTTCAAAGATGAGGTTACACTGTGGAAAGGTCAGTTTGTAAAGGATGCTGACCCCAGTATTATAAAACATTTACAAAAAAATGGGTTACTTGAAGGCACTAAGGAATATTCTCATGAGTATCCTTTTTGCTGGAGATGTGATTCTCCATTGTTATATTATGCAATGGAATCCTGGTTTATCGGGATGTCAAAAGTACAGAAAAATCTTGTTGATAATAATAATAAGGTTAATTGGTATCCTCGTCATTTACAGCAGGGTAGATTTGGGGATTTTATAAGAGATGTTAAAGATTGGGCTTTATCTAGAAATAGGTATTGGGGGACGCCTCTCCCAGTTTGGACATGTATGAATAAAAAATGTAGGCAACAGATATGTATTGGTAGTGTAGAGGAATTAAGAGAATTAAGTGAAGATTTCTCTGATGATTATGATCTGCATAAACCCTTCGTTGATGAGTTGAAAATTCATTGCTCTAAATGTAATTCATTGATGAAACGCGAAAATGAAGTAATAGATTGTTGGTATGATTCAGGTTCTGCTTTTTTTGCTCAATGGCATTATCCCTTTGAGAATAAAAAAGAATTTGAGAGGAATTTTCCTGTGGATTTCATTAGTGAGGCTCTTGATCAGACAAGAGGCTGGTTTTATTCTCTTTTAGCTATTTCAACATTTTTATTTGAAAAACCATGTTATAAAAATGTGTTAACTTTAGGTTTAGTTTTAGATAAAGAAAATCAAAAAATGAGTAAAAGTAAACGCAATTATGTTAATCCTGATATAATACTTGATCATGAAGGTGCTGATGCTCTTCGTTGGTATCTATTATCTGCAAATGCACCTTGGAGTTCTACTCGATTTTATGAACAAGCAGTTAAAGACACTCTTGGTAAGTTTATCCTTACTCTTTGGAATTCATATAATTTTTTTACAACATATGCTTCATTGGATAATTTTGATCCAAAAAATGAGATAATTCCTATTGAAAAAAGAGAGTTATTAGATAAATGGATTTTAAGCAGATTTAATAAAACAATCTATGAGGTTCGTAATTATTTTGAAACTTTTGAAGTGCATAAAGCTGCAAGATCAATTGAAGGTTTTCTTATTGATGATTTTAGTAACTGGTATCTTAGAAGATCAAGAAAAAGACTTTGGGTTGAGGAAAAAACTGATGATAAGCTTGCTGGTTATTCAACAATGTATGATGTTTTTATTGGATTATCTAAGTTATTAGCACCATTTATACCTTTTATTACCGATGAGATTTATCTAAATCTTAAAACAGATGATATGCCTGAAAGTATTCATTTATGTGATTATCTCAAATCAGATGATAAATCAATAGATGATAAGTTAGAAAATGGGATGAATCGAATTAGAGAACTTGTTGAAGCAGGTAGAGCCTTGAGATCAAAGGTTGGAATTAAAGTTAGAATACCTCTTAATAGTGCAACAATTGTATGTTCTAAAGATATTGAAAATTTAATTAAAGATTTACTTGATTTACTTAATGAAGAGATAAATGTAAAACAAATCTCTTTTAATAGAGATTCATCTGATTTTATGGATAAAAAATTAAAACCAAATCATTCTCATATTGGTCCTAAATATAAAGAAAAAGCTAAAAGAATTGTTGAGGAAATTGAAAAACTTGATGATAAGAAATTATACGAAGATTTAAGTGAGAAGAATTCAATAAATATACCGGTTGATGATGAGGAAATAAATCTATTAAAAGATGATTTCGTAATTATTGAAAGTGAAAAACAGAATATTGCTAGTACAAAAATTGAGGATATATCTCTCTTTATAGATACTAATTTAACGCCTGAGCTTGAAGCTGAAGGTTTTGCAAGAGAGATAGTAAGAAGAATTCAATCAATGAGAAAAGAACTTGATTTAGATGTTGAACAGCATATTTCAACTATGGTTGAAGTAGTTAAAGATAGACAAGATATGTTAAAAAAATGGGAAGCATATATCATGGAAGAGACACGGTCAGATAAATATATTTATTCGGACAAACCGCTTGGTAAACTTGTTAAAACATGGGATATTGATGATATTCAAGTTAAAATTGGTATAAAAATCTAAAATAATATTATTATTTTTTTTTATGCCAAATTTATTTTATATTTGATTCTATTTACACGAATTTAATATGATATGTATTGGAATTGAGGGGACAGCTCATTCAATAGGTATAGGTGTTATTAGAAATAAGAGTGGATTGTGTAATGTTCTTTCTAATAAGATTAAAACTTATAAGCCTGAGACAGGTGGTATTCATCCTCGTGAGGCTGCGAATCATCATGCTAAATATATTGCTGATTTGATTAAAGAATCAGTAGAGAACGCGAAGATAGATTTTTCTGATATTGATCTTGTCTCTTTTTCACAAGGGCCAGGTCTCGGTCCTTGCCTTCGTAATGCTGCTACTGCTGCTAGAGCTTTATCTCTAACTTTAAATAAACCAATTATTGGTGTGAATCATTGTGTAGCTCATTTAGAGATTGGTCGCGGTGTATTTAGAGATTGTAAGGATCCTGTTTTATTGTATACCTCTGGTGCTAATACTCAGGTTATTGCTTTTGCTGAGGGTAAATATCGTGTTTTTGGTGAGACATTAGATATAGGTATTGGTAATTGTCTTGATAAATTTGGAAGAAATGTAGGTTTAGATTTTCCAAGTGGTCCAAAAATTGAGAATCTTGCAAAAAAGGGTAGAAAATATTTGGATTTGCCATATACGATTAAAGGTATGGATATCGCTTTTTCAGGGTTACTTTCAACATCTGAGCAATATTATAATAAAAAACTAAGTTTAGAGGATATTTGTTTTTCTATGCAAGAGACCTGTTTTGCAGCTATAACTGAGGTAACTGAGAGGGCAATGGCTCATACTGAAAAAGATGAAGTACTTCTTGGTGGAGGTGTTGCAAGTAACAAACGTTTATGCGATATGGTTAGAACTATGGCGGAGGATAGAGGAGCAAGTTTCTTTGCACCTTCAATAGATCTTTGTATAGATAATGGTGCAATGATTGCTTGGCTTGGTTTTTTAATGTATGATAGTGGAGTTAGAATGGATATCAAAGATACAGTTATTGATCAGCGTTTCAGGACTGATATGGTGGATGTGATTTGGCGTGACTGATAAAAATGTGATTTACAGGGGCGCTGAAGCTGAAATCTGTCTTTCAAGTTATATGGAT
>JAHWGJ010000032.1 GCA_020054475.1 Thermoplasmata archaeon | reverse complement strand
ATTATCCTTTTTAAGTCAATTAAATATTTAGCAATCTTTTTTATCATTTCTATTTCTTTCCAAAACCGAAATCCCCTTAACTCTTTCGGACGTACCTCATACGTCCTATGCGTGGTAGAAAAGTAACTCTACGTCTTAATAATGATGTCGTGAATAAAGCAAAAAAATTGAATATTAATCTTAGTGGTTTTCTTGAAGTAAAACTTGTTGAATATATGACTAAGTTTAAAGTTACGCCGAGGGAGAGATTCGAACTCCCGAGGGGACGAGTCCCCACGAGCTCTCCAAGCTCGCGCCGTTCCGGGCTGGGCCACCTCGGCATAAAACAGGTTATATTAAAATCATTTAAGATTTTTTCCAGATTGGGGGATAAGTTCCTTTTTTCATCAAAACTCTATTAATATTCGCGCTTAATCCAATATCTTTTTGAATAATATCCTCAGTATTCATAAGTGATTTTGCTATAGCTACACTCTCACCTTTTAAAGATATAATAGCAACTGTATCTCCCTTTTTAATATCAGTATCAACTTCAACAATTCCAGGTAAAGCTAATTTCGCTCCATGACAAATAGCATCAACAGCCGAATCTCGAATAACTATTTTTGGAGTATTCTCCAATAATTTTTCTATCGGATAAATCATATTACGAATTTCATCCTCATTTTTTTCTTCTTTCCAAAAATAATATGCATCAATAATATCGTGTAGATTCACAGAATCTTCATCCTTAAAATTACCAACCATTGTACGTCTTAATTCTAAAAGATGAGCTCCACATCCAAGTTTTTTACCTATATCAACGCATAACGTTCTAATGTATGTGCCCGCTTCACAACCTACTCTAAATAAAATTTCTTTCTCTTTAATTTCAATAATATTAATATAATATATTTTTCTCATTCTTTTTATTCTTTTTACAGCGGATCTAACTGGGGGGATTTGATATATATCTCCAATAAAACTCTGAACTACTTCAATTATTTTATCATTATCAATTTTCTTATGTAATTTCATAATTCCAACATATTCTTTCCCAGTTTCTAGAAGAATATGTAAAACTTTAGTAGCATTACCCATGCCGATAGGTAAAACACCTGTTGCGTTTGGGTCTAATGTCCCTCCATGACCTACCTTATCAATATTAAAAATATTTTTTAACCATGAATCGACTTGATGTGAAGTAGGACCTGATGGTTTATCCAAGTTTATTATACCACTATTTATTAATTCATTTACATTTAATTCATCAGGAGATTTACCATAATTTGGGTTAGTTTTTATATTAACCTTAATAAGTCTTTTCCGGTCTTTTATTGATACTAGTGATTGATTTTGCTTAGCCATATTATACCTACCGAATTATAGTAATAATATAAAAAATATTTATTCTTTAATTTCTTGAATTATTATATCAATAAGCTCATTTGGATTTTTATTAGATGAATCTATAATTAAATCATAGATTGAAGTGTCTTTGATATCGATATTATAATATTTTTTATATCTTTTTTCTTCGCTTTTTTCTCTTTTTAAAACTTCTTTTAATCTTTTGCTGTAGCTTCCATATTCTCTTTTAATAATTCTTTTTACCCGGATATCTAGATCTGCATTTATCATTATTTTGAATGCTTTAATATTATTTTTTTTAGCAATCCATCCTGATAATCTTCCTTCTAAAATTACATCTCCTTTTTTTAGAATTTTTAATTGTTTTTCATCTAATTCTTTATCTATGTCTTCATTTTTTTCACAGTATATTCCAAATTTTTCAAGAGTCATTTTATATTTTTTAGCTGTTTCTCTAAAAATTTCTCCTGAATAGATATAATTCATACTTAGCTTTTCTTTAAGAAGTTGACCTACTGTACTCTTTCCACTGCCAGGAGTACCACTTATAGTGATTATTACCATCTTTGACGTTAAATTATGAAATTTTAATTTTCGCTCTTATATTTCTCCACCAATCTGACCAGCTTATGATTTTTAGCCCTTGTCTAATTAATTGTCCGAAAACCATTGAAAATATCAGATATAACCATAACCATGCTTGCATTAGAAATGGTTTATAGAATAATGATACTGTATTACTCCAGGGTACTGTAAAATAGTAATGTGGTAAATCGCCAAGGTATGCTCTTAACCACATAAATATTGGCCATATGAATATTATTAGGAATACCATTGGTTTCATCATACCACTTGAAGCATCAGTTTGTTTTTTCATAATTTCAGGTTGCATTTTCATTAATTTATTTACTCTATTTGTATTTCCTTCTTTTCGTGCTTTAGTAATTTCCTTTTGGAAGGCTTTAGTTGTTTCCTGTGATTCTCCCATTTTTATCCAATCTGTAAAAAAATTTGTAAGTAAAGATGATAGAATCACTACTATTATACCTGAAAAAAATAATGTTAGTAATGGATAATTTCCGTTAAATCCAATTATTGGTTCTAAGACAATTCCAAAATAATATCCTAGAATTGGACCAAAAGTTGGCATGATGAAAATTATGATTAACATAAATAACATTAATAATATTAAATTACTTGATTGAGCTTGGGCTTTATTATTCATTTTTTTCATTTTATTCCTCACTCTAATACGGGTTTTGCCTCTTTAATCGCATCTTTTATTGAGTTGTCATGGTTGTATATAATCTTAACAGTTGCACCAGTTACTGATGAGTAAGCCATTGCTATTGCTCTATTCATATGTTGATGTTCTTCAATTTTTTCTATTGTATCAGGATCTCTGGATCTTGTCTCGTCATTTATTCTACGATTAAATATTTCCTCAGGGTCAGCTTCAACTAGTATAATAGAATTTGGTTTTAATTTTTTAATAACCCATTCAGGAAGACCTGGCATGTATCCTTTTGGGGTTTTAATTGTACAATGTGTATCTACTATAACGTTTTTCATTTTACTAACTTTCTCAGCTGTTTTTATCTGTAAATTTTTTTGTTGATCAATAGTTAATTTCCTCATTTCATCTCGATCTTTAACTAGTCCTAATTCCTTTGCTAAATCAATCATAACTGTTCCAAATGTGATAAATCTAATATCTAAACCTTCTGCAGCTTTTTCCATTACAGTTGTTTTGCCAACACCCGGTATTCCAGTTACAACTATTATTCCCATTTTAAACCCATTAATGTTATAATTTATTTACTCGTTTCCGAAAAATCCTCTTAGGACGGGGTGCATTTCCATTGCTTGTTCTTTAGCAATATCTTCATATAATCTGATAATAATACCGACTGTTAATAATACACCTGTACCACTTGCATTACCAACTGTTCCAATCAAATCGGCAAATCCGGCTAATGCACCAACTGCTGCACCCCCAATAACAGTTACAACAGGTATATATCTCTCTAAAACTTTTTTTAATACACGAGGATCTCTTCTAAAACCAGGTATCTGCATACCGGAATTCTGAATTTGTTTTGCTACATCTGCAGCTCCCATATTTGTTGTTTCTATCCAAAATTTCGCGAAAAGTATGGATCCAAAAATTAGAACTGAAAGATATATTATAACTTTAAGTGCAAATTGCCAGGAATCATGACCTCCTACGCCTCCTGCAAATATTGGAATAAGCCAGCTATTAATACCACCTGGACTTGAGAGATACCAGGCACCTCCTGCTATTGGTTGTGTACTTACACTAAGATCATATTTTCCCATCCACCATTGACCACCTAATAATGGTAGTTCTGATCTATATAATAACATAGCAAACATATTTACATTAGCTAATAGGGCGGACATCAAAATTACAGGTATATTTGATGCATAGATTAATCTAATTGGGTATCTACCTCGAGCACCTCGTACTCTACCATGCGCAAGAGGAAGTTCGATTCTTGATGATTCGACATAAACTACAATAAAGAATATAAATAATGTTCCAAGAAATGGAACAATAGCATTTTGATAGCCTACACTTGGAGCTCCAAGAAATATTGATTGATATCCACCACCCATTATTTCTCCAAGAGTCATATGTGAAGCTAAATAATAAGTTCCAGGAATTGTTCCGGCTGGCGGATTACTCATACTAAGAATACCGCCCTGTACAGGTAGCCAATTGAATAGACCTGTAAAAATTGCTTGAGATACACCTGCCGCAATGAACAATGAAATACCTGATCCAATTCCCCATTTAGAAATTAATTCATCCATGAAAAATACTAGTAAAGCTCCAATGCAAAGTTGAAGGACAATTAGAAATGATGCCATATCTCCTCCAACTGCACCTAAAAATGCATCACTTGGTTGCAGATATCCAAAAATCTGAGGAATTGCCTCAACAATAATCATTACAATTACTAATACCTTCTGAGTTCCTTGATAAATTGCTTTATCCTCTTTTTTAGTGAGGTCTAAATTTATTATTTTTGCACCAACAAAGAGTTGTAGAATAATTGATGCTGTAACAATTGGTCCGATTCCCAGATGCATTATTGAACCTGAAGCACCAGCCATTATGAATCGATATTGGGCAAATAAATCTATTACATCTCCTTTTAAACCATATATCATGACGTTGGTTAAAATGAAATATATTATTAGACATAGAAGAGTCCAGAATATCTTTGTTCTAAAGGTAACATGCCCCTCAGGTTTAGTTATAGCGGGCCATCTTTCAATTATTGGTTTGAGCTTATAGAGATAACTCTTTTTTCCTTCTGCCATATTCTACCCAGATTATTTTTTATTATTTTGGAAGTATTACTTCTCCACCTTTTTCTTTGATTTTAATAATTGCTTTTTCTGATGCTTGATGGACTTTAATTTTCAGACTATTTTTTATCTCTCCGCCACCAAGTAATTTATCATAACCTTCTTTTACAAGATCAATATCTTTTTTATTTGGGAATATTTCTTCAAGTTTACCTACATTAATAATTTTATCTTTTTTTATAATGCTTTGTGGTCTTTTGAAACCTTTTTTTCCGAAAAAGTGATTAGGCATATATTTTACCATGTGCATGAATCTATGTTTATTTAATCCAGCGTTACCTCTTCCGCCTCTTAAACCTGCCCCTCTTCCGGCTTTTTTACCTCTACCGTGAGTCATAGATCCTCTGAATTTCTTTGTTTTTTTACGTGCCAAATTAATCACTTTCCTTTTTTTTTAATTTTATTTTAAATCGAAAGCAGATATAGTAATATATTATTATACTTTCGGATAAGCTTTAAAAGAGATTTAATTAGATAAATAATTTTTGAAAATATTATATATTGATATTTACCATCTCTAAATAAGTAATTATTTATGTAAGATATTTTCGGGTTAGTTTTAAGAAATTTTAATAATATAAGAAAATTAATTTATTAATAATTATATATTTAATGAGAAAAAATTTAAATAAAGGTGAGATGTTATAATAATAAAAAATTAGAAAACATGGAGGAAAAAAATGAAAAATAATTTATTTCGAAAAAGCTTATCTATAACAATAATCACACTTTTTTTAATAATTTATCTAATGCCCGTTATGGCAAATGAGACAATATATGAGAATAAAAATGATGGTATAATACTTGAATATTCAACAATAGATTTACATGGATCTAGTAATATTGAAAAAATATCATTAACGGAGAATGAATTAGCTAATATTCAAAATAAATTATCTAATTTATTTGAAGATCTACAATTACAAAAAAATTATGAAAACACTGTTAATGTTTTAGAATCATATTTAAATACTAATGATTATCCAATATTATCAAGAATTTTATCTAATTTATTTAATTTTGATTTTATTGGCAAACGTAAATTAGTTGTTAGTCAGGGAATAGGGCCTAATTTTAATCCATTTAAAGATGGTAAAACAGCGGTTGTTAAGCCTTTTACCACTTGGTTATACTCTGATTCAAATAATATGTTACCACTTCCAAGTGCTACTGGTGTTTTATCAATTAACCCCTTTAAAATTAAAACGTATATGGGTCCGCAATTTGGATTTATGTTAAGATTTAGAGGTATTTATATAAACATTGGGCAATCGTCATCAATGCAAAGTTATACCTTTTTTATAGGCACTGCCCGTCATATAGGGGGATTTGAGTTTACTCCTATATCCTCAATTTTTTAATTTTTATTATTTTAAAATAGTAAAATAATCTATTTAAAAAAGGGATCTTAATTTCTTTTTTTTTTAAATTAGTTAAATTTGATCATTATTGGTTTTTATTCTAAGAAGAGTAATATCATAATTAACTACCTTTTTTTTATGAAATTCAAAAATCCATTTAATTGGGAAATTATATTTTTTTGAAAAAGTAATTTCTCCTCCTTTTATATCAATTAATTTTTCAATAAAAGTAATTGTTTTTGTAAGGTGTATTGAATATAAAATTGAGGCAATTTCAAATCCTTTATTGATAAAGATTCTATCGATATTAATATTACCTTTTTGTGCTCCAAAGGGCGGATTCATTAATATTGTATCACATTTTCTATCAAAGTTACTTACATTAATTGCAATAAAGGAAATTTTATGATTATTTTTTTTAGAATATTTTTTTGCAATTTCTATACAATCTTTGTCAATATCAATTCCGACCACTTTTTTAGCTCCTGTAATATATGCTCCAATAGAAAAAATTCCCGTTCCACATCCTAAATCTATAACAATCTTATTATTAATATCTTTAAATTGATGAGCAATGAAAATTATATCTGCAGCAATATTTGCAGGTGTTAAATATTGTTCAAGATTTGGATTTGGATGAATAAATGAAGGTACTTTTTGTAAAATGATTTCTAATTCTTTTTTCCTCATATTAACATTAAAAAATAAACACCTTAATAATATTTATTAATAAAACATTTTTAAAATGGATGAGAGAAAATTCTTATATTATATTTTCTCAGCCAACTATTTCTTTAATTAAAAATGAACGGAACTTTTATTTGTCAATATATGATTCCCCTCAATTCATTGAATGTTTTTGGGCTTGTAGATCAGCTCGGAAGATCGCCTCCTTGGCATGGAGGAGGCCTCGGGTTCAAATCCCGACAAGTCCACTTATTAATTTTTTTATACTATTCCCATTTTGATGCAAAATTTTAAATATTAAAAATCATGTTTTAGTATTATAAAGAGCAGATAAAATGATAAGAACAAAAGTTGTCAATGATTCTACAGATTTAGTACCGATAATTAGAGCATTTGATGATAAAACAAAAAAAGAAGTTTTCAAGGAAATTCAAGCAGATTGGAAACCCCAAAGCGAGATACAAGAAAAATTTGGGGAAGATGGTGCAAAAGCTTTAGAATATTTTGATAAAATGAAACTTGTTGAAACAAAATGGACCACTCAAGATGAAGGAATTGATGGAAAACCTCAAAAAAAATATAGATCATACTATTCAGCATTTAATATTAATATTTCGTGTCCCGTAAATGAAATAAGTGAAATTTTTACAATTGCTTCTTTAAACGATGTGGAATTTGCTAGATTAGAACAGGAAATATATGATTTTTTAGGTGAAGATGGTAAATTTGGTAATATGGTTGCAGAAAATTTTGGGTTATCAAATCTAGCTCTTAAAAGTCTTGTAAAAAGATCAAATAATTTCTGTTATAAAGGTTTGAAACTTGTCAGAAAAATATAATTTTTTTTTATTTTTTCCGAATATTGTTTTAATGGATCTTATTATACATAATTTTTAATGTATTATGAGTTTGTTATTCAGGCCTTTTGGCTTATTCTCCCAGCGTATATTGCAAATGCTAGTGCATTACTTTTAGGAGGGGGTTTACCTGTTGATTTTGGTAAAAAATGGTGCGATGGAAAGAGATTACTGGGTGATGGTAAAACATGGAGGGGGCTATTCATTGGCACATTTATTGGTATGACGGCGGGTTTTGGTTTTTCTGTTATTTCTAAATTTGCATTGAATATAGATTTTCCGATTAAAATAAATGATTTTACAGGTTTTCCTTTAATGATTCCGATATTATTTTCCCTTTGTTTTGGAGCTTTAATTGGCGATATAATTGAAAGTTTTTTTAAAAGACGGATAGGAAAAGAAAGAGGGGAAAATTGGATTCCATTTGATCAGATTGATTTTATTCTAGGTGTTTTATTTTTTAGTTTTATTATTAGCAGTTTTTTACATTTTTTCAATTTGACTGAAGAAAATTGGTTTTTAATTAGTTTCACTTTGAATCATATTATTATTTTATTAATTTTTACACCTTTTATTCATCTCTTTTCAAATTATATACATAAAAGATCTAAGAATAGCAATCGATGAAAATAAAGTATTTATACTGGAAATAATTTTGATTTATTTAAAGTAGGTTGGATATGAATAATATTGAAGATTCGTCAATGAATAATGAATTATATAGATGGATTAAAGAAGCGAAAAAGGATATCAAATCATCAAAAAATTCTAAAGAAGAATTAGAAAATAAACCTACAGGTCCTTGTAGTATTTGTGGTGAAAAACCTGCAAAAACTATTTGTTTAAAATGTGGAAAATCTGTCTGCCAATCCTGTCATTTTAAAATAATAGGTGTATGTAAAAAATGTGTACCAAAAGAAACTGCAGAGAAGTGGGAGGGAAAACCTCCTGATTGGGAGAAGATTCTTGGTGTTGAATGGTTAGATTGATAACTTTTATTTTTTGTTTTCTCTTTTAATTCTTTTTCCTTCAATATATAACCCCATCATGGCTCTTGCTGTTCTCCATGATGATGGATAAATTGGTACTCCTGCAGTTTTTAAATCAAATACCAGATCCTCAAATTCTTTACCCCCAACCCATGTTCCAAGAATGGGTTTTTTATATTCCTCATGTAGTTTTCTTTCTCTTATCATTTTAAGTATTGCACCTGTAAATTCTCTGGGGCGAGCATACCCGCCATGAACTGATGCAACAATTATTCCATCTATTTTTGGATCTTCTAATAATGCTTTTGTGCATACTTCATATCTATAGAATCCTGCATCTGCTACTAAATCAACTGGGTTATTCGGTTTAACAAGATCTGGTAATATTTTGTCGATTTTTTTATAGGTTATAGATGATAATTTAGGTATAGTTAACCCATTTGCTTCACATGCGTCTGTAAGTAATATTCCTAATCCCCCTCCATTTGTTATTATTCCAATTCTATTTCCTTTTGCAGGGGGTTGACCGGCTAGAGCACGAGCCATATCAAAGAGTTCTACTATATCTCTACATCTTATTCCTCCAGCTTGTTTTATTGCTGCGGAGTATATTTTATCGCTTCCTGCCATTGATCCTGTATGAGATGCCGTAGCTCTTGCCCCAGCGCTACTTTTTCCTGCTTTAACAATTAATATAGGTTTGTTGCATTGTTTGATACTATTCATGAATCCTACGCCATCTTTTATTCCTTCGATGTATAAACCAATTACTTTTGTTTCAGGATCTTGACTGAAATAATTGATTAAGTCGTCATCATCGATATCAAGTTTATTACCTACTCCAATTATTTTTGATACTCCAACAAATTCATTATTTGCTAAATATATCATTCCAATACCCAATGCACCACTTTGGCTTATTAGGGCTAGATTTCCTTTTCTTGGAACTCCAAAAACGAAGGATGCATCTAGATTATCAGATGCGTTTTTGTATCCCATTGTATTTGGGCCTAGAATCCTAATTTTTGATTTTGATATAATTGTTTTAATTTTTTCTTCAAGTTCATTATTTCCAATTTCACTAAAACCAGATGATATAATTATGACGTTTTCAACTTTTTTTTGAACACATTCTTCAACTATTTTTGGAACAAATTTTGCGGGTATTGAAATTAATACTAAATCAATTTTTTCGGGAATATCTGAAATTTTTTTATAGCATTTTAATCCAAGAATTGTCTTTTCATTTAGGTTCACGGGATATAGATTACATTCATAATCAGAAATTAATATATTTTTTAAGGTTGCATTTCCAATTTTTGTTGAATCATTTGAAGCTCCGACAACAGCTATGCTTTTAGGTTGAAAAAATTTTTCAAGATTATTTTCCATAATATGTCACTCCAATTAATTTTATTAATAATGTAAATTTCACAATATTTTTTCTTAATTAACTTACTTCTTTTTTTATAATTTTAGAAATACTGATTCATATATTCAATTATTTCTCTACTATTTTTTGCTTTTCTATAGTCTTCAAGGGGTTCTTTATTTAATTCTATAAATTGTGGTCCCCATTTATATATATTTAATATTTTTTTTGCCCTATCAACATCATCTAATATGTATAATGCAGCTGCGAAAGCTTCTAAAGTGGTTAGTTTTAATATTTTTCCATAATTTATTGGATTTACTGCTATAAGATAGGGGAGTGCTCTTGAATAATTTCTTTTATCTAAATATTCAAAACTATTCTCAGCATTTTTCCATGAGCAATCTATAGCTACTATTCCATTTTTTTCTGCAATTAAAGCATCTTCTTGTGATAAACTTTTTTCAGCAAATGGATTTAAAAGTATGGTATTTTTTGGAATTTTTTTAATATTGCTAGTTAAATTTGCGAAATTAAATTTATTCATTTTCTTTGCGCTACATTTTTTTGGGTCATCTTCGTTTGCATGATAAATAATCAGTCGAATTGTTTTATTCATTTTTCACCAACTTGAATATCAAAAACATAGTGACTGACGCCTGGTGCATATGATTTAACATTTATATATTTTAGACACTTGATTTCTATGTTATGTTTTTTTGCAATATCTTTAATGATTTTTAAGGGATAATCTGGTACTTTTTCATTCGGAAAGATATCATGATAATGAATTACTCCTGATTTATTTTTTAGACAGTTGAATGCTGTTGGAAGATAATTTTTGGTTTCTCGAAAATATCCTAGCAGAACTCTGTTAGCAATATTTACTGGAGAAGTTTTTTTATTATCTCCTAATAAGGGTTCAATTATTGATGTAATATGATTTAAGACAATATTTTTGCATAAATAACTATATGAAATTGGATTTATTTCACATGAAAAAATTTTTTTTGGCTTACTGTATACTGCAATAGGTAATGAGAAATATCCTATTCCTGCGAATAAATCTACTATTATTTCATTTTGATTGGAAATATTAGTCATTCTTAATCTTTCATGCATATTTCCAGATGAAAACATTATTTTTCTTGGATCAAGTTTATATTTTATGCCATTTTCAAAATGAATGGTTTCAGTGTTTCTTGATCCATATATTAATTTTACTTTAGGTTTTCTATATACTCCATCAATTCCCCCAATGACCTTAAGAACACTCTTACATTTGAGAATCTTCGAATATATTGCTGAAATTTCTCTATTATACTCATTAAGTTCATCCGGCAAATTTAAAATCAAAACATTTCCAATTTTTTCCCATTTTTTTGGAATTTTATCAATCAATTTAGATGGAATTTTTTTTGATAAATTTTCTTTTATTTCATCGAATGGATTTCGTATCATTCAAATCTAATAATATATCCAACAATAAAATTTTATCCACCAATTTTTTTTTATACTTTAAACACCCCCTCCAACAACTCTTTGAATTAATACTATATTCGCTATACCCATTGGGCTATCATGGATTTATTTCCTTATAAAACTAGAAAAAATCAAAGAGCAATAATGGATACTATAACAAAAAATTTACAATCTGAAGATGATTTTATTTTCGAATCAGGTACAGGCTCTGGAAAAACAATTTGTACACTTGCTTCTACTCTATCATTTGCCTTGAAAAACAATAAAAAAATAATTTATACAACAAGGACAAATGCACAGCAAAGACAGGTCATTTTAGAATTGAGACAAATTAGATCAAGGATGGAAAAAAACCAGGATACTATTTTTGGTTTAGGTATTCAAGGAAGAGCAAATATGTGCATTTTAGCGAGAAATAATCCTGATTATGCAAGAGGAACCGCAGATGAGTTATCGAGACTATGTTCTAATGAAAAAAAGAGGGTTAGATCAAATAACAAGCATGATGGCTGTATTTATTATAGGAGGTTTATTGAAGATACTAATAAGGTTGATAATACTTTAGACTGGATAAAAAATTCATTACCCACCGCTGAGGAAACAATTGAACATTGTGAGAAACTTCAGATTTGCCCGTATGAATTGAATAAATTACTTATTAAAGATGCATCAATTGTTGTTGTACCATATGTTTATGTTTTCGAAAATGTGATTAGAAATATGCTTTTTGATTGGTTATCAGTTAATGAAAAAGATGTTATTTTAATCGTTGATGAGGCGCATAATCTACCAGATTATATTAGGGATTTATTTTCTTTACAATTGAGTGTGTGGATGTTACAAAATTGTATTATTGAATCTGATAAATATGGTAATCCAACATTAATTAAAGATAATTTAACAGTATCTGATTTTTGTAAAATAATAATCGATATTATACGAGATTTGAGAGACACCTATGTTTATAATATATTTGAAAATGGTATCATCAAAAACACTCCAAATAGGGAAGATGCCTTCATTCCAACAAACGAGTTTGAAATAGAAATCCTATCTAGATTAAAAACAACAAGTAAAAAATTGCATGATATAATCAGTGATTTGATAGCTTATGGTGAAAAAATTCAGGAGTATAAACAGAAGAAAGGGAAATTACCTAGATCATTTATTCATAAACTAGGGGTTTTCCTTGAATTTTGGAATAATTTAGAGGATAATAAATATGTAAAATTAATTGTTGATTCTTCAGAGGGAAAGAATCCAAGAATTGAAGCATATTGCCTAGATCCTTCAATTGTGAATTACATTATAAAAAAATTCTATTCTACAATACATATGTCAGGAACTCTAGAACCTTTAGAAGAATATCGCGATTCAATGGGGCTTCCAAAAGATTCAGAATTGGTTGCGTATCCTTCTCCATTTTCGCATACAAATAGAAAAATATTGTATGTTAACGATGTGACAACTAAATATGATGAGATTTTAAAAGATAAAGAAATAATAGAAAGAATGAAATTTTATATTTCAAAAATATGTAATAATTTTCCAAAAAATACTATGGTTTTTTTCCCAAGCTTCAATTATCTGTCAAATTTTAAAAGAGATTTTAACTTTAAAGATATGGACAGATATTTCTATTTTGAAGAACAAAAAATGTCACAATCTGCATTAATGGAAATTGTAAATGATTTCAAATCATCAGGATTGGAAGACGGTAAATGTGCAACATTATTTTCAGTTATGGGTGGTAGAATTAGCGAAGGGATGGATTTTCCTGCAGAGCAATTAGAAATTGTTTTAATTGTTGGGATTCCTTATCCGAAACCAACAGCCAAACAAAGAGGTCTTCAGAAATATTATGAATTAAAATTTAGAAAAGGTTGGGAGTATACCGTTGAAGCTCCAACTGCTAGAAAATTATTACAATCAATTGGGAGACTCATTAGAGATGAAAATGACAAAGGAATTGCAGTAATTTTAGATAAGAGGGCAAATAGATTTAAAAAATATATTAAAGAATTGGATCAGACAAATAATTTAATAAAAGATATAGAATTTTTTATGAAAAATTTTTTTTAATTATTTAGGTAGAAGATTAGGAATCCCTTCTTCAATTTCATATTTACATTTACATTTTTTACATGTAAAAATCCCTTCTATTATATCATCATTTATCTCTTTAGTGATTTTTAATTCTAAAACTCCTTTACATGTTGGACAGCAAAGGATGTCAATAATATCTTTTTTCATTAATATCAACCTATATTATATTTCTCCAAGATACATTGGTCTTTTACTACCGTAATCTGAATCCCATATAAATGCCCATTCTTCATCAGTGTTTTTTCGATTTTCTTCAAAATTTTGGATATAATTTTTAATGTGGGAATCCATAAGATCAGCTTGGAATAGCACACATGCTTCAATTATTTTAGGCATTTTAGGCGATCCATACTCGTATTTTCCATGATGACTAAGAATCATATGGCATAAATAATCCTCAAGTTTTTCATCAAAATCAATTTTATTGTCTCTTAATTCAGATATTTTTTTTCTTATCCATCGGTCACCTATTACTATATGTCCAATAAAGTTACCTTCACCTGTCTTGTCAATTGACGCTGTGATTTGATATTCTTTTAATTTTCCAACATCATGAAGAATTGCACCAGTAATTAAAAGATCCCTATTGATCCCTTTATAGGTTTTACATATTGTATCACATAATCTTATTACACCTATTGCATGTTCCATATTTCCACCAATATAATTATGGTGGTGTGTCATAGCGGATGGTGAGTGAGAATAATCTTTTACAAATTTAGGGTCATTAAAAAACTGATTAAGTAGATTTTTCAATTGAATATTATCAATTTCGTCTATATGTTCTTTAATTTCTGTAAGTAGTTTTTTTATCTGATCTTTACTTAATGCTGGTACAAAATCACTTTTATCATATTCTTTAGGATTGCACCTTCTAATTCCACCTGTTGTTTCATTAATTGAAATTTGAGGTTTATCCTGATATATTTCTACGTTTCCGAGTCTTAATTGAACAACATCTCCAATTTTAAAGCTATCATAAAGTCTCTTTATACGTTCTTTATTTTCCCCCCCCCAATATTTTACATTTATTCTACCTGTTTTATCTGAAACTACAAAGCCAAACATTGTGCCCTTTCTATATCCTCTTGGAGGGTTTTTTATATTTACTGCAAAAATATCATTTATGACGTCCCCTTCTCTAAGGTTTTCTATATATTGTTCTTTTTTTCTTTTTCCCATATCTGCATTAATCATTGTTTGTTCGTCTTGTTTCTTTTCATAATTATATATATCTGTCATTTTTTCCATCCAAGAATTTTTTTTGGTTTTTGCATACTATTATGTTATTGTTTATACATTTTTCCTTTCTTGAATTAATTTTTTTTTGAAAAAAATAACTTAAAATTTTTATCTCTCATTCATCATTTTTTTTTAAATAAAAAAAAGAAAAGGACAGTTTAAATTTTTTTTCTAATTGTTATTATCATTTTGTTTTGCTAGATATCTTGCTCTTTGTCCAACTGCAAATAGTTTTGCTATGAAATTTATTTCATTAGCTTCTTCTTTACTTGATACCTGTCCCACTATTATCATATTTATCATTGGATTATTTTGGTGATTATATTAATAAAAGGTTGTTGTACAAGTGTTATCATAAATATTTGTTATTTATATATTAATTAATAAAATTAAATATCATTGATTGAATCGAAATTAATAAAATAACCTTATTGATTATATTATTGCAAGGTTGTCATATATGAGTAAATTTGATATTAAGGACATACTTGCAAATTATGATAAAAATAATCTAACAATTGCAACTGTTTGTTCACATTCAAGTCTTCAGATTTTTAATGGTGCTAAAAAAGAGGGGTTTAATACTATTGGTATAGCGGTTGGTGAGAAAAGAAAGTTTTATGATGCGTTCCCTCTTGCAAAACCTGATGAATTTATTATTGTTGATAATTATAAAGAAATTTTTAGTTTAACGGATGAACTTGCTGAGAAAAATTCAATAATTATTCCTCACGGATCTTTTGTTGAATATTTAGGTCCAAAAAACTTTTTAAATTTAGAGCTTCCAACTTTTGGTAATCGTAATGTTTTGATGTGGGAATCTGATCGTAATAAAGAACGGGAATGGTTGGAGGGATCTAATCTTACTATGCCAATGGAAATTAAAAACCCTAAAGATATTGATATCCCTGTTATTGTTAAATATCATGGGGCAAAAGGCGGTAAAGGCTTTTTTATTGCTAAAACTTATGAAGAATTTAAGCAGCGTATTGATAAAAATAAATCATTTACAATTCAAGAATTTGTTTTGGGTACTAGATATTATTTACATTATTTCTATTCCCCTATTCGGGAAAATGCCTATAAATTAAGTAAAGGTAGTTTGCAGCTTCTATCAATGGATCGTCGAGATGAAACTACTATCGATGAAGTTCAAAGATTAGGATCTATTCAAGAACTTGAGGAAATAGGTATTCATCCAACATTTGTTGTTACAGGTAATATTCCAATTGTAATTAGAGAATCACTTCTACCTAAAGTTTTTTCGATGGGTGAAAGAGTTGTTGAAAAATCTTTAAAATTATTTGGTGGAATAATAGGGTCATTTTGTCTTGAAACTGTAGTTACAGAAACTCTTGATTTTAAAGTTTTTGAAATTTCCGCTCGTATTGTTGCGGGTACTAATCCATATGCTTCAGGATCACCCTATTCTGAGTATATTCAAAATAATCTATCAACTGGTAGAAGAATTGCGCAGGAAATTAAATTTGCTGCAAAACATGATATTTTACATGAAATTCTTAGTTAATAATTATCAATTTATTTTTAATAGATTTAATATAATTGCCATTTGAGCCCACATTCTATTTTCTGCTTCATCAAAAATTACTGAATTGGGTCCATGAGCTACTTCTTTTGTGACTTCATAACCATAATATGCTGGTAGGCAATGTAAGAATATTGCATCATTTTTAGCTTGACTCATAATTTTATTATCTATTGTATATCCTTTAAAATCTTTCATTCTAATCTCTTTTTCAGATTCGTCTCCCATCGATATCCAAGTATCAGTTGCAATAACGTCAGCATTTTTAGCTGAATCTTCAATGTTATCTGTAATTTGAATTTTAACATTAAATTTTTTAGCTTCATCTATAAAATATTTATCAGGCCAATATTTTTTAGGTGACACTATTTTAACGTTCATTCCAACCATTGCACATCCAAGTAAATAGGAGTGAGACATGTTATTACCACCATCACCAATATATACAAAATTTAATCCTTTTAATGATCCTTTATTTTCCTTTATAGTCATTAGATCAGTTATTACCTGACATGGATGCTCTTTATTATCAAGTCCATTTATAACCGGAACTGTTGCATTATGAGCAAGTTCTTTCATGTCTTTATGGCTTTTTGATCTATACATGATAATATCGACATATCTTGATAATACTATAGCCGTATCTTCAATAGTTTCTCCTCTGCCAAGTTGGATGTCTGTATTACTTAGAAATATTGCATGACCGCCTAGTTTAGTCATACCGGCTTCAAATGATGCTCTTGTTCTTGTACT
The DNA here is from genome assembly GCA_020054475.1 of Thermoplasmata archaeon. Lineage (GTDB taxonomy): Archaea > Thermoplasmatota > E2 > DHVEG-1 > DHVEG-1 > JAJISJ01. The sequence goes on along the minus strand of JAHWGJ010000032.1, from coordinate 1,436 downwards.
AGATTTCTCGAAGATCATACCTAAGGTTTTTCTATTAAGTAATTCTATTTTTCCCCCATTTTTTGCCTTATTTTTTAAGGCAATACCATGTTTAATTATTTCATTAATATTATCTTTTACATCCAACATAGAGATAAGATTTTTTGTCATTATTTTTTGGGAATGTATTTTTATTCTTTAAAATTATCGTACAATTATTAGGAAAAAATTTAACTATAATAATTATATCAAATTTGGATTAGATGGGAGTTAATATAGGTGGTTTATTAAAAACAGAAAAAATTTCTTTTAATGATTTAAAAGATAGAGTTATTGTGTTAGATGCTTATAATGTGATTCATCAGTTTTTAGCTATTATTAGACAGAGAGATGGTACTCCTTTGAAGGATTCTAAGGGTAGAATAACCTCACATATTTCAGGTCTTTTACATAGAACAGGTAATATGGTTGAATCACGCATACGTCCGGTATATGTTTTTGATGGTGTACCTCATCCCTTAAAAAATCAGACATTACAAATGCGTAAAGAAAGAAAGATAAATGCGGAAAAAGAATGGAAAGAAGCAATTGAAAAAGGAGACCTGGATAAAGCAAAATCAAAGGCACAGCAAACTTCAAGAATAACGGAAGAAATATCAAATCAAAGTAAAGAATTACTTAGACTTTTAGGAATTCCATTTATTCAAGCTCCTTCAGAGGGAGAAGCTCAGGCAAGTTATATGGTGAAAAAAGGAGATGCTTATGCAGTTGGTTCACAGGATTTTGATTGTTTATTAGTAGGTTCTCCAATTTTAATTAGGAATTTAACTTCATCAAATAGAAGGAAATTACCTGGAAAAAAAGCTTATACTAAGGTTAATTCTGAACTTATTAGACTGGATTTTAATTTAAAACAGCTAGGGATATCTCATAAGCAGTTAGTTGATATGGCTATTTTAATTGGAACAGATTTTAATCCAGGTGTAAAGGGTCTTGGTCCAAAAAAAAGTTTGAATTTGATTAAAAAAGTTGGAAATATTGAGAATGCAATAGCAACATTTGGAGGGGAAGATGCTCCGAGTTTTGAAGAAATTAAAGAGATTAGAAATATATTTTTAAAACCAAATATTACTAAGGAGTATAAACTGGAATGGTCAAATCCTAACAGGGATAAAATTCTTGAATTTCTTTGTGAAGAATATAATTTTACAAAAAGTCGGATTGAGCCAATACTTGAAAAATTTGGTAATATTGAAGATATGATGAAGCAGAAGACTTTGTTTTAATATTATTTCTTTAGGATTTTGTAAATATCAACTCCGTCAAGGAGAGCTAATTTTTCTCCATTATCCCAATCAACCCAAATTAGATCCTGGCTTTCTTCAATTTTTGATATTGTGCCTTTTGATCCTTTATCTAGTTTTGTCCATGTGTCATTTATTTCAATTAACTCTATT
>JAHWGJ010000031.1 GCA_020054475.1 Thermoplasmata archaeon | reverse complement strand
GATGCTCTTGAAACCTGGGATATGAAATATGTTCTTCTTCTTGGTGGTTTAAAATCTAAAATATATGCACCATCAAGAGATAACGAAAATGTAGGTCAAAAAGGATGGTTACTTCCAGTTAGATTTTCAAATCTTGATTTTGGAGACCCAGGTTATGCTTGTGATCTTTATTATGCTGATATTTATAAGAACGGTGGTGAATTTGATGATTGGGATAGTAATGGTAACGGTATCTTCGCAGAATGGATCGAGGATCAATCTGGTGAGATAGAGTTATTAGATGTAATTGATCTTTACCCTGATGTTGCCGTTGGTCGTCTTGCATGTCGTAATGCACAAGAGGTTGATGACGTTGTCAATAAAATAATAAAATATGAAACAACAACTTATGGTTCAGATTGGTTTGAAAGTATAGTTGCTATCTCTGGTGATGGTTTCCTTGATCAAGATGATTTAAACATAATATGGAATACAAATGAAATTCCAGATGGAGAATATTCTATACATGCTCAAAGTTTTAATCCATCAAATGATGTTGGACCAATTGATACAATAAACATTGTTAAAGACAGTACTTTGGAATCAGAAATTACATTTAATCATGATGATCATCTAAATCCTGCTCTTGCAGATGGTTATCCCGCTCCACCTATTTCAGAGATTGTTTCAATATCTGAGGGTAATATACTTGGAAACACAGATTATACATATACTCCACGTAGTGGTGAAGCATATTGTTATGATCTAAAATGGTGGGCAAATATAAGCTACGTAGATGGTTTTCTTACTATTCGTGGTAAATCATATGATCCTAAACCATATGGAAATATAACTAATATTCATGTATGGATAGAAAATGATAATGAAGAAATAATATTTTCAGATTGGAGGAATAATACTAAAACATATTATGAAGGTGAATGGTGTACTGGAGATGAGGCTGTTAATGGTAGAGGCGGTGCATTATATTATATGCCTGATAATTTTGAAAAGGAAATAGTATGGACATCAAATGGTAAATATACTAATCAACAAGATGTTATGAATGCATTTAGTGAAGGTTATGGATTTGCATTTTTCTCAGGTCATGGAAGCCCCAACTTCTGGGGAGATCATACACCAGGTATACCTGGTAATAGAGCAAATTCTCAATTAACTGGACTTACTGTTTCACAACTTAGAGTTTATCCGGCTTTTCCATTCATCTTTTTTGAACAGCCATTATATCCAATGGAAGAATTAACAAATAATGAAAAACTTCCAGTAACAATTGTAGGCGGATGTTATAATTCACAATTTACTGTTTCGATGGTTCCAACTGCACTAGAATATATTCTTTACTATTTTGGGATATATAATAATATGCATACTTATGGTGATGTTGTTGCAGAATGTTGGAGTTGGTATATGGTAAAAATGCCTGAAACTGGATCAATAGCTACAATTGGAAATACTGGAACAGGATGGGGTTGGGAAGGTGAATTCTGCACAGTAGGTGCGGGTGATGGATGGATATCATCTGAATTCTTCCGCCAATATGGTGAAAATGGTTATGATATCCTTGGTGATAATTATTTACAAACACAAACAAAATATATTAGCCAATTCAGAGAATTCACTTTACCAGAGAGTTGGTGGTATCCTGATTTAGGTTGGGATATCATTGATGAAAAAACAGTTCAACAATGGGTTCTTCTTGGAGATCCAAGTCTAAAAATGGGCGGATACCCATAAAATCCCCTCTTTTTTTCTTTAATTAAAATATAAAACTAAATAAAAAAAAGAAAAAAGATAATGTTGATCATTAAATATTTTTCATAATCTCTATTACATATTGATAGAATTTATCAACAGTACTAATATGTATTTGTTCTTCAGGTGAATGAGGATACTTGATAGTTGGTCCGATAGATATCATATCCATTCCTGGAAATTTTTCTCCAATTATACCACATTCTAAACCTGCATGAATTGCTTCAACAACTGGCTCTTTTTTATACATATCTTGAAATATTTTTTTAGATAATTTAAGTAAATCAGAGTTAAGATTGGGTTTCCATCCAGGGTATGGTTCTTCTTCAGTAACTTTTGCTCCTGCAAGTGATGATATAGCATGTATCTTGTCTCTTAGATCTTGAAGAGCTGATGCTATTGAACTCCTTGAACTTAATCCTATCGATGCTGAATTATTTTTTATTGATACTGTAGCAAGATTAGTTGATGTTTCTACAAGTCCCTCTATATCGTAACTCATTTTATCAACTCCATGAGGTAAGCTTTGTAGTAGATTTATTAGAGAATCTGTTGATTTTTCATCTAGAATTGATTTCGTATTCTCAATTTTTTCAATACTAATTTTCATATTTGGATCAATTGGTTTTATTTCTTCAAGTATATTTTCTTGAAGAGATTTCAATTCTTTGATTATTTTTTCTTTATCAATTTTTCTGATTGCTATTTTTGCATTTGCTTCTCTAGGGATTGCGTTATGTTTATCTCCACCTTTAATGTCTATTACAAAGATTTTATATTTATTTGAAATATTCCATAGTAAACGAGCTAGTATTTTTATTGCATTTCCTCTTTGTTCATGTGCATCAACACCTGAATGACCTCCTCTAAGTCCAAATATTTTAATCAATAGACTTTCAAAATCATCAGGTATATTTTTTGTTTTGATTTCTAATTCGACCTGCGAATCTCCTCCACCTGCGCAACCAACAGTTATTACACCAAAATCTTCGCTATCTAAGTTTAACATTTTTTTTCCGGTTAGCATATCATTTTCTAATGCAAATGCTCCCGTTAGGCCTGTTTCTTCATCTACTGTAAATAAGGCTTCAATTGAACCTAGATTTAGATTATTTTCTTCTAATAATGCTAAACTAGTTGCAACACCAATTCCATTATCTGCGCCAAGTGTTGTACCTTCTGCAGTTAAAATATCTTTTTCAATTTTAATTTTTATCGGATCTTTTGAAAAATCATGTTGAATATCATTATTTTTTTCACAGACCATGTCCATATGTCCTTGAAGTATTATAGTTGGTTTATTTTCAAATCCTGGACTTGCAGGTTTATAGATTACAATGTTACCAGTTTTATCTTGCTTATATTTTAATTTTTGATTTTTTGAAAAATTAATAATGTAATCTCTAATTTTTTCTTCATGTTTTGAACAGTGTGGTATTTTTCTTATTTCATCAAAGTGTTGCCATAAAAGTTTCGGTTTTAAATCATTAATATCTAACATATAAATTCCCCAAATATATTTCTGATATAGATCCATCAAATAAAAGATTTACCAATATGATTTGAAATAATTTATATAACATTCTTTTATTTACTTGAAATTAGAGGCGATTTATTTATGGATTGGGGAATGAAAAATAGATTATCAAAAATTATTAATCCAAAGGATGGACATACTGTTATGTTGGCTGTTGATCATGGCTATTTTATGGGTCCAACGACTGGTCTTGAGAACCTAAGTGAGATGATTAAACCTTTACTGCCTTATGCTGATGTTCTAATGCCTACTCGTGGCGGTTTAAGAAATTATGTTTCACCTGAAATTGATATTCCAATTTGTTTAAGAGTATCTGGCGGTACTAGTATTTTGAATAAAGATAATTTATTACATGAAGGCATTATTGTTTCGATGGAGGATGCTATTAGGTTAAATGTTTCAGCTGTTGCTTTTTCAATTCTGGTTGGTCAACCTTTTGAGAGGGATACTATTCTGAGTTTTACTAAAATAATTGATGAAGCTAATCGATATGGGATTCCTGTTCTTGCTGTAACTGCTGTTGGACGTGGTTTGGGAAAAGATGCTAAGTATTTATCGCTTGCATCAAGAATGGCTGCTGAACTTGGGGCGAGTATTGTTAAAACTTATTATTGTAAGGATTTTGATAAAGTAGTTGAAACCTGCCCTGTTCCAATTGTAATTGCGGGTGGTAAGAAAATACCTGAAAGAGAGGCTCTTCAGATGGCATATAATGCTTTACAGGATGGCGCTATCGGAGTTGATATGGGGAGGAATATTTTTCAGAGTTCAAATCCAGTTGGAATGATTAAAGCAGCAAATGCAATAGTTCATAAAAATGCAACGCCAGATGAAGCATTTGAAATATTTAAAAATAATAAATAAAATTCATAATGGATTGAATATTAAACTCAATAAGTTTAAATAAAACATCATATTAACTGAACAAAAAAAAGGTAGGTGAGATTAAAATGGATTTAATATGGATAATAGGAATAGTAATACTCATAATAATAGCATTCTTTGCTATAATCTATTGGGGATTCTACAATAGAATCATAAGAACGGAAAACCGTATTGATAACTCATGGGCACAAATTGATGTACAATTAAAAAGACGGGCAGATTTAATCCCTAATCTAATGGAGACTGTTAAAGGATATATGAAACATGAAAGAGAGGTTCTTGAAAATGTTACAAAAGCAAGGTCTTCACTTATGAATGCTAAAACCCCTCAAGAAAATATTAATGCTGATAACATGCTTACCGGAGCATTAAAATCACTATTCGCAGTTTCAGAGAATTATCCCGATCTAAAGGCTAATCAGAATTTTTTAAGTTTACAAGATGAACTTACAAATACTGAAAATAAAATCGCATATTCAAGGCAGCATTATAATGATTCAGTTTTATCATATAATAATATAATTGAAACTTTCCCTGGGCTTTGGTTTGCAAAAAGAATGAACAGGAAAACAAAAGAAATGCTAAAGGTTCCTGAAGCATCAAAGGAATTACCCAAAGTAGCTTTTTAAATATTTTAAAATTTTGATACCATGGGCAAAAAAGTACTTGTTGAAGATCAAATACGTAGAAATAAACAATTAACGATTTTAATTTGTACTTTCATGGCTTTAATATTTATTGGAGTTGTTTTTGCCTTTGGTTACATTTTTTTTCAAAATATATTTATTGCATTAGCATTTGGAATTCCTATTGCTATTGCTTATGTTGCTGTAACATATTCTTTTTCAATAAAAACTGTTTTATCAGCAGCGAAAGCACGGCCTGCTAATCCTAATAATCGTGAAGAAAAAATTTTGATATATAAAGTTGAGGAAATGTCAATCGCTTCTGGACTCCCTATGCCAAAAGTTTATGTTCAAGATTCAGAAAATATTAATGCTTTTGCTACTGGCAAAAAACCTGAGAATTCTGTTATTTGTGTAACAACAGGTGCTCTACATAAGTTAAAACCTGAAGAGTTGGAGGGGGTTATTGCACATGAAATGAGTCATATTAAGAATCATGATATTCTAATTGCGACAGTAACAATTGCAGTTGTTGGTACGATAGCATTAATATCTGAAATATTATTTTATTCCTTATTATGGGGTGGCGCTGGTAGAGGGAGACGAAATGATGGTAATGCAATTCTATTAGTTATTGCTATTATTTTTATTATCTTAGCACCAATTTTTTCAAGACTGACTTATTTGATGATATCAAGACGTAGAGAATACCTTGCTGATTCAAATGGGGCTTATTTATCTAGGAATCCTGAGGGTCTTGCAAAGGCACTTGAAAAAATTAAAAATGATCTACCAAGCGGTAAACCTAAAGGATCTAAAACTGTTGCTCCTCTTTATATTGCAAATCCTTTTAAAAAATCTGGAAATGAAAGAGGATCAATTTGGGCTACTCATCCTCCAATTGATGAAAGAATTAGCCGTTTAAGATCGATGTAAGCTCAAATTTTTTTTGTTTTTTGGATTGTTTTTATTAAAGTATATTAAAGATTTTCTCATAACAAAATGTTGTGTTAATAAAATGAAACTTATGAAAGTTGCAATGTACTATAACAATAATGATGTTCGAATTGAGGATATGCCTGTTCCTGATATTAATGATGATGAGGTTTTAGTTAAGGTTCATGCAAGCGGTATTTGCGGTAGTGATGTTATGGAATGGTATCGTATTAAAAAAGCTCCACTTGTATTGGGTCATGAGATAGGTGGTGAAATTGTTGAAATTGGTAGTAATGTAAATAATTTTTCCTTAGGTGATAGAGTATTTGTCTCTCATCATGTTCCCTGTAATAAATGTAGTTATTGTCTTGAGGATAAACATACTCTTTGTAATACTCTTCATTCTACAAATTTTTATCCTGGTGGTTTTGCTGAGTATATTAGAATTCCAAAAATAAATGTAGAGGCAGGCGTTTTTAAATTAAAAGAAAAAATAACTTATGATGAAAGTGTTTTTATTGAGCCTTTGGCATGTGTTGTTAGAAGCATGCGTTTAGCTGAAATGAAGGCTAAAAAAAATGTTTTAGTTATTGGTAGTGGTATAGCTGGTTTATTACATGTTAAACTTGCAAGGTTTTTGGGTGCAGAAAAAATAATTTCAACTGATTTAAACGATTATCGATTAAGAATTTCAAAAAAAACTGGATCTGATTATGTAATAAACGCCAAGCAAGATGTCGTTAAAGAATTTAAAAAATTAAATGATGGTAATCTGGCAGATTTTGTTTTTCTATGTGCCGGTGCTGTTCCTGCTGTTAAACAGTCTTTAAATTCTGTTAATCAGGGCGGTACAATTATGTTTTTTGCGCCAACTGAGCCAGGCATTGAAATACCATTTCCTTTATTCGATCTTTGGAATAAGGAGGTTAAAATGGTTTCAACTTATGCAGGTGCACCTAAAGATATCGAAGAGGCGATTTATTTAATAAAAAATAAGAAAATAATTGTTGATGATTTAATATCTCATAGGCTACCATTATCTGAGACTCAAAAGGGATTTAAATTAGTTAGTAACGCTGAAAAATCAATTAAGGTGATAATTACACCACATAAATGATATTAAATATTTAAAAAATTTTTAAAGAATAAACTAATATTTAAATTAATACTAATAATGAGGAAAATAAAGACAAAAAACTAAGGATATCCTCCAATTTTTAGACTTGGATCACCCATTAAAATATATTCCTGAACACTTTTACTATGAATCTTATTAGAATTAACAGGAAATATATCATTATAATTTAAAACAGATTTTTTAAAAATGTCTCCAAGAAATCTCAATTCATTTTCTCCATATAATCTAAAAAACTCAACAGCAAGAAATCCACCATACATTTCAGCATCATCTAGTACTCCATTATCATCATTATCTCCAATAGCACCGAAACAAATATTTGTATTTGTTATACAAGCTATAGCGCCAGTGTTTTTCTCTCTAATTAATCTCCAAGCTATGCATTCTGGAATACAATCATATTGATTATATTCAGGATCACCCTTGATCAATTTAAATATATTAATAATTCCAACATCAAATCTACCATGAATGCATTCACCAAGGATGCATACAGGATACATGCCTTCATTAGATAAATCAGATATATAATCAATATTAAAGGCAACGAATTCAGATCCCTCAGGCATAACCATTCTGATTCTATCTGTTCCTCCTCTACCACGAGTCATAAAAAAGCCACAGCCTTGATTTAATTCATCTATTATATCCTCTGGCCCAACTAAATCACCTGTGGAAGTATATAATTTAATAATATCAAAATCACCCATATAACTTAACGCAGTATCACAAGTAAACTCTCCTTCATATCCTTCATAATCTGGAAAGGTATCTCCCCCTACAGCTACAACTTTTTTAAACCAAGTATCACCAAAGGCATTATTTTCATAATTAATAATCTTGTCAATAACATTTTCAACTTCATTTTTTGTTCTACATGGAAGTCTACCAACAGCTACATCGGGGTTTAAATCAAGGTCGTCCCCATTAAAACCCCACTCTGCAAATATTCCGTTACCATTTGAATCCCAATCATCAAAATCACCGTTTTCCTTATAGATATCAGAGAAATAAAGATCGCTTAAAAAAATCTCATGCCCAAAACCATCATCTAGATTTGAATATCTTGCAGGGAGATTCCATTTGAAACTTAAAATTTTTTTACCCCCAAATAATAATACATATTCAACATCATATTTTTCTATTGAATCCTTAATGAAATATTTTATTTTCTCAGCATCATCTCTCCCACTGTATTCCCTATATATATCCTCAGTTGTTTTTAAAAATGTATCAACGCCAACATTATTTTTATGATCAATTAAACGTTGAATTTGATTTGAAAAAAGCGATGGTGAGATTATCACCATATCAAAAGAATCATTTAAAGTTAAATCATGATCTATATTATTTGATAACCCAAACACCCCAATTCCACTTGTTATAAAAATACTTCCAATCAGTATTATTAAAATTTTTTTTAGCATTATCATTTTCCCTCTTTATAAATAAATATTTTTCTTACAATTAAATAAATATTCATTCCATTATTAAATAATATTTATTAAATAATTGATCAATATCGACTAAAATATATAAAAAATAATCAATTTGAACAAAAAATGATATATTGAATTTAAACAAAATATCATATTTTGTAACATTATTACTTGCTGATTAGGATGTTGATAAATATCATATTTTGAAGCCTCCTGAGAGATAAAAGAGTTTTTAGATTTGAGTTATCCTTGTTTTCTTTATTTTTGCTTTTTCTTATTGAATATGGTATATGCAGGACATCCAATATACTTCTGTTTGCAGTATTTACAAGCAAAGGTTCCTCTAATAAATGCAGTTCCACCGAAGAACAATACGGCAAGTATGATCATTAGGAAAAGGATTACAATCGAAAAATCAAGAATCAATAAAATTACTCCACCAAGGAGTGGTATAATCACCACCATAAAATCAGGTATCATATGTATCATTGAGATATCTCTATCTGCAAACTTCTCTGTATCACCCTTTTTCACAAACAGAGGAGCAATTTTTCCCTTACCTAAACCACATATTCTTCCATAATACCAGCAATCTTTACAACTTCTGAGAATCACCAGTAACTCAGCACCAAGACAATAGATAAGATAAAGGATTGAAAATATAATACCAAATCCACTAAGAATAATTGCTCCGATACTGTAACCGATTAATGATACAAATATTGCAATAAAAGGAATCCACAATGGGAAATCTTCATATGATTTACTTTTTATCATTTTACATCTTATGAATCATTGTTAATTAAAATTGTTTATTTTTTCTTAAATCCATTCCCTTGCATATTTCCACTTGTAACATTATTACTTGCTGATTAGGATGATGGTAGGATGTTTATAAAAGAAATTCAAGAATTGGGAATCGCTGGATCAATCTGAATAGCCAAGGATTAAAATCATCGAATGTTTTAATTTTTGGCATACTTATTTTAAGAGGATTAGACCAATTACTTTCACACCCAAAAATATCTCTATTTTTTACCCTAATTTCATAGGTTCCTTCTTCGACCCAAACATGCGATGAATATATTCTTTCACTTGAAGATGCTGGTTTTATCCAATCACTATTCGAATAATCTCCCCAATCGAACATATAGTAAATTTCATCTGGGTTGTTATCGGGATCAATTGTTAGATCACAACTATATGTATATTCATTTCCATTTCTTCCAGATATAGGACCATTTAAATTACTGGGCATATTTGGAGGTTTATTATCAATTGGTTCAAAAAGAGAAGGTAAATATATAGAATGGGGTCCTTTTTCAAATTCTTCACTCATATTTATTTCAATAAATCCATCATAATTATAAAAATGATATAGATATATTACTCCTCGATTTAAATCATATATATTTGAATATTGGGTAGGATATAAATAGTATTCCTGATGAGTTGCATCACAAATATCTCGGAAATAATCAACAGATAGTTCAGTCATATTCTCTAACATGCTAATGGCAGTATCATATCTCCAACATGGATACCATCCATGACTAGGATCAGATTGTAAAAAATTAGTAACAACTTGATATTCTCCATCTTTGTAAATAATTTCATCACCCTCAATTATGACAGAATTCCCGGTTCTATCAACAAAAAAATATTGAATATCATCCATAAACTCAAGATTGTATTGATCAAACTTTGATACCACTTCATCAACAGTTGCACAAACTCTTATGATATATCTAGCAATTTCCCCAACATTAAAATCTGGTTTATCTGAAGAATTAACTGGCACCAAAGGCGGGTGGGAATAAATATCAAAAAATAAACCTTGATCATTCATTCCACCAAATGCAGAATAATAATTTTGAGAGTTTGGAAGAGGGAATTTTACATCAAAAATTATACGCCCATAAGAAGTTCCACTTGGAGGAGTAACTCTAATATATGAATCAGGATGCCACCAGTCTTCATTATTACCAACTAAAACAATATTATTCTCAGATGCAGTGAAACCCGTACATGCCATCACCGAAGGTATAGTTATTATAATTGATCCAATTAATAATGATGTTATTATGAATCCAAATATTTTTTTATACATACATCTGTTAACTCCTTTTTTGTTCGCTTCTGTTATTGTTTATATTATTAAATATATATAAAAAATTATCTTTATATTATTATAACGAATTATTATTATTTCTTGTTGATTATGATGAGTATGGATGGTTTGATTAAAAAATAAATTCTAGATTTGGAAATCTTTGGATTAATCTTAATAACCAAGGATTAAATTTTTTTATTGATATTGTTTTCGGCATACTAACAATAAGTGGATCAGACCATTCACTTTCATGACCAAATTCATCCTTTGCTTTTACTTTTATACTATATTCACCATTTTTATCCCAAATGTGAGATACATTAATTGTTATCCCCGATTCATAGGGGCCTTCCCATGATTCCTGCAGAGAATCTCCCCAATCAAATAAATAAAAAAGATTATCACCATTCGGATCTGTAGAACTTGTTGAATAATAATATTCATTCCCATATTTTCCATCATTTGTACCATCAGGCTGGAATGGTTTTGAAGGTGTTTCAGAATAATCTGAAAATAAACTTGGGATGCGATAGTAGTGGTATCCCAACTCTAATTCTTCAGTTAAATTTAATACAATAACATTATTAAAATCATGATAATAATATAGATAAATTAAACCATTATTTAGATCATAAATATTAGAGTATTGGGTTGGGGAAAATTGCTCTATATGAACGGCATCTAAAATATTTTTAAATAGATCAATAGATATTTCATCTGATTGTTCTAACATTTGGAATGCAGTATCATATCTCAAGCAGGGATAACCTCCTAATTCAGGATGTGCCTGGAAAAAATTAGTACATACTTGAAAGTTTCTCTCTTTGAATGTATTTACATCTCCTCCTATTATCACTGAATTACCTTCTTTATCAACAAAGAAAAGTTGACTTATTTGCAGAGCTGGGAAATAATATTGATCAAATAAATTTACTAATTCAGAAATATTTTGACATTCTTCAAGGGCTTTTTCAGCTAAATTTCCAATTCTATAAACAGGCTTTTTTTCAGTATTAACATAATATGGATTGAAAGATGTTCCAAATCCATCAAAACATAAACCCTTTTCATTTATACCACCTTGTGCCCAGAAACCTTTATATCCGACAAATGAGCAACCATATTTTTCTGATTCAGATGGTTTAAACCAAATATACGTATCTGGATCTATATAATCTTCATTATTACCCATTAAAGTAATCATTTCATTGGATGATGTAATGCCAGTACAAGCAGATATAGAACTAGGTATAACCATAGATGATAGTAGTAATAATGTAATTAATTTTAGACTAATATTTTTTAACAAATCATAACTCCCTTAATAATAAAAATGATATTATTTGTATATAATGATTATTCCTTATATATTAATACAAAATAATTATATGAATATTAAAAAATTATCAAATGACTGATTTTTCATAGAATAGAAAATTATAGATTTTGTATCATTTTGTAGCATTATTACTTGCTGATTATGATATTATTACAGTTTTACATAGCGTCCATTCTGTAATAGATGTACATTTTTACCAAGAGCATATCCAATATCTGTAGAAAGTGTTGCAACTGATGCCAATTTTTTCATATCGCCATGAGCTGGAATAATATTTTCTGGTGAAACAATTTTTATTAAATCTCTAATGTCTTCCCGGGATGCATGTCCGGAGACATGGACATCTTTAAAGATTCTTCCGTTTTTATGATGTATCTTATGTTCTAAAATCCCCCTATTTGCCTGGATTGATGGTGTAGGGATAACTCCACATGCAAAGATTATAAAATCATCAGATTTAATTCGAAGGGGGATTTCTTCATTTACAATTTTAGAAAGTATTGCATTTGGTTCTCCTTGACTACCTGTTGCAACAATTAGATATTTATCCCTGTTTTTATTGATTTCATCTAATCGTTTTTTTGAACGATATGGATTTTTAATGATCTCAGCGTTTTCAGAAAAATTTACAAAATCTAATTGTTCAGCTGCATTAATGTATTCATGAAGGGATCTTCCTAAAAATACGGTATCTCTACCAAGGTCTTTTGATACGTCTAAAATCGTTTTTAAACGGGCGATATGTGAAGAAAACGTTGAAACGATAACCCCATGTTTCTCTGTTTCCATACCCAATACGACATCTCTAAGCATCTCTCTGGCAACTGATTCCGAATAAGTTTTTCTTTCTTTTTCAGCATTCGTTGAATCAACGATGAGAGCTAACATGTGTTCTTTCCCAAGTTCTCTTAATCGTTGTTTATTTGTTGTTTGACCGATTATAGGATGATTATCAAATTTGTAATCAAGAGAATATAAAATATTTCCCTCTGATGTAATGATATTTATCATTGATGATTGAATAACAGAATGTGTAGCATGAATAAATTCGATTTCGATTTTATCAGATATTTTATAAGATGAATTTGGAGTGATGCTAATGATTTTATTTTTCAGTTGTGCTTGATTATTTTTTTCTCTTTGTTGTAAAATTTTATTGGTATAAGGCGTAGTAAAAATTGGGCAATCATAATTTGATGAAAGCCAAAAAGCCGCACCAATATGATCGAGATGAGCATGACTAAGTATGATTGCTTTCATTTTTTTTCGAAGATGATTAATAGGTCTATCATCTGGGATAACATCTTCTTCGATTAGGGTTTTTGTTGAACATTGTTGTATTTGATCTTGGATTGGCACAAAGCGGTCCATGTACACGCCCATATCAAGAATTACTGCTTCATTACCAATCTCAAGACATGTCATATTTCGACCGACTTCTTCATATCCTCCGAGGGCATATAATTTAACGTTCATAATTAATCCTTACCATTTTTTATTGTTGTATATAATGAATATAAATATAGATTATAAGTTTCTTTATCATTTGTTTTTTTTAATTAGTAAAATTTACACTGAAACTCCTTTATAAGCTTGTTAAAATCTTTCTTATGTAATCGGGGAGCTTATCGTATTTGTCTAGGTTATATAACCGCCTGTAAAATTTTTTGAGTATCGCCAGATAATTGTTCTGTGTTGATTTAGAGAATTGTTATTTTAATATTTAGATGTCATGCTCTGTTGAATCAGTAAACTTTTTTGATTCAAGAAATTCCGTAAATTTATTTATAATCTGGATTTGATTCTCTATTGTTGAAACTTCTATGCTGTCAGATAACTTCAGTCTATCTTGAAATTCAATTATTTTCTCCTTATTAAAAGGAGATATTTTTTTTTTATTTACCATTTTTTCCCTTCTTTTTTGGGAAGTTTTTTTAACTCCTTGAGATTATGAATAAATTATATGATTACAAATTTATCACCTGTTGCACTTAAAATAAAGGCAATATGGGAGTTAATGCGTTTAGAACATGGGGTAATGATCGCAATTGCTATATTGATAGGATCTTTAATTGCATCTAGAAATTTTCCTAGTTATGATAAATTTATATTTACTTTTTTTACTGCATTATTTCTTGAAGCAAGTACCTTTGCTTTAAATGATTATTATGATTTTGATATTGATAAAAAAAATAAGAGAGAAGATAGACCTTTAGTTAGAGGTGATTTGTCTAAGAATGCTGCACTTTATTTATTTTTTATATTATTTCCATTGGGTATTATTAGCTCTTATTTTGTTAATTTAACTTGTTTTATGATCGCGTTAATTACAGCTATTTTTGCGATTTTTTATGACGTGATATTAAAAAAGATTAAACTTCTTGGTAATTTTTTTATTGCTTATGTAATGGCTATTCCTTTCGTCTTTGGAGCTGCATCGATTCTTACAGAAAATGTTTTTTCCATTAATTTATCTCCAGCTGTTTTTATTATTGCATTTATTGCTTTTTTATCTGGTGTTGGTAGGGAAATAATGAAGGATGTGATGGATTTTAAAGGTGATAAAGAGGAAGGGGTAAAATCATTTCCAAAATATATTGGTAAAAAAAATTCAAATATTATTGCATCAGTCTTTTACATTTCAGCTATCATTTTGAGTTTTCTTCCATTTTTATTTCAAAATTATGGTTTTTATTATAATAATTATTTTTATTTAGCCGTGGTATTAATAACTGATGCGATGTTGTTTTGGACTGTGATGAAATTGATATTTGATAGAAATATAAATTTAAAATATTATAGAAAATTTACGTTAATTGCATTATTTATGGGTCTTATTGCTTTTTTAGTTGGGGCTTTTATAGGGTGATTTGAAGATGTTTTTTCAGAGTGATTTAATAGGTGTTTTAAGTGTTTATGTTTATGTGATTGTCCTTCTTTTAATTACTGAAAAAATTATTTCTAAAAAATATCCTGTTATGAGTAGAAAAATTTTGCATATTATGGTTGGTAATGTTGCTTTTTTACTTCCAATTTTTGAAACAAGATGGATTATGGCTTTTGTTGCTGCTGGTCCTTTTATTGTTTTTACATTTCTTATGAGTTCTCATACTCCGATAAAATCTATAAGGGGGAAGACTTCTTCTGCGGGTCATAGCATGGGTCTTGTTTATTATTCTATTACTTGGACTATTCTTGCTTATCTGTTTTTTGATAATATGGTTGTAATTGCAATTGGTATACTTGCGATGTCATATGGTGATGGTTTTGCTTCTGTTATTGGATCAAAATATGGTTTAAAGAAATATAATTTATTTGGTGATGAAAAAAGCTATGTTGGTTCTTTTTCAATGTTTATTTTTACTTATTTTATGATGCTGGTTGCTATCTTGTTTTATGGTATCGAATTTAGTTATACCATTCTATTATTTCTTGGTTTGATTGCTTTAATCGCCGCTGTTATTGAGGGCGTTACACCGAAGGGTTTGGATAATCTTTTTGTTCCATTTGTTGTTGCGTTTCTTTATTGGTTTTTTATAATATTATGAATTGTTGAATATGAGATTGATAATAGTAGATGGCTTAGATGCTGTTGGAAAGGATACTCATGCGAAATTAATTTATGATCGATATAAGAAAATTGATGATAATGTCATAATGCGTTCTCATCCTTCTGCTGATAATTATTTTGGTAGAAAAGCTAAGAAATCCTTATTGAAAAAAGGTAAAACAAGCAAATTACTTGCTTCGATTTTTTACATGTTTGATGTTCTTAGATCTGTTAGGAAATATTATGATGCAGATCTGGAGGGTACTTTGATAATGGTTCGATATCTTATGGGTACTGCTTATTTGCCAAAAAGATTTGCTAGAGTTGCTTATAGTTTTTTTGAAAATTTTGTTCCCACATCTGAATATATGTTTTTTTTAGATGCTTCTCCTGAGGAGCTACATGATCGTGTTGAGCAACGTGACTTTAAAGAGATTTTTGAGACTTTAGATGAGTTGAATAAGGTTAGGGATAAGGCTTTAATGCTTACTGCGAATTGGTATGTTATTGATACTAATAAATCAATTGAGGATACTTATAATCAGATTGAGGTTATTTTAGATAAGTTGGATGGTAAATAATATTAATTTTTAATCCCTTAATATTTTTATAAAAAAATTTATATACTAATAAAACAATTTAAAAATACAGGTTGGGGGAGTAAATATTTATTTTTTCCCATCTTTCCTCACCACCTTCAAAACTCTCCCATCCCTGAATTCTAATTTTTTATTTTAAATATTATCATTAAAATTTATGTGAAATGTAATTTAAGGCAGATTCAAAAATCGCTCTTCCATCCCCGTAATCATTTTTTAAATTATTATTTATCCAGTCAGGATGCTGATATTTAAAAAAGGATCTTTCAGGATGAGGCATCATACCAAAAACATTTCCAGAATGGCTACAAATGCCTGCAATATTTGAAATTGATCCATTTGGGTTCCAGGGGTAACCAGCATAATCGCCATCCTGATTAACATATCTAAAAACTATTTGATCATTTTCTTCTAATTTATTTAAATAATGTTCTTGTTTATCTAATGGAAATAAAAGTTTTCCTTCTGCATGTGCACTTGGGATTAATCTAATTTCATTTTTTTTAATTTTTGAAGTAAATATACAATTTCCATTATTTTCATGTTTAAGTAGAGTGGGCCTGCATTCAAATTTATCTGAATCATTAATATTCAGACAAGCTTGAGGTATTGGACTAATTTCATTGTTAATACCGGGCAATAAACCAAGTTCAATTAACACTTGAAAGCCATTACAGATACCTATAATTGGGTATTCTTGTTTTATAAAATCTTGTAATTTTTTATTCAATTTACTTTTCATTCTAGCTGCAAAAATTGCACCTGCTCTGATATAATCTCCAGCTGAAAAACCTCCTGGTATCATAAGACATTGAAAATCAAAGATATCTCTTTTTTCATCCTCATTGCAATCTATATGAAGTAACTGTTTCAGATGAACAAATTCAGGTTTTGAATTAAGATTTTTAAATGCATCTAGTGATTCTTGTTCACAGTTTGTGCCTTCAATTCTTAGTACAGCAATTCTAATATCCTCTTTCTTCAAGTTGATTTACCTCTATATAGATTTGATTATTTATCTGTATGATTTATTACTTTTTAAAAAGCTCGTTGTTTTTTTAATAATATATTTTTAAGAAGTATTAAATAGAAATCATTATTTTACAAGTATTATATGGAGTACGTAGATTTGAAGCAGGTTTCTCTTAAAGTTAAAAAGGAGCCTCTCGCTGGAGATAATTTTTCAAATCTATTAAAACTTCTTGCTCAGAATAGATTCCGAGTTGATTCTAGATATATTCCTAGGATTTTATATTCTCTTTTGTTAAGTTCAATGATTTCTCCATTTAGGATAAGTGAACGGATTAAATTTGATAAATTAATTAATAGTATAGAAATAAAGAATTCTCCTGTTTTTCTTTTAGGTCATTGGAGGAGTGGAACTACTTATCTTCATAATTTATTCACTGTTGATAAGAGGTTTGGTTTTTTTTCTACATTTCATGCTTATTTACCAGGTGCTTTTCTGGGTTATGAGAAACTTATGAAACCTATTGTTGTTTCTTCTATTCCTGATAAAAGACCTATGGATGACGTTAAGATGGATGCTGATTTTCCACAGGAGGATGAATATGCTCTTGGTGCTTTTTCTCCTTATTCATATTATCATGGGTGGTGTTTTCCAAATAATATGGATTTTTATAATCGTTTTGTTTGTTTTAATGATGTTTCAAGAGAGTATATTGAGGATTGGAAAAAGGTTTATTTATATCTTTTTAAGAAGGTAACTCTTAATTGTGAGGGTAAACCCCTGGTTGTGAAAAATCCTTCAAATACTGGGAGAATTAGGCTTCTTCTTGAAATGTTTCCGGATGCGAAGTTTGTTCATATTCATCGTAATCCTTATCATGTTTTTTTATCTATGATGAGATTTATGAGGATTGTTATCCCCCTTTATTGTGTTCAAAATCCTCCTAGTATTGATATTGTGGAAAACAGTATGATGAATTTGTATGAGGAGATTTATAAGAATTATTTTTTAGAGAAGAAATTGGTTCCTAATGGTAATTTTGTTGAGGTTAAATATGAGGATTTCATTGATAATCCTGTTAATGAATTGAAAAATATTTATGATAGTTTAGATATTGATGGTTTTAAAGATTCTGATAGGGCTTTTAAGGCTTATGTTTTATCTCAGTCAAAAGTTAAACTTAATAGTTATAATTTGTATGATGAGTTAAAGGATAAGATTTTTAGTCGTTGGAATTTTGTTTTTAAGAATTTTGGTTATGATGGATAGAGTTTCGAAAAGCTTTATTAACCTTATAATTATTGTATTTAATTAAATATAATGAAATATAATGAAATATAATTAAATATAATTAATGGTGAAGTTTATGGTAGAAGAAAAAGATGAAAAAAAATTTACAACAATATCAATACCAACACAACTTGCAGAAAAAATTAAAAAAAGAATAGAAGGAACAGGATTTCACTCCTTATCTTCTTATACAACATATGTATTGAGAGAAGTGATATCAGGAATTGAAGAAGAGGATGAGGAAGTTTTCAGTAAAGAAGATGAAGAAAAAGTAAAGGAAAGACTTAGAGCTTTAGGTTATTTGGATTAAAAATAGATTTTGAGGTGATAAAAAAAATGCCAAGACCACACGGAAATAAATTAGTTAATAGAAATATTACTAAAATTGCAAAAGATGTTGAGGGTTTATCAAAATATGAAATAAATAATGAACTATCTGAAGATATTTTAAATATTTCAAATGGAGTATTTTCACCATTGAAAGGATTCCTTAGTTACAATGATTTAGATAATGTAGTTAAAGAAAAAAGATTAGAAAATGATATTCCATGGACAATACCAATACTCCTTGATTTTGATAAAAAAATTGCGGAAGAAGGAGAAATAATATTACTTTACAATAATGAAAACAATGTTAAAGCTTTATTAAACGTTGAAGAAATATATCAATATGATAAAAAAACAATAGCCGAAAATGTTTATCAAACAGTCGATAAAGAACATCCGGGAGTAGCAAATCTGTATAATACAAAAAAATATTTTTTTGGGGGAAATATTTTACTTTTTGATGGTAGACATAAGGATTTTGAAAAATATCATCTTACCCCTAAAGAAACGAGA
>JAHWGJ010000030.1 GCA_020054475.1 Thermoplasmata archaeon | reverse complement strand
TGAAAAAAAATCTTACAGATTCACCTTCCAAGATGGCATATATGATATCACGTTTGGAATACTTATCATATCATTTGCCCTTGCACCAATAATTCGAGAGTATATTGGCCTCGGTTACATTTTATTTTTAATAATACCTGCCCCTCTCATTTTTACACTAGCAAAGAAATATATTACCACACCCCGAATAGGAATTGTAAAATTTGGAAAGAAAAGACAAGCATCATATAAAAAACTCGTAATTATCAGCACTATACTAGTTAGTATAACAGTTGTTTTATTGCTAATGACAATTACAAATATTTTTCCTGGTACATTCGGATCCTTGCTTGATGGATATGCGGTACCATTAATTATTGGAATTTCTACGATAATTGGAATGGGTGTATTTGCCTATATTAAGGATTTCCCTCATCTTTGGATCTATGGAGTGATTATAGGTTTGGGGATAATTGTTGCAGAAGTATTGTATAAAACTGTGGGCACTCCTTTAGATGGCATCATAACATTTGGCATACCTGGATTAATAATCCTCTTTTATGGATTAGTCATTTTATACCGTTTCCTAAGAAAATATCCATTACCAAAAAAAGAGGTTTAATATGGCAAAGAAAATGAATCTGAAAGATATGGAGAAAAAATCATGGCGATATTCCATGCAAGATGGACTTATTGAGGCATCTATTGGGATTCTACTCGTTGTTTTAGGTTTACTTCTATCAATAGAATTCACAATCGTATTTATTGTGGTATTTTTTATTATATTCATGAATCCTCTACTGGAAATTATTAGGAAAAAATTCACGTATCCCAGGATTGGCAGAGTAAAAGTTCATGAAGACCCAACGAAAAAAACAGTGGGTGGAATCTCCCTATACATGATTGTCGTAGCTGCAATTATGGGCGTTGGCATGTTTGTTATCTTCGGAGAGATCAATGCAGAAAATATATACAGATCTTTACCTATCTTTTTTTCTATAATGATTTTAGGAGCAATGTTATACTCCTACGGAAAGTCAGGAAGCCTACGCTTCTATATATATGCCGCTTTAGCAATGGTAACTGCTCCTTTTTTTTCCTTTATAAATTTTGAAGGAAGATTGGTTAGTCTTGGATATTATCTTCTTTTTATAGGATTCATATTTCTAATAATTGGCCTAATAATCTTCATCCATTTCCTAAGAAAGTATCCAATACAAAGAGAGGAGATAACAGATGACAACTAAGAAAAATAGAGCTATCGACGATATACGACAGGTAAGTGCTGTTGATAAAATAATCCATGAGCCTGCACGTTTAAACATTATGGCACATTTGTATGTTGTTGAAAGCGCTGATTTCCTGTTTATGATGCGTCAAACCGAGTTGACATTTGGAAATCTATCAGCTCACATGAGCAAGCTCGAAACCGCAGGGTATATTAAGATTATTAAAGAGTTTGTTGGGAGAAAACCGCATACAATGTTAAAAATCACTGGAAAGGGAAAACAAGCATTTGATGATTATAAAAAGCAAATGAAATCTTTTTTTAATGAAATTTAATGAGGAAAAAACATGAATAAAAATAAAATATTTTTTTTACAATTCTTATTAGGTATAATATTAGCATTATCCGGCGCATTCTTAATGTTTTTTGGAATAGGGCCATTAACCTTAAGAATAATTTTTGGAATTATTGGAATAATATTTATTTCAAATTCTCAAAAATTTATAAAAATCAGAAAAGTCTGATATATACTATAAGCTTGGAAAATATGGACATGCAGCTATACAATTTGAACAATCCCCGCCATTTTTTATCCAAAAATTATAACATTTATCATGATCTACAGCCCATCTAAGAATTCCTTTTGAATTTGATTTAGATAAAACATTATAAGATGGTTTTTTTTCAAATTGAATAGCATCAGCCTCACAAGCTTCAGCACATTTTCCACAAGATTCACAATATCTTTTTACTCCAAATTCAATTGGTCTATCAACTTCTAAAGGTAAATCTGTGAATACTTTACATATTCTAACGCAGGGGCCATTCTTCTCTGTGATCAATAATCCATTACGACCCAATTCCCCCAATCCTGCATCTATTGCTAATGGAATACTTAAAGCAGAATCATTACCCATTGGAATCGCCTTATATCCTAAATTCCTAATATATTCTGCAACACAAGATATACAAAAAGCCATTTTTGAATAAACCAATCCTGTTTCTGCACATGCAATAAAATTTGGAGATTCTTTAATCATACTTGGATTCATTTTAATAACCATCACAATAGCATATTCACAATCCTTTGGAATATTAATCTTATTTCCATCTAAATCATATGAATATACCCACAATGGATTTATTTTTACTATTCCAACTTGTGTTGCACCAAAATTCTTGGAAATATTTTTTATTTCATGTGTCATTGAACTCACGTCTTTGATTTGAAGTTTTTTTAATTTTGGTTTAATCATAACAGAATTTGCATCTTTTAATTTAGTCCAAGAAAATGCTTCATGAAAATAATCATAAGCTGTCCAAGAACTCATAACTTTAGCAAAATCCAAATATGAATAACCTACCTTATTACTACTAATTATTTTTTTTACATTATCATATATTCCTATTTGATAAAAATCAGAATTTTTATCATAAATTACCCTACCAAAAATATTATTTCTCTGATCAAATCTTATCAGATTTTTTATTGTATATGGCACTAGGTCCTCTTTGGATTTCATATTAAATTTATGAATAGATTTCCACTATTTGTATTTATTATTAATTTGAACCATAATTATATCGATTAAATAATTATATCTATTTCGTAATATTATTTTTCAAAATATTAAAGATATATTTATAAATAGGGAATTTATAAATAATTGAGGATTGGTGAGAAAAAAATGGATTGGAAAAATCGTTCAGCCTATGTTTTTATTAAATCAAAAAAAGGTAAAGCAAATGAAATCTGGAAGAAATTTCAAAAATGGGACAACATGATAGGAACCTGGATGTTAACAGGAGATTGGGATGTAATTGCATGGATCGATGCAGAGAATTGGGACACTGTTCATCAATGCGTTGCAACAATAAAAAGCTGGGATGAAGTAGATCATACAAGCTCACATATGGTTTATAATGGATATAAAAACGAAAACTGGTGGTGGGAAAAACCAGCAGGTACTTGGGTTTTATTTAAAGAAAATAATTTAGATGAAACACCAAATAAAACAAGAAAATGGAATTGGATGACAAGCGGAACAAGCATTCCTGGAGAATGGGATTACATGGCCTGGATTGGAGGAGAAAACTGGGATGAAGTATGGAATCATTTATTCGAAGTTAAATCTGAAAACTGGCAAATATCAGCTCAAATACCAATAAAATCATGGTGGAACGAAAGCTGGAAAGATAAATGGTGGTAATAAAAAATAATTAAATTGTATTATCAGATTTATTAATTTCATTGTATCTAAAACAATCAACTATATGATCATTAACTAGACCAATAGCTTGCATATGAGCATAAATAGTAGTTGAACCGACAAATTTAAAACCTCTAGCTCTAAGATCATCGCTTATTTTTTCTGATAACTCAGTCTTCGATGGTAAATCTAAAACATTTTTCCAGGAATTAATAATAGGTTTATCATCAACATAACCCCAAATATATCTATCAAAACTACCAAAATCATCTTGGATTTCTAAAAACTTAATAGCATTATTAACAGAAGCTTCAATTTTCCTTCGATTTCTAATTAAACCCTTATTTCCCATTAATTCTTCAATTTTTTTATCACTATACTCCGCAATTTTAACAGGCTGAAAATTATCATATGCCCTTCTATAATTCTCTCTTTTTCTTAATATTAAAAGCCAGCTTAATCCAGCTTGAACTCCTTCAAGAATTAAAAACTCAAAATGTTTAATATCATCATGAACAGGAACTCCCCACTCATCATCATGATATTTGATATATAATTCATCGCCCTCACACCAATCACATCTCAGCATATATATCATTCAAACCTAATAATTATATTTTTATTCCATCTTAATCATTTCTTGATAACCTGGTTTCCACATTCTTGATCTAATTTGTTCTATTGAAAATTCAGGCGTCCCCTGTTCTTGAGAAATTTGTTTTATTGTAGACAATGCTATATGAGCACTAATATTTCTAATTTCATCAAACAATGGATATAAACTACCCTTTCTAAGAAGCTTCTCTGACGTTAAATTTGATAATGTAAAAGCTGCTTCAGTAAATACTGAATCACAAATATGATCCCCTTGGCTTATTATTGCACCTAATCCCACACCCGGAAAAATAAAGAAATTATTTCCTTGTCCAATTCGGATAGCCTTATTACCATATTGAAACAAATCAAAAGGAGAACCAGTGGCAACAAGAGCTTTTCCTTTTGTATATCTATATATATCTTGAGGCTTTGCCTCAGAATTTAATGTTGGATTTGAAAGAGGGAAAATTATAGGTCTTTCACAATTTTTCATCATTGATTCTATAATATTTTTATCAAAATGACCATATTTCCCAGATGTCCCAATTAATACATTAGGTTTAAAATTATTTATTGTTTCTAATAAATTAATATGAGTATCATCCTCAACTTCCCATTTACAATACACATTTTTATTTAATTTAAATGATTTTTTATAATCTGGAAGAATTTTATCCTCAGTAATTAAACCCTTACTATCTAATACAGCAATTCTATTGCATGCATTTTTATTTGAGAAATTATGTTTTGATTCAAGACATGCAGCAATTCTACGTGCAATCCCAATACCACCTGCACCTGCACCATAAATAACAAATTTTAAATCACTTAACTCATCCCCCGTTATCCTAAGTGCATTAAGAATTCCTGCTAAAGCAACCGATCCAGTACCCTGAATATCATCATTAAAGCTTAAAACCATAAATCTATATTTATCTAAAATTGAAAAAGCATTTTGTCTACTAAAATCCTCCCATTGAATTAAAATATTCGGATATTTCTCCTTAATTGTATTTACAAAACTATCAATAAAATCAACATAACCCTCGCCTCTAAGACGCCCCGCTTTATATCCTAGATAATAAGGATCCTCCAAATCTTCAATATTATCAGTACCAACATCCAAACTAATCGGAATAGTTTCCCAAGGCCTTATACCTGCTCCAAGAACATAAAAAGCTAATTTACCTATAGGAATATTCATTCCACCTATACCCTGATCACCTAAACCAAGAATTCCTTGATTATCTGTAACAACTGCGATATTAGGGTAATTAAATCTAAATTGATTAAAAATTGAATTAGCATTATTTATAGAAGAAGGAGAAATAAAGATACCTCGAAAACGTGCAGAATCCCTTGAATAACGTAAAACAGCATCCCCAACAGTTGGAGTATACACAATCGGAATTATTTCTTCAAGATACCTATAAGAAAAAGCATAAAAAAGTATCTCATTACGATCTTGTAAATCCCTCAAAAAATTATAACGAGCAATATCCACATTTTTTTTTAATAACCCATATGTATTTCTATCAAGTTGACTACATGATTTACATAAATCAAGATTTGTACCGATTCTAAGAAATCTTTGATGTACTTTTTCAATTTGTTGATCAATTTTAAGAACATGCGGTGGAATCAAACCATTAAGCTGAAATTCTTCTCTTTCCTCTTGAGTAAATGCAGTACCCTTATTAAAAAGAGGGGCTCGTATAACATCATTTCCTTCAGCATTTGTAAGAAACTTAATATTATTTCCTTCATCTTCTTCTACTGTAAATTTAATTTTCATTTTAAATTAAACTCCATCAAGGGAAAGCGCTTATAATAATATCTCTTTTTAATTTTACTTATTAATATCAAAGTGATTTAATATTTTTCAGATGTGTTAATAAAAAAAATTAAGTAAAAATTATCATTTTTTATGAATTGGACAATCTAAATCTTCGTCCGGAGTGCAAATAATAAACTCTCCAGTTTTATCAAAATATTTAAAATGATCTAACCATCTATTACATGAATTCTCCTTTTTTGCATATTCAACAAATTTCCGAAGTTTATCAACAGTTTCAGGATGGACATTATGCTCAATTTTACATGCATCATCATCAGCAATTTTTTCATCAATTCCAATAATTTCAAAAAAATGCTTCAAAGTCTCATGTCTTTTCTTCAAAATAATAGCCATCCCTCTACCTTTATCTGTTAAAGTAACGCCATTATATTTCTCATAATACGTATACCCTTCATCAGTTAATTTACCAAACATCTCTGTAACACTAGCAGGGTTAACTTCCAATGATAATGCAACATCATTAGTATGAGCAATCTTTTTTATTTTTTGAATAGCAAAGATAACCTCTACATACTCCTCAATTGTTTTTTTTCTCATTAAATCCCACTCACAATAATATTAACCTTAATATAACTCCAACAAGTATCGCAATACTAATCATAATAAAAGCAGATTTTAACATATCCTTAACTCCAAGCTCTCTAATAAGAACAATAAAAGTTGCCACACAAGGAAAATAAATTGTTAACATAGTAACTGCTATTACTAGCTGCATTGGACTCAGATTAAAAGATAGAAGCATCCCAACAGCTAAATCTTTTCTTAAAAATCCAGTTATTAATGAAATACTTGTTTCACCAGGTAATCCAAATAAATTTGTCATTACCGGTGAAACCATATCACCAAACCATTGTAGAAACCCAATTGCATATAAAATATTAATAAAAAATACTCCAACTATTAAAAATGGAATTGCCTCTTTTAGAAACCATCTAACTCTCATCCAAGTTTTCTTAAATGTAGCAGATAAACTTGGAAGTCGATAAGAAGGTATTTCAAGAAAAATTTCAGGGCTCTCGCCTTTAATAAACCTATTTAATAAAAGACCGATCAATATATAAAGAATTGAAATTGTAAGAAAAACTATACCAATATAAAATAACCCATATTGACCTAAAACACCAAATATCATTGCCATTTGAGCCATACATGGAATACATATAGCAAGTAATGTAGCTGAAATAAATCGTTGTTTCCTTGTTTCTAAAGTTCTTGTTGCTAAAGCCCCTGGTACATTACATCCAAGTCCTAGAAACATTGGGACAATACCATGTCCATGCATACCAAGTTTATGAAAAACTTTATCAACCAAAGTAGCAAGACGTGGTAAATAACCTGTATCTTCAAGTATTGATAATGTAAAATAAAATGAAATGATATATGGTAATACAGCCGCAATTGGAACGTATAATCCAGTTGTAAGAATTCCTAATGACTCGAAAAAATCTATCTCCAAACCATATTCGCCAATAAGAATAGTATGTAAAAATCCTGGACCTATTATATCACTTAATCTAACAATTAAAGGCAGATAATAATTTTCAAATAATGGATCAAAAATATATGAAATAAGATTTTCCCCAATTAATCTAACAAACCAGAAAGCACAGAATATAATTCCAAAAGCAATCGGAATTCCAGTCTGCGGTTTAATTGTTAGATCAGACAATTTTTCTCTTAGAGTATGGTGTCTATGTTCAATTTTTTCTACTTTTCTAATTATTTTACCAATTTCACTCCATTTTTCATCATCGTTCAATTTTTTAATTGTCTTTTTTGATTTTGCTAGTTTAATTGTGGATACTAATGATTTTATACCTTCACCTGTTAAAGCAGTTGTTGGAGTTATAGGAATTTTCAATAATTTTTGTAATTGTACAACATCAATATTAATTCCTAAATGTTTTGTTTCATCCCAGAGATTTAAAGCTATAATCATTGGAATATTTTTCTCAATTAGCTCTAAAGTTAGAAATAAATTTCTTTCTAAGTTTGTTGCATTTAATACATTAATAACAATATCTGCTTCCTCTAGAACATTTAATGCAACTTCTTCTGCCATATTTGTATGTTGAAGAGAATATGTACCTGGGGCATCAATTATTTCAAATCGCTCATTATCCAACTTCATTTTTCCTTTTGAAAGATCAACAGTTGTTCCAGGATAATTTGATGCGATAACATTTGCACCGGTAAGTCTTGAAAAAACAACACTTTTTCCGACATTAGGATTACCCATTAGAACAATTTTTTTAATTATATCACTTCCACGATGATCTTCTGAGCCATCCCCCACCCAATAGTCATCATACAACCACATACCTTTACTGTAATAGGCCCTCTAAAAGGTTGTTTTGACATAATTTTAATTCGTTGATCCTTTCTTATACCCATCGTATTTAATTTTCTTTGAAATCCATAACCTCCATTAATTTCATAAATTCGTCCCGTTTCATCTTCTGAAAGTTGTGTCAATGATTTTAATTGTTTATTCACCGTATCACCAAATTATTTTTAGGTTTACCTAAGTTATATATTGTAAAAAGTTGTATAAATAAATTTTGGTAAATCAAAAAATCAATCTAATTTAAAAAAACATTATAAATAATCAATACTTAATTAAAATATACAAAGATAAAATGCAAAATACTATAATAAAAAATATTAAAGAAAGGAGAAGCATAAGAAACTTTGAAGAAAAGAAAATCGATAAAGAAGAATTAAAAGAAATAATACAAGCAGGAAAATATGCCCCTTCTGCTACTAATGATCAACCATGGAAGTTCATAGTAATAACAAAAAAAGAAATGATACAAGAATTATCAAATCAAATTAGAGAAGAATTAAAAAAATTATTGAAATGGAGATTTATAAAAAAATTTAAAATAAAACAATTAAGAAACATTGATATCTTAAAATTTATATTTGTAGTAGCTTTCTCAAAAACAGATATGATCTTTTTTAATGCACCAGCATTAGTATTAATTTTAACGCAAGATAAACTATTCTACGATGAATCTTGCGCGTGCTGTGCACAAAATATGATGCTTGCAGCTAATTCAATTGGCATTGGAAGCTGTTGGATAGGTTTTGCCAGTGTATTAGGACTAAATAAAAAAATATTAGAAAATATTGGAATACCTTATAATCATCATATATCGGCAGCAATCATATTTGGATATCCAAGAGAAAAAAAAATTAGGGCATCAATTAGAAAAATAGGATCAGATATAATCAAATGGATTGAATAAAAAAAAAAGAATTAAAAAATAAAAGATAAAAAAAATTATTCTAAAAATTTATCAACTTCTTCACATACTGAATCATATCTATCAGTATCTACTTTTTTATCAACAAATATTTTATCTATTATTTTTCCGATATATTCATATTTCTCATCTACATCCATATTATTCACCTGCCAATACTTATCATGCAAATGTTTCTCACTAATTATATATAAAACAAGCTAGTTAAAACGTCAAATTGAAAAATTAATTAAATGACAAAATAAAAGAACACATAAAAGTTAAAATCAAAAAAAAAACAGAAATAAATTGACCCGCCCAAACCTTTTTCTACCTAAATATCAATAGATGAAACACGTGAAACTTTTAATCTTAGGAGAAAACTGTCTAATCGATTTAAAATCATTTAACAAATCAATATTCACAACATTTTCATTAATTACATCAATATACGCAAGACAGATTGCCACAGTAACGCCAAAAAAACATACAGTAATAGTCCTTGAAAATAAAGAAAATATCAACTACAACGAAGAATGTGATTGTGTACACATACATTTTAAAACAGGAATGGCAAAAGAAGCATACAAAATTGCAGATGAATATAGAAAATCAGAAAAAAAAGTAATTTTAAGCGGAACACATGCAACAGCACTTCCTGAAGAAGCAAAAAAACATGCAGATAGCATATTAATAGGATCCGCTGAACTATTATGGCCAATAGCAATAAAAGATCTTGAAAAAAGAAGACTCAAACAAAAATATGATTCAAAAAACTATAATAAAAAAAATATAATAATTACAACAAACTTAGAAATACCATCAAACCAAACATTAATCGGAATTATAGAAGCAACGCGAGGTTGTCCATATAAATGTGATTTCTGTCAAGAATCAAATGTACAATCAGGATCTACATTCCAAGTTAGACCAATAGAAGAAATAATCAAAGAAATTAAAAAAATTCCACAGAAATTCTTATTTTTCTGTGATGCTTCACTAACAATAGATACAAAATATACAAAAAAACTATTTAAAAAAATGAAACCATTACACAAAAAATTTATCTGTGAGGGTAACGCAGATGTTCTATCCAAAGATAAAGAACTTCTTAAACTTGCCTATGAAGCAGGATGCATTGAATGGACTGTAGGATTTGAATCATTTGCCCAAGAAACACTAGATGATATAAATAAAAAAACAAATACAATAGACGAATTCACACAAGTAGTAAAAAATATCCATAAATATAAAATGGCAGTTCTCGGTAACTTTATTTTTGGATTTGATCAAGATACCTCAAATATTTTTCAACAAACAAGAGATAATATTAAAAAAATTGGTTTAGATTCAGCACGTTTTGCAATATTAACCCCATATCCTGGTACTCCCCTTTTTGAAAAAATGGAAAAAGAATCAAGAATTATTACATATGATTGGTCAAAATACAACAGAAAAAATGTAGTATTTAAACCAAAAAAAATGACAATAAAAGAACTTCAAATTGGTTTTCAAAAAATTTCATATGATTTTAACTCAATCCCAAACTTAATGTACCGCGATATTAGAAGTTTAAGATATGGAATATATCCATTTTTAACAACTATTGTAAGGAATATTGAAAGCTACATGAGTAGACATAGAAAAAAGATTTAATAAAAACAGTTTTTTAGTCAACATATATACCATTAACATTTATTGTTAACTTGAGAGAAAAAAAAATGAAGATTGATGTCCCATATTTTCAGCAAACCCGATATTCAACTTGTGGAACTGCCTCACTTATGATGGTGATGAAATATTGGGATAATACTTTTGAATTATCAAGGAAAAATGAATTTTTACTTTGGATGAAGAGTAACCCTCTAATTTTTTTAGGGGGGACTCTACAATTTGGATTAGCTAAAACTGCTTTAGAAAAAGGATTTAAAACTAAGATATATCAGAAATCAAAATTTTCAATGATCTTCAAAAATAAACATAAATTTATTGATTTCTATGAAAAGATTGCAAGTTATAGCGCACGTCATAAAAAAATACCAATCCATTATACTAAAAATATATTGGATGAAATCTTTAAATCCATAGAAGAAAACATTCCACCTATTGTTTTTGTAAACCTTGAACCTTTAATTGGTGAAAATGTTCTCCATTGGATTGTAGTAACAGGATTTGATAAGGAAAACGTCTATGTTAACGACCCATATATCCCCCGGGGATCTTTAATTGAAAATAAAAAAGATTCTAAAATTAAACTAAATATTTTTAAAAGGATAATAGCAACTGATGAAAAATATGGTTTACGTCTTCCGCCTTGCTTTATTAAAGTGTTTAAATAAAAGATGATTTTAGTTTATGAAAAATAGTACAATGAGAAAATAATTATATTAACGAACTCCAAACATAATATAAAAACTTCTAATATGAAAATCCTACCTTTAATAAATATTAACCTAACCGAGAATCATTTACCAATAAATTCCAGATTCAAAATCATTAAAAAAACTCTAAATCACCACTAACAATCTTAATTTGTTTATTATCAGTTTTCAAAATTAAACAACCAGTATCATCAATATCTTCAACAATACCAACTGCTACAGTATCTTCACCCTTTAATCTAACTTTTTTACCAATAATATCAGTATATAAAAACCATAAATCACGAATATAATTATAATCCTTTGAAATGAGTTTGAAATAATTAATATCAAAATTTTTTAAAAATAATCTTAACAATTTAACTCTAGAAATTCTAGACTTATTAAAGTCAATAACAGAACCAGCTTTATCTTTTAATTCTTTATCTATAGAATTATTAACATTAATACCCACACCTACAACAGAATAATTTATTCTATCCATCTCTGCATCTAATTCAGTTAAAATACCACAAATTTTTTTTCCATCTAACAAAAGATCATTAGGCCATTTAATAATCGGTGACAATCCAGTCAATTCATTAATCGCTTGAACAACTGATACCGATGTCGCCATCGTTACTAACATTGCATATTGAGTTGGAATATTAGGATATAAAATTATAGAAAACCATAAACCACCTTCAGGTGAAAACCAGCTTCTATCCTTCCTACCACGACCTTTCGTTTGAATATCTGCAACAACAATTGTACCTTCTTCAGCATTTTTTTTAATCAAATCCTTTGCATATAAATTAGTAGATGGAAGAGATTTAAAATAATGAATTTTCTTTCCAATAACTTTAGTATTTAATTTAAATAATACCTCTTCAGATAAAGGAATATCAGGTCTAGAAACTAACCGATAACCTCTATTTTTAAACGATTCTATTTCATAACCTAATTTCTTCAAAATCTGAATCTGTTTCCAAACCGCTGTTCTAGATATATTAAGTTTTTTTGAAATTAATACGCCTGAAATAAAATTTTTTTCATCCAATAAATGAATGATATCTAATTTCATTTATCCTCCCCTCGAAAAATTAATAGAGGAAATAAAGAAAATATAAGACCTATTAAAACAGCATAATCACCATAATCACTGAAATATAACCATAAAAGAGAAACCGACCCTCCAAACAATAAACTCCAAAATGCACCTCGAGATGTCACACGAGTTTTCTCCCTGTAGAAACCAAATAAAATTGGGAGTGTCAAACCGGATGTAAAAACTGTATATGCTAATTGTAAAGTTTTCAATATATCACCTAAAAAAACAGCAAGAATAAAAGCACCCAATCCTACAAATAAAATTCCAAACCGAGAAATGTTAATATTATTTTTCTTAAAAATATCCACACTTAATATTGTCCCCGCAGAAAGCAAACAAGAATCCGCAGAAGAAATCATAACTGATAAAAAGCCTGCTAAAATTATTCCTGAAATAAAGGGTGATAGATTAATAACAGCAGTAGGAATAGCAAGATACGGATTAGAAAGACCAGGATATAATATCAAAGCAGATAAAGCAATTATTGCAATTCCAATTGCAAATATAAGTTTAAAAATACCTGCAAGAACTGCACCTTTTTTTGCAGTTTTTTCATCCTTTGATGAGAGTAATTTAGAGTAAATATCTGGACCAACAACATGCGGCATAAACATCATAAAAAAAATTGATCCAGCAGCAAAAATACCAATCTCTTGATTAATTGGAAATGCTAACGAAATAGTGGATAATTGATTAAGATTCGGTAGAGCCTCCAAAAAGAGTAAAGGTGCCGCAATAAAACAAATTCCAATAATCATTATAAAAAATTGGATAAAATCTGTATAAATAACGGCATATTGTCCCCCTAGCATAGTATAAACAATAAATACAATTGTAATAATAAATAAAATTAAGGTATAATCCGCATTAATTGCAACAGATAAAATCAAACCTGATGCTTGAATTAATAAGGAAACCCATGCAATTTCAGTTATGATAATTAATATCGCCGACCCAATTCGAACATTATTATTAAAAAAAGACCCGGCAATATCGGGTAGTGTAATAAGACCTGTTTTTCTAACTTTATTTGCTAAAAAAAAACCAAGAATAATTAATCCAAGGCCTCCCCCTATATCATACCATAGGGCAGGTAAACCTTGTGCATAAATTCTTCCGCCTGCAACGATTGTAGCTGATCCCCCCACAGTTGTTGCTGTAATAGTTGCTGTTAATGCTAACCAACCTATACTTCTATCCGCAAGGAAAAATCCTTTTGATGATTTAACAATTCTTGAACTAATAAGACCAATTAGAATTAAAATGAATAAATATGTGAAAATTAATACTGTGGTAAGTTGATAATTCATTGTTAACCAAAAAATGGAATAAGGTTAACTATTTAGATTTTTCTTTATTAAATAAAGGTAAAATATTTTCAATATTATTAATAATAATATTCTAAAAAATATTTACATTAACAAAAAATATCAATATTAAGAATTAGATACATGAATAATGACCAATAAGGTTTTTGAAACAATTATTATTGGAGCGGGAATCTCTGGCCTATCTTGTGGTAGACGCCTTCAACAATTTGATAAAGATTTCTTAATAATCAGTAAAGATATTGGAGGTAGGATACGCACTTCTGATGATGGACTTGTAAATTATGGTGCATTCTTTGTTTGCTCGGACTATAAAAACTTATTAAATTTTGTCAAATTAAATTCAAGAATAAGGTTACATGATTTCTGTTTCCATTATAAAGAAAAAACATATTTTTTATTTGAACCTAAACTAATAATTTTCCTAAATCAATTTATGAGATTTTTTAAAATTCAATTCAAGTTTAGAAAAGCATTAAGAAAATTCAGAGAAGTATCTGAAACAATCTCACAAAAGAAGGTTATTGAAAATGATCCATTTTTAAAAGAGGTATATATGAAAAAAGCAACAGATTTTGTAAAAGAAAATGATATCTCCAACTTAACTAATACTTATCTTTCAAAGGGGTTATATTCAACAACATTTTCTAGTATAAATGAGATGAACGCATTCAGTTTCTTACAATTTTTATTACCTTTAATAACACCAATTTATAAATTCTCATTTGAAAAAGAAAAAATGATTGAGTCATTTAAAAATAAAATAATAATTGGATGTGTAAATGAAATAATTTTTAAAAATAATATATATCAAATCAAGACAGATAATAAACTATTTTATAGTAAAAAAATTGTTTTAGCAACACCAATAACGTGGTCAAAAAATTTTGCAAATATAAAAAGAATTAATACGCCTGTTAATACCAACATGCTACATATAGTTGGTAAAGCACAAAAAAAATTTTCTAAGGGAAAATATCAATTATTTTCTCCTTTTAATGAAGTACAAGCAATAGCGAACCTAAATAATAGCACATATCTAACATATTACAGAAATGAGTTTCCCACTTTAAAGAGATATTTTAGTGATTATAAAATTATATCCGAGCATTTTTGGAATCCTGCTGGAACAATTAATGGACATAATCTAATTGAAAGTAATAGAGGAAATAATATGTATCTTATTGGAGACTATAACGTAGCTGGTTTAGAGGAAGCATTCATCACAGGCATATACGCAGCAAACCAAATTATTCAATCTGATTAAAATTCAGTATCATCTTAGCATATGCTCTTTGGAAACAAACTACCCAAAATTTATATTTATCATATAATTAACAAAAAACGATACAAATGAATTATGAAACTTTAACTAGTAAAATAAATGATAATATTGCTTATATAACATTAAATCGCCCAGAGTGCTTAAACTCCTTTGATTTAAAATTAGGTGAAGAATTATATCAAGAATTAAGAGACATATCTGAAAAAAAAGAAATAAGAGCAATAATAATTAAAGGATCAGGAAAAGGCTTTTGCGGGGGAGGGGACGTAAAAGAAATGCATTCAGCAAAAAATAAATCCCAATTTCTTAGAGATTTAACGAGGGCAATACACAAATGCGTAATTGAAATAAGAACAATGGAGAAACCTGTCATAGCAGCAATAAACGGGGCGGCATTTGGAGCAGGATTATCACTTGCAATAGCATGTGATATAATAATCGCGGTAAAAAATGTAAAAATGGGTACAGCCTTCATTGGAATTGGTCTAGCCCCCGGTTGTGGAACACAGTTTTTTACAAGTATAGTAGGGTATCAAAAAGCATGTGAATACATCCTAACATCAAAAATATTTACTGTTGAAGAAGCAGAAAAACTTGGAATAGTAAACATAATCGTAGAAAAAGATGAACTTGATAGTACTGTAGAGAAATTCGCATCAAAATTTCGCAAATTACCGCCTATAGCTATTGGAAAAGCAAAAATGCTGATCAATCAAAGTTTAAAAAATGATATGATAACCCACTTAGAACTTGAAAGTATAACCGCAGCTTATTCCGCAGGAACAGATGATTTCAAAGAAGGAGTAACTGCATTTATTGAAAAAAGAAAACCGCAATTCAAAGGAAAATAATTAACAGATATTAAGGAAATTTTTAATAATAAAAAATATAATATAATAATTGCATATAATAATTAATAAAAGAGAATTATAACATGAAAAAAATAACTACAATAATATTAATCGTCTTAATTGCATCAACACTAAATTTTTCAAATCTGGAAGCAGAAAAAATCCAAAAAACAGAATTACCATCATATTTTAGCTGGAGAAACATAAACAATACTGACTTTACAACCTCAATAAAAAATCAAGCGCCTGCCCCTACATGCGAAGCTTATGCATTATGTGCATCTATAGAAACATTAATGCAATATCAAACTAAAGAATTATTTAATCCAGATTTATCAGAAACACATCTATATTTTTATGCGGGTGGAACATATGAATCAGGATATGTTAACATCGTGGACGCTGCAAATTATTTAATTGAACATGGTGTACCTGACGAAGGATGTTATCCCGATCCAAAAAGACCTTTTGATTATCCATTTGATAGTATAGAAGGTTGGGAAAATAGAACAGTAAAAATTCAAGAATGGGGCTGGGTTGATCATGATATCGACTCGATAAAAAACGCTTTAATAAACTATGGCCCTCTTGCAATTTGTGCATATTTCTGGACAGATTTTCATTATTATAAAGGAGGAGTCTATAAACACAGATGGGGTGAAATCGCAGGGGGGCATGTTATGACAATGGTTGGATATGATGACAGTGAACAATGTTGGATTGTAAAAAATTCAGCTGGAACAAAATGGGGTATAGACGGATGGCTTAAAATGGCGTATGATGCAGATATGTTCGCTGACTGGTATGGGGAAGGAACAGGAATAATGTATATTGATGGAGTACATGGAAATTTTAAACCTAATGCACCAAAAATTCAAATTGAAAAACCAAAAAACTATCAAACATATATATTTGGAAATGAAATTCCAATAATTCTCAAACTACTACCAATACAAAAATCAGCTCCAAGAATTATTGGAAATTTAATAGTGGAATTATCATCTGAAAATACAGATAGAGTTGAATTCTATATTGATAACGAATTTCAAAATTCCGATAATCAAGAACCTTTTACTTTTGATCTTCAAACGACTCAAGGCCTACATACTTTAGAAATTAGAGCATACAAAGAAAATATTATTTCAAAAGATATAGTTGATTTTTATAAAATATTATAATTTATACCATCATTTAACAGATTTTAAGAAAAAGTATATAAAAAATCAATTAATAATATTTCTTGGAAGAATATTAAGGGAGGGTATTCTAACCTATAATCTTCATATTTTTGCTCTTCCTTCTTTTCTTCCGATTTTTAAAACGTAATCTATCCAATTTTTTTCTACGTTTCATAGCACAATCATAACAACGATGAGCATTATGATACATTGGTTTAATGCAAGAGCAATCTATGCAACATTTTTCAATAATCATTAATAAAATAATTAAACGTAGTTGATTAATAAAAATTGAGAATAGTTCATTGAAAGTAATTTCATACATAGGAAATTAATAAAAAAAAAATCAAAATTAATAAATAAAATAAATGAAAGAAGAAAGGGCGGGAACAAATAATATGAAGAAAAAATATTAAAGTTCCCTTTCAACTTTGCCTTCAAAAATATAAATATATTGATGGAATATAAATTTTTCTAATATAATTGTTATTTTTGTTACATTTTTATTATTTTTTTAACAATATTTTTAGATATAAAAGTATTATTTAATATTATTGGTGCTGAATTAGATTTCATATATGCCCTTTCTTTATACCCCATATAAAAATTACATGGTAAAAACGCAGAACCTATGATAGGGTTCTGTATAATATGAGTATGGCAAATCTAAGCTGTCAAATTTAGTATGGTATGAGATAGAAAAAAATAATCACTAAAAATTTTTATCCACTTATAATATCATTACTTCCACAATATGGGCAGGTATAATATTCCTTATCCTTTGATGGTTCACCGAACCTCTGTCCACAATTAGTACAAGACTATAATACCATAATCAAATGATTCTTATTCTTTAATCATATAAAAGATTTTATAGATTTTAAACAAAAAAAGATAATAACGGAAGGGAAGAAAGGAAACAGTTTAAAAATTAGTTACAGAACCAAAAAAAAATTATCCTGCTCCCTTTCTAAGCTACGTAATTTCTACGCAACATATGTATCATTTTACTGGTATAAATATTTTTATTTATATTTAAAGATGAAATTGAACATTTGTTACCCATTTCTAAAAAATTGAATAACAGTATCATTGGAAAGGGGAAAGGATACCTTTCCCCTGAAGGGACAAAATCTCCTTTCTTTCTACCTCCCTTAGTTTAAATCCCTAAATAATGATAATTTTAATATTATATATAATTATTTAATTATAATACGTCAAAAGACGATATAATTAATGTTAAACGATGCAATATTAAACATTTGTTACGTTTTAAAAAGAATTATAAGAGTTAACATCTGTTAAGGATAATTTTATAATAAAACAAGATATTAATATTATTGGGAGATTTAAAGGCAGGATATTTTGAAAAACGTTATCTGATAATTTTTCTACCCCTTCCTTTCTCTCTCCCCTTCCATATATTGTCTATTTTAGGTTGGTAAACAATTAATAATAACCTTTTACATAATACTTACTTGGTATCCCCTAAAATATTGTGTTGGTCACCAAACTACACACAATTGTCTTTGTGTAGATTACTTTTGACAACAGAGAGTATTTCTACCAAAAAAGGGGGATACCAAAAAATATATTTTATTCTTCATCTTTAATTTCTAATTTACACCATTGCATCCCAAATTTCTGAGATAATTGAATAGGTTTTCTCCATTTTTTCGCATTTTTAAAAATCCAGATATATAAGTTTTTATTTTTATCAATGGAGGGTATTAAATGATTTGGATAATATTTAAGATAATCATTTCCTCCAAGCTCTTTTAATTTCACTATAACCTCATTTGATTTAACTTGAATAACTTTAGTAAGAATTACAGAACCAATAATCTGAGATTTAGGATGAATCTTAATCTCCTGTCTATTTAGTTGTGCATTTCTGTACCAGATTTTATCAATACTACGAGTTGAAAGAATACCAATCCTACCTTTGATATAAGAGTTAAAAGACCTTATAAGATATTTCATATTTCCTTCAACAATATCCATAGACCAAGGTTGCATCAACACTAAACTATGTGTGATTTTATCCAAATTTAATCACCAGAAAATAAACGCTTAAGAATACCCCAAGAAGAAACACTTCTTACAACTTGATTAATATAATTTTCATCAATATTATCATTTTTATCCATGGGAATAAAAATCTTTATTTTGTCAATTTTATTTTTATATGCTTTTCGCCCATAAGAAAAACGCCATTTCAAACGATTCAATTCAGAAATCAAATAGAGTATTGTAGTAAACTTAT
>JAHWGJ010000029.1 GCA_020054475.1 Thermoplasmata archaeon | reverse complement strand
TATAGATGAAGGAAAATTAAAAATTGAAATTAATCGCGGATCATTATTATCATATTTTAACAAAACATTAAAACAAAAAATATGGGTTAATAAAGCTATAAAAATTGGTTTCGGCAATAAAAATGTATTCAGTTTGGGTCATAGAAAAGCAATGTTAAATATTACAAGATCGGAATTCTTTATAGCATTAAATATTTTGAATATAAAAACTATTGAAGAATTAGATATTATTTTTAATAATGCTGAAAAATGGGGAGAAAAATTATTAGTTAACTACTTAAATATAAGAAAGAAATCTGAAAAAGATGTTGTTTATGCATATCCCTATACAATTTTATTGTATTTAGTTTTATATGAAAAAAGAGATTTAATTAACAAAGAAATATTAAATAAAATTTTTTATGAAAAATCAATTAAAAATGCCTTAAATATAGTATTAAAAATGGATTTTTATTAAAATAGTATTTTATTTTAAAAAATTATTATTTGGATTTCTTTCTTTTTTAACTTTCTCCTTCTTGAATTTGTTTTAACACTTCATAAATATGTTTTTTAATTGCTTCATCATCCGACGGCATAGTATTTTTTTCTAAGATGTTAATTTTTTCTTTTAATTCATTTAACTCTTTATTTAACTCTTTTACCTTATCTCTTTCTTTTTTTATTTTTTCTAACGGCTCTCTTGTTTCTTCGATGTTCATTTTACTTGAATAATAATTTTTTACTTCCATAACACCGTTATGGTCATATACCTTCATCATTCTGCTACCATGCTCCAATCCATGTTTTGCTTCAACTATTGAATTAGGCATACCGCTTTCCCTATCTCTTGTTATCGATGTATGTCGAAAGTCATGAGTTGTTATATTTCTCCCAATAATTTTTTTTGATGTTTTTGTTAATATTTCTCCAAAATATCTTGCTTCTAATCTTTTTTTTGTCCTTTTTCCCACAAACATTGGTTTATCTTTTTTATCTTTGAACGGCTGATATTCAAAAGCCCATTTTATAATATTATCTACATTGTATTTATCTGTTGGAATTGGTACTGTCCTTGTTTTAGTTTTGCTCTTTTTTACTGTTATGTAAATTAATTTTCCTTCATCTTGAACACCATCTGAATTAATACTTAATATCTCAGATATTCGAGCGCCTGTTGTCCATTGTAATTGTACTATAGCCTTATATTGCGGATCTACAAAGCCATTTAACAATTCTTTATATTCTTGTTCTGTTATCATTCTTTCTTTTGTCTGTTGCCGTCTTATTGCGTTTTCTGTTGCAATTTCAAAGTCCTTAATACAATCAGGTAATTGGTCTTTCTTTTCTAACTTATAATACCATCGATAAAATTCTCTTAATGTTATAAGATTTAAGTTTCTTGTAGATAATTTTTGAAATTTACTTAAAAATTTTGAAATTTCCTTATCATTTATTTTTTTGATATCTTTATCTATTTCTTTAAAAAATCTTTTTATTATGCCTTCTTTTATTTCAAAAGTCCTTTTTGTGA
The DNA here is from genome assembly GCA_020054475.1 of Thermoplasmata archaeon. Lineage (GTDB taxonomy): Archaea > Thermoplasmatota > E2 > DHVEG-1 > DHVEG-1 > JAJISJ01. The sequence continues at coordinate 18,032 of JAHWGJ010000029.1, read as the reverse complement.
AATGCCCATTATGATTTTTTTTATAATCCAAAAATTTTTTTATTAGCTTCTCGTTTTCATTATACATTAATTAATACCAATATATGAATAGGCAGGTGACTTATAATATTAACGTTAACTATATACCAATTAAGGAAGCTATTGAACATAGCTCATGTTAAGTTATTCATAAATTTATTTCTTTTTATTGATACTAATAAAAGTATATTATACTGATTAAATATGAAAATAAATTATTCAAATATTGAAATAAAATTCGTTAATGATTGGAATGAAGATGAAATTGTAAATCTATATAAAGCTGGTAATTGGTGGAAGGATAAGTATAATTCTTCTTCTATTAAATTTTTAATAAAAGGCAGCTATAAATTTGCATTAGTAGTTAAAAAGGATGAAGGTAGAGCTATTGGTATGGGGAGATTAATATCTGATGGTGTGTCTGATGCGTATATTCAAGATCTTGTTATAATGAACGATTTTCGTGGTTTAGGTTTAGGAAAAAAATTAGTTAATTATCTAATAAACCATTGTAAATCAAAGAATATAAATTGGATTGGATTAATTAGTGAACCGGGACAAGATGGTTTTTATTCTGATTTAGGATTTTCTGAAATGGAGAAACACACCCCAATGAAATTTAATATTGATGATTAAAATGCTTTCAATAACTGATTTTAAACTTGTAAAGCTACAGGATAGAGATATATTTAATACATATTATGCGAAATATCCTCAAGTTCATAGTGATTATTTATTTACTACAATTATTAGTTGGATGGATTATGCGAAATATCATTTTACAACATATAAGAATAATCTTATCATATGTACTAAAATAGATAATAAAATTAGATTAAGACCACCGGTTGGAGAAAGAAAAAAGAATATATTTGATGAGGTCATTAATTTAGTAAAAACAAATGATACAATCTATTCTATTAGTGCAATTGATTCAGAAACAAAAAATTGGTTTTTAAAGAATTATCCTAATTTAGTTTGTATACCCCATAGGGGTTATTTTGATTATGTATACCTATCCTCGGATCTTGCTGAGTTAGAAGGATCAAAATATTCTAAAATTAGAAATAGATTAAATAAATTTAAAAGAAAATATGAATATGAAACTGAGATAATTTCAAATGAAAATATGGCTTCAGTAAAGGAATTTCTAAAAAGATGGTGTTTATGGAAGGATTGTGAATCAGATCCACTACTTAAACATGAAAAAAATGCAATAATCTTTTCCATGGATAATTTTTTTGAACTTAATCTTGAGGGAATTGTTATTAAAATAAATGATAAAATTGAAGCTATTTCTGTTTATGAAAAAATGAATAATGATACTGCTGTAGTTCATTATGAAAAGGCATCCCCCTATTATGATGAAATATATAAAGCAATAAACAATGAAACGGCTAAAAGATTAAGAATAAAATATCGATTTATTAATAGGGAATCTGACATGGGCATCACAGGATTAAAAAAAGCTAAAATGTCTTATAAACCCGATCATATGGCAGAATTATATCATTTAAAAAGAGAGAGTTTATATTAATTTTTTATTTATTTAATTTATTCGCAAGAATTGCAGAAGAATTGAAATAAACCTTCATTTCTCATAATTTTACAAATTCTGCAAGTTTCGTTAACTGTTGATTTTGATCCATTATCAATAATAATTTTTGCAGATTTATCTATCTCTTTTAAAATATTTTCATCAATAATTTTTATTTTTCCACGTTTTTTTGATATATATTGGCATATTGCAGCTGGAGTTAAACCTAATTTCAATGCAGTTTCTTTTTGAGATAATCCAAATTTATTTATCATACTCTCAGAGATCTCTCTCCTTATGACGGGTAATCCATTCCATTTCATGAATTCACATGGAGTTGATTTCATAATAAATATAACTTTCCAGTATTATTTAAAATTAACTGAATTTAATTTCAATATTTTTGTTATTTTTATTGATTTTTTATTTTTAATTATATCTGGTAAATTTTATTTTTTATTAATATTTTCGAAATATATTTATACATTAATAGATATTAACAATTGTTAATTTAATTAGGTTTATATGAATTTATTGTTATTATGTATATTTGTAGGAAATATTGTTATATGAAATTAGATGATTTAGTAGATCGAATTGAAAAGTTAAAGGATAGTAATATTTCTAATACTATCAATAATAGAATTAATGAATTCAAAGATTTAAATAAGGATTCAAATGAAGATCTTTTTAAAGAAATGTGTTTTTGTATTTTAACTGCCAATTTTTCAGCTGAACGTAGTATAAAAATACATGATGAAATTAATGATTGTTTTTTAACTAATTCAGAGAAAGACCTAGCAATAAAATTAAAAAAAATGGGTCACAGATTCCCAAATGCAAGGGCAAAATATATTTCTGAATCGATAAAATGTAAAAATGAATTATCAAAAGTGATTAAATATCATGATTTTAATAAAATTAGAGATTGGATTGTAAAAAATGTTAAAGGCCTTGGTTACAAAGAATCAAGTCATTTTTTAAGAAATATTGGTTTTGATGATTTTGCAATAATTGATTTTCATATAATAGATTTATTAGTTGATTATAAAATTATTTCTAAACCTAAAATTTTAACAAAAAAAAAATACTTTGAAATTGAAAATATATTAAGAGAAATTGCGGATATGACTAATTTATCATTAGCAGAATTAGATCTTTATTTATGGTATATGGAAACAGGAAAAATTTTAAAATAATTATTTATAATTTATTAGAAATTGAAAATGAATAAAGTAGATCCAATATGTGGAATGAAGGGTACAATCCTGGCGCATGGACATTATTTTTGTAGTGAAAATTGTATTAGAAAATTTGAGAAAGAAAATAATATTAAAACTGAAGAAAAATATTGTCCAAGTTGTTCTACAAAAATAAATATTCCTTGGTATAAAGAACGATTATATATTGTAATACTTTTTACAGCCATATTATTAATATTAGGTATTATTGTACCATTTTTGAATCCTTTTTTCAATGCTTTTATAGATTATTTGAAATTGATTTGGTTAGCTGTAATTATTGGTTTTTTAATAGGGGGAATTATTGATTATTTCATTCCTCGTGAATACATAAAAAAATATCTTTCAAAACATAGTAAAAGGACAATATTATATTCAATTATTTTTGGTTTTTTAATGAGCGCATGTTCGCATGGTATTCTTGCAATATCTATTGAATTATACAAAAAAGGAGCTAGTACATCTTCTGTTATCGCTTTTCTTTTGTCTTCCCCCTGGGCAAATTTACCAATAACTATTCTTCTTTTTAGTTTCTTTGGCGTTAAGGCTTTGTTAATTATTATTTCAGCTTTGATTATTGCGCTAATAACAGGCTTAATCTATCAGGTTTTAGAACAAAAAGGACTTGTTGAACGTAATATACATAATGGAGATAATTCCGATTTAAGGGAATTTTCAATTATCCAGGATATCAAAAAAAGATGGAAATCATATATTTTTAATTTTCAAAATAATATTGATGCTTTAAAAGGTACTTTAAAAGGTTCATGGTCTCTTACAAAGATGGTGATGTGGTGGCTAATTATTGGTATGGTCATGGCTTCTTTTGCTAGAGCCTATATTCCAAATCATATTTTTATTGAATATATGGGGCCTACCGTTTTAGGTTTGTTTATAACTCTTTTCTTTGCAACAATTATTGAGGTATGTTCTGAAGGTAGCTCTCCTCTAGCATTTGAAATTTTTAATCAGACTGGAGCTTTTGGAAATAGTTTTACATTCCTAATGGCAGGTGTTGCAACTGATTATACTGAAATTGGTCTTATTTGGCATAACATTGGGAGAAAAACTGCTTTATGGCTTCCTATTATAACAGTTCCTCAAATTCTTATTTTAGGATTTATTTTTAATTATTTCACCTAAATGTTTTAAAGTATTAATTTATGACTTGTGTGGTGATTTAATTGGATTTCAGTCTTACAGACGAGCAGAAATTATTTCAAAAAACAATAAGAGAATTTTGTGAAAAAGAAATTAAACCAATCTCTGATAAAATTGATAAAGAAGAATATTTTCCAGAAGAATTATATACAAAGATGGGGAGGATGGGTTTGATGGGGATGACGGTACCTCAAAAATATGGGGGGGCAGGTATTGATCGTGTAAGCTATATGATTGCGCTAGAAGAAATATCAAGGGCATGTGGTTCAACTGGAATTAATGTTGAAGCTCATAATAGTCTTGGTGTTGGACATATTTATGAGAAAGGTAGCGAGAACCAACGTGAAAAATACCTTAAAAAACTTACAAATGGGGAAGCTATTGCTGCATGGGCACTTACTGAACCGAATGCTGGTTCTGATGCATCAGCTACTCAAACAACAGCAATACTTGAGGGGGATGAATGGGTAATAAATGGTACAAAGCAGTTTATTACTAGTGGCGATATTGCATGGGTTACAACTGTGATGGCAAAAACAGATAAGAATAAAGGTGCAAAAGGGATCAGTGCGTTTATCGTTGAGAAAAATACTCCTGGGTTTAAGATTGGACAATTGGAAAATAAACTTGGTCTGAGGGGGAGTCATACAGCTGAACTTATTTTTGAAGATTGCCGGATTCCAAAAGATAATCTGTTGGGCGAAAAAAATATGGGATTTATTGGAGCGATGAATATTCTTGATAGAGGAAGAACAGCTATAGGTGCAATGTCAGTTGGCATAGCTAGAGGAGCTTTGGAGGATAGCATTGAATATGCTAAACAAAGAGAACAATTTGGTCGGCCTATTGGAAAATTTCAGGCTATACAATGGAAGATTGCTGATATGGCAACAGATATTGATGCTGCAAGATTACTTGTTTACCGTGCAGCTTATCTTGAAGACAAAAATCTTCGTTTCACTAAAGAAGCTTCAATGGCTAAATTATTTGGATCTAGGATTGCAATGAATGCAACAAGGGAAGCAATTCAAATTTTTGGAGGATATGGTTATACAAAAGATTATCCAATAGAGAGATATTTTAGAGATGTTAAGCTATGCGAAATTGGAGAAGGGACCTCTGAAGTTCAACATATGATTATATCTCGGCAATTAGGTTTATAAATATTGAATGGGTGAATAAATTGAAAGAAATAATTCAAAAAGATGCATATGAGATTTTATATAAAAATTTCAAATGGAATATACCTGAGTTTTTTAATTTTGGTTTTGATGTCGTAGATAAATGGGCAGAGGATAGGACAAAACTTGCATTAATTTCTATTGATAGGAGTGGAAAAAGAGATCGTTATCATACTTTTTATGATCTTTCAGTATCTTCTAATCAATTTTCAAATGTTTTAAGAAATTTGAAAATTAAAAAAGGTGAAAGGATATTAGTAATTCTTCAGAGCGTTCCTGAATGGTATATTGCAATTATTGGGATGTTTAAATTAGGTGTTGTTCCAATGCCCGGAACTGTACTTTTAACATCAAAAGATATTGAATATAGAGTTAATCGTGCTGAGGCAAGTATGATTATAACTGATTTGGATCATGCTGATAGAGTAGATGGAATTAAAAAAAATTGTCCTTCTTTGAAACATTTAATGTTAATTGATGGTAAAAGAAATGGGTGGGTTAATTATGATGAAGAAATGGAAAATCAGTCAAGAGAATTATCTCAAAATGAAGTAGAGAAGACAAGATCAGATGATCCTATGCTTATTTATTTTACATCAGGTACAACTGGTCATCCAAAAATGGTTCTTCATACGCATAGTTATCCTATAGGGCATGAGGTTACAGCGAAATTTGCTCAAGCTTTAATTAAAGAAGATCTTCATTGGACTGTGTCTGAAACAGGTTGGGCAAAAGCAGCTTGGGGTAAATTATTTGGTCAGATGATAGTTGGAGCGGGTGTAATACAATGGGAACTTCCTGGTAGATTTGATGCTGATGGGTTATTAAAAGCTATGGAAAAATATGGGGTTACTTCATTTTGTGCTCCACCAACTGTTTATCGATTATTAATTCAAATGGATCTTTCAAAATATAATCTTAAGCTGCGTCATTCAATGAGTGCTGGTGAACCTTTAAATCCAGAAGTAATTAAGGTTTGGAAAGAACATTTTGGTTTAGAAATTTATGATTTTTATGGTCAAACAGAAACAGTTTGTGTTCTATCTAATTATCCATTTATGCCTATTAAATATGGTTCTGTTGGTAAACCGACTCCAGGTCATGATGTAAGAATTGTAGATGATGATGGTGTTGAATTAAAAGCTAATGAGGTTGGTAACATAGCAATTTTTTTGGGAGATATTCGTCCGCCTGGACTTTTTAAGGAATATTGGAAGGATGAAGAAATTATGAGTAATTCTTTTAGAAATGATTATTATTTCACAGGCGATCAAGCATATAAGGATGATGATAGTTATTTTTGGTTTGTTGGTAGAGATGATGATGTTATAAAATCTTCAGGATATCGAATTGGCCCTTTTGAAGTTGAATCTGCACTTATTGAGCATGGGGCAGTAGCTGAGTGTGCAGTTGTAGGAGTTACAGATCCAGATGGCGTACGGGGTATTGTTGTTAAAGCATTTGTTGTTTTATCGAGGAAATATAAACCTTCAAATGCACTTACAAAAGAATTACAGGATTATGTAAAAAAGACAACTGCACCATATAAATATCCAAGAATAATTGATTATGTGGATGAATTACCTAAAACAATTTCAGGAAAGATTCTTAGACGTGAATTGAGAAAAAAATAATATTTATTATTTAATTACTTTATTTAAACTTAAATCAAGTTTTGGTACGATATCATATTTAAATAAATCTTTCGGATAAATCCATTTATATTCGCTATGCTCCCAATCTAATTTTATTTTTGGATTATTTTTCAATTCAATTTTTGATGGATAAATTACCCATTTTTTATTGATTTTTTTATCTTCAAATTCAAAAGATTCATATAAATTATATGATAAGATATCTTTTTTAGTGATACCTAATTCTTCTTTTATTTCATCAAGTATTTTGTTATAAATAGGTTTTTTTTCATCTATATAACCTGTTACGGTATTCCACTTATTTTTATAAGTACCTACTTTTTCACTTCTTTTTAATAATAATATTTTATTATTAAAGACAATAAAAACTGTAAGTACTAGACATTTATTTGATTTAGTATAATTAATTCTACCATCAGAAAATTTTGGTAATTTTTTTTCAAATTCTTTTAATTTTATTAATATCTCAATTTCTTGCATTTCCATTATTTGATATATAGTTAGCCCTTGCTTAATATTTATAATCTTTTTTATATTCATATCAATTTATAAAATTAGGAACATGTGTTGCATTATTATTCCAAATATTTATATACAAAATTCTTATTATAATTATTATAACCGAAGGGAAGGTAGAAAGGGATTATTTATTTTACCAGTATTTGTCCCTACCCTTTCTCCTTTTTATAAAAAAATATTAGGTCTAAATACAAACTATTTTATATTTATTATTTTTTATGAAAATTTATATCAGACTGAGAATATTTGATTCGAATTTAAATAAAAATCCAATTTTTTAGTTATCCTTCCACTTGAATTCTACTTTTTTCATGTGAGGGGGTACTTTTTTCCCATCCTTTGTTTTATATCCCTCAACAGGTTTGAAGGTTATTCCATAATGCCCAATTCTACTATTTTTATTTTTCATATTTTTTTATCTCCATTTCTTAAATTATTTTTTTAATTTTATTTTATAAATAGCTAGTGTGTTACATTGTCAAAATGAAAATATGTTTAAAATTAGTTAAAATTTTGATATATTTTAAAAAAAATAGATATTAAATTATCAGAAAGATCCGTCTTCTTCCTCATCTTTTTTATAATCTAATTTGTTTTGATAATAATTATCGATAAATTTTTTTTTAATTTCTTTCAATTTCAGTTCAAGGTAATATTCACTTGATATTATAAATGGATGTTCCAAATTTCCTATTGTAAATTCATTTTCTAATTCTTTTTTAACAGTATCAAATATTGAATTAGTTGTTTTATTTATTACTAGGTCGACAAAATCTGAGATATCTGGATTTTCTTTTTGATTTTCATACCATTTTTTAATATCTTGTAATATTTTATCTTTCATCTTCCCCTCACTTAACTGATTATCCCTAAATATGTATCTCTATTAAAATTTATCCATATTATTATTATAATTACATCCTGAAAACACCGGGTTTCCAGTCAGGTATTTTTGCATTTAAAGATGCTGATACACCAAGTCCGAGCACCATTCTTGTGTCAATTGGATCAATAACTCCGTCATCCCATATTCTTGCGGTACTATAATATGGACTACCCTCTGTTTCATATTTTTTTCTTATTGGTTCTGTAATTTCTTTTTCTTCTTTTTTTGTTAATTCTTTACCTTTTCTCCATAGTTGATCTCGTTTAACTGTTAATAATACATTTGCAGCTTGTTCTCCACCCATGACTGATATTCTTGAATTTGGCCACATCCATAATTGACGAGGTTCATAAGCTCTTCCGCACATTCCATAATTTCCTGCTCCGAATGATCCACCTATAACAACTGTGAATTTTGGAACTTCCGCACAAGTTACTGCTGTAACCATTTTTGCCCCATCTTTTGCTATCCCTCCAGATTCATATTTTCTTCCAACCATGAATCCAGTAATATTTTGTAGAAAGATTAATGGAATTTTTCTTTGACAACACATCTCAATAAAGTGAGTTCCTTTTAATGCTGATTCTGAAAATAACACTCCATTATTAGCCAATATTCCAACTGGATAACCCATAATTCTTGAAAATCCACAAACTAATGTTTCTCCATAAAGTTCTTTAAATTCATGGAATTTTGATCCGTCGACTATACGTGCGATTATTTCTCGTATATCAAAAGTTTTTCTTGAATCTTTAGGGATAACTCCATATATCTCCTTTATATCGTATAATGGTTCTTCTGGTTTTGATACCTCAATATATGTTTTTTCTTTTCTGTTGAGGTTTTCAATTGCGTTTCTTGAGATGTGAATTGCTTCTTGATCATCATGTGCATAGTGATCTGAAACTCCACTTTTCCTACAGTGTACATCAGCACCACCTAAATCTTCTGCGCTAACTTCTTCACCTGTTGCTGCTTTTACAAGAGGAGGGCCACCTAGAAAAATTGTTCCTGTTTTTTTTACAATAATTGTTTCATCTGACATGGCGGGAACGTATGCGCCTCCAGCTGTGCATGATCCCATTACAACTGCTATTTGAGGGATTTTCATTGATGACATTTTTGCTTGATTATAGAATATTCTTCCGAAATGTTCTCTATCTGGAAATACTTCATCTTGCATAGGTAAAAATGCACCTCCCGAATCAACAAGATATATACACGGTAAGTTATTTTTCATTGCAATTTCTTGTGCTCTTAAATGTTTTTTAACTGTCATTGGATAATATGTGCCTCCAGTTACTGTTGCATCATTTGCCACAATTATTACTGCTCTTCCATGTACTATTCCAATTCCTGTTATAATTCCAGCGCATGGTGCTTTATTATTATACATGCCATATGCAGCAAGAGAATTAAATTCCATAAAAGGTGTATTTGGATCTAGTAGATTTTCAATTCTCTCACGAGCTAACATTTTATTCCTAGATTTATGAATTTTAATTTTTTCGTCTCCTCCACCTTTTGATGCTATTGATATTTGCTTTTTTAAGTCAATAACAAGTTTTTCATAGTGTGAGTAATTTTCTTTAAAATCCTTATCAGAAGTATTAATATTACTTTCAATTATATCCATTTAATCATCCCTATTTTTTTGAGATTTCAAGAGTATTTTGACCAATTTCAATCAGATCTTTTTCTTTAAAATTTATTTTTTTTACAATTCCATTATATGGTGCTCTTATAATATATTCCATCTTCATTGCTTCAATTACTAAAAGAACATCTCCCTTCTTAACTTCGTCTCCTATCTTTGTTTTGATATTAACTACTCTACCTGATATTGGTGAGTTAAGAGTATTCTCTTTTTCTTTTTTCTTTGTTTTTCTAATACCTGTTAACTCAATATTTTTAACTTTAAATATGTCTCCTTCTACAAAAACATATTTTTCTTTTTCCCCTTTTGTTATAACACTTTTGATTATTTTATCTCCAAGTTTTATTTTTAAATGTCCTTTTTTAATTTCCTCTGCTTCAACTTTATATTCCGTATTATCATATGTTATAAAATAGAAATTTTTTCTTCTTTCTACAGTTACATTATATATCTGATTTTCATGTTCGTAGTTAATAAACAATATTTCACCCACGTTCAGAGTAAATTATTAATATTTATATTACAACCTGCATAATATGAAGGGTAATAAAAAGATTTTTACTATAAGAAAAGAAAATCAAAAATAATAAAAAAATATAAAAAAGTATCAAATAGAGGTATCACAGATATAGCAATATTTAACTCAAACGTAAATCTAAGAAAATTTGAACACTATTTCAAAAATAAATGTCTATATAGTATACCAAAAGAAGAACTTAAAAATTTTTTTTGTAACGAAAGAGAAGTATCAAATAAATCATATTCAACTTATGGGGGCCAAATCAGATATAATAAAGATGGAAAAATATCAATTAAAATCGTCCAAAATGTATATGTTATCAACAAAACTACGTATATCATAAAACTAAATATTTTTGGAATAGGCATTATCCATACAAAATAATAGTTATCAAAAAATAAAGATAAATAAACATAAATATAATAAATCAAAAAAATCAACAAAATTGGTCTATTCAATAATAAATTCTTACTAATTATATCATATTTCTCTTTAAAATTCTCCTTTACTAAATTATTTTCAATACTTGAAACCATAGGCATTAAAACTAATAATATGCAACTAAAAATAGAAAACAATACTATTTTATTCAATTATTCCCTCCATACAATATAATTTAAATCTCATTAAATATATATATATCCTTAAAAACATAACTAAAAAAAGATAATAATTAAAACGGAGGAAAAGAGAAGAAAAGATAGGGGGGACAAACCATTAATCTAATTTTCTCATTTTTCTTCCCTAATTATAAATATAAATCATAAACATATAAAACCTATTAAACAAAAGTTGTATAAACATTTAATTAAAACCATTTAATATTTAATTATGAACAAATTACATTTTAATAATAAAATCAAAAAATTAAACTAATAAATTATTTCTTTCTCCTTATCTCTTTTCAAAAATAAAGCAATTCCTATTACAGTTATAACTCCTCCAAAGAAAGAAATCATAAATAAAACATATGTTGGTAGAGCAAGAACATAAGGCACATCATCATAGAAAAAATTAATATTATTAAAAAACAATAAACCAAATGATAACCCTAAACATACTATGCTAATAGCAGAACCAACTACCATCATATTTAAACCAATTCTATCTTTTTCTTGCATAATATAATATTAAAATTTAATATATAATAAATCAACTATATAATATTTGAACGATATGCTAATATTATTTAATTATAATTACTTAAAAACATAAATAAAATGAGATGATAATTTAAATAATATAATATATAAAAAACATTCACACTAAAAAAAATTAATCTTTCAACCAATTAATAGCTTCTTTTTTGTCATTAAATAATTTAAAAACAGCTCCTCTATTAGTAGCAACTATCTCTGTGAAATCATCTTTCTTATCTGAACATCTTAAACAAGCAATTCTAATTAATTCCTTTCTAAATATCTTAGATATATAATCTCCAATTTTATATTTCTGAAAATTACTAATTTCATAATCTAAATCACTTGCATCTATAAGAACTCTTAAACAATCATATTTCTTAACAGTTTCAACTAATTTACCAAATACATCCAATAATTCTTTATTTACATCAAAACCTTCAAAGATTCCTTTCACTGTAAAATGAATGAACCCATCACTTTTTTCAGCATATGATTATAACCCCATAGTAAATTATAAAATTAATTGTATCTATTAAAAAACCTTGTTTCAATAAAACATACAAACAATAAAAAAATAAAAAAAGAAATGAAAATTTAGATAATAAACTACCTCAAATACATTCACATTAACCATTACCAAAAAAATAATCAATAAAGCATTAAATTAAACTTTGTTAATACATAAAATTAATATGAACCAGTAAAAAATTATTAATAAACTTAATAAAAAGAAGATAATAAATGCCATTAATATAACTTTAATTATTGAAATATTTTTTTGCATATTTTTTAAATGATTTTTAATCTATTTTAATTCTATTAATTGCAATTCTGACTCAGATAATTTGCTTTTTTTACTATTGTTTTTTATTTTAACTAACATTAAATATAATACCCCCCAAATTACAATAATACAATGATTTATATAATAAAAATATAACTAAAAAACAAAAATACAATACTTCAGTAGTAAAACCAAATGGGAAATGATATTTTTCCTTACATGTATTACATCTAAACATAAGTAAAACATATTTGAAATTTAATAAATTTTATTATATAGATTATCCTGAATTTTCCTCTCAAAAGTTAACCTTTATATTGAAATTCATATAAAATATATATTATTCAAATTCTTTCATCCTTTTTGAAATAATTGTGATATTTATCAAATATATTTAAAAAAAATATAGTGTTTTTTACAAAAATTTAATAATATATAACGATTTAATATATTTTAGTGGTGAAGATGTCAATTGGATTGGATTATGTTAAGAACATAGATAAAAATTGGAAGAAACATGTACAATCCTTAGATCGTGTTAAAGAAGAAACAATAATTGAGGAAATAGATCATTTTAAAAAATTCAAAAATAATAATATATCAAAAAATATTGAAAATGAAAATTTAGATTATTGGATTTTTTGGAAAAAAAGATATTCCATAATGAGATAAAATATATACTACTTTGAATTAATAAATTTAGAATTTTTATCAGATTTTTCAAGAAAATTGTAATCTTCATTTATATAGTATTATATAAAAATAAAATTTGATTTTTATGATAAGAAAGATTTAAATTATAATTTGACATTATTATTTTTAATAACTGGGGCAAATAATATTGGAGATTTAAAAATGAAAAAATTTATTATTGTATTAATAGCAGTTATGTTTATAGTAACTGGATTTGTTTCTGCTGGAATTCAAAAAGATAATAATCAGAGGATTATCATTGAAAAATTATTAATTCAAGAACCTATAATCAATAAAGGAGATAAATTTGTTGAATTATATATTATTGAAAGTAATCAAAATTTATTAAATTCTGGAAAACCTATTTTACCAAAAATTGTTAAAACTTATACATTTCCGTTTGGTACAAAAATCACAGATGTTAAAGTAACTTTTTCAAATAAGGTAAGTAAAACTTTAACAAAACCATTAAAACCTTCTGCTGAAATTAGAATTATATCAACAATATATGAAGATAATAAAAATATAGATGAAAATTTCGATTATTCCGATATTGATATTTATCCTGAAACACAATATAATTTTAGAAAAGGATCAGGATTGCATAACGGAGAACATGTAGTATTTTTGACAGTAAATATTTATCCAGTTCAATATTTGCCAAACCAAAATATGATTTCTTATTCAAAAAATATGGATATCAATATTGAATTTGTTGAACCTATAGAAAATATTAATTTTCCAGATTTTTATGATTATTTAATAATTTCACCTTTAATTTTTAAAGATGAATTACAACCTCTTGTGGATTATAAAAATAATGATGAGATTGAAACTATTCTTGTTACTCTTGATGAAATTCCTGATACTGGAGTTGATGAACAAGAGTCGATAAAATATTTTATTAAAGATGCAATTGAAAATATGGGGGTTACCTATCTACTTCTCGTAGGGGCTGGTGTTGAGGGTGATGAAATATTCCCTGTTAGAAATGCATGGGTTCCTTCAGGTAATTATGAGGAATATTTTCCAAGTGATTTATATTATGCGGATATTTATGATTCAGATGGTAATTTTTCAGATTGGGACTTAGATGATGATGGTAAATTTGCAGAATTTAAAATGGGAATGAGTAGTAATGATATGGATGCTGTTGATATGTATCCTGACGTTTATTTGGGCAAATTACCATGTAATAGTGAGGAAGAGGTTTCTATAATTGTAGAAAAAATCATTAATTATGAGGAACATAATAAAATGTTGAATAATATTGTTCAAATTGGCGGTGATACCTTTCCGGGGGATTCACAAGAAGTAAATGAGGGAGAATTTGCTAATGAAAAAGTATTGGAAAAATTACCCGGGTATACTTCTATTAAACTTTGGGCATCGGAAAGCAATGGTGCTTTAGGATTAACAAAACAGAATATTGCAAATGGCTTCAATAATAATGCAGATTTTATGGATTTTTCGGGTCATGGTAGTTTTGCAAGTTGGGCTACCCATGCTCCCGCTGATGATGAAGCATGGTTACCTCCAAAATCGATTATATCGCCCTACACTGGCTGGCTATATATAGATTATGATTTCTTTTTGGTATCAAATGAATATAAACATCCTGTGGTTGTGTTCAATGCCTGTTCATGTAATAAATATTCAGAATCTGATAAATGCATTAGTTGGAAAACACTTAATAGTAAAGCTGGAGGAATCGCCTCATTTGGAGCCTCAGGAATAGGATATGGAAGTTATGGTGAACATGAAGTTGAGAGAGTCTGGGGATGGATGGAAGTACATATTTTTGAATCATTATTTAATGATAAAATTTTAGGAGAAGTATGGGTAAATTGTCTTAATGGCTATATTAATAATTTCATCGAAGATGAATGGGATGATTCAGATTATAAAACTATTTTAGAGATGTCAATGTTTGGAGACCCTACAGTTTCAATTGAAGATGGTAAGGATCCAAAATCGTTAAATCTTGAAGATGATCAAAATATTTCATTTATTCAGAAATTAATAGAAAATCTTTCAATTATAACTAGAATATTAAGAATAGTATAAATTAAATTGATATTTATTTAGATCCTATTCTCCATCTTCCAACGTGCTTCCAAGGTGAATGAGGATCTGATTCTTTATATCTAACAACCTCTTGAGAGCTTGAGTGTATAGAATCATATACTGCGAGGGAAATTATTGCATCAAGAGATAAACCCTCTTTTGTTTTTATCCAATCTTTGAAATAATTATCTATAAAATGAGTTGTAATGTTACCTTTTCTAAATTCATTATGATCTAACAATTTAATTAAAAATGAAATATTTGTAGTTACACCCATTATTATATATCTTGATAAAGCCCAAATCATTTTATTAATACTATCTGTTCTATTTTCACTACTTACCACTAATTTAGATAACATAGGATCATAATAAGGAGTTATTTTCATACCTGTATAAATGCCGGTGTCATTACGGATATTTGGGCCTGTAGGTGTTTCTACTTTTTCTAAAGTTCCAATACTTGGTAAAAATCCATTTAATGGATTTTCTGCATATATTCTACATTCAATGGCATGCCCTCTTTGACTTATATTTTCCTGTTTTATTGATAATTTTTCTCCATTTGCAATTTTTAACTGCCATTTTACAAGATCAAAACCTGTGGTCATTTCAGTTATGGGATGTTCAACTTGTAGTCTTGTATTCATTTCCATAAAATAAAAATTGAGATTACCGTCCACCATAAATTCAACAGTTCCAGCATTATAATATCCTACAGTCTCTGCAGCTTTTATTGCAGCTTCTCCCATTTTTTTTCTTAATTCCGATGTCATTACTGGTGAGGGTGTTTCCTCGATAATCTTCTGATGCCTTCTTTGAATTGAACATTCTCTTTCATAAAGATGTATAGTATTTCCGTGTTCATCAGCAAGTATCTGAAATTCAATATGACGTGGTTTATCAATATATTTTTCAATAAATATAGTATCATTACCGAAGGATGATTTTGATTCACGTTTTGCGCTTTCTATTGATTCTTCAAGAACATCTTCATCATGGACAATTCTCATTCCTTTGCCGCCACCACCTGCGGCAGCCTTTACTAAAAGAGGGAAACCAATTTTTTTACCTTCATTAATAAGTGATTTATTGTCCTGTTTTATACCATGATATCCTGGAATTACAGGCACGCCAGCTTTTTCCATTGTTTTTTTAGCTGCAATTTTATCTCCCATTAAACTTATTACTTTTGGATGTGGTCCAATAAATTTTATGCCTTTATCTAGACATGATAATGCAAAATCAGGGTTTTCTGAAAGAAAACCATATCCGGGATGTATTGCGTCTGCTCCAAGTTTTTTAGCATTTTCAATAATTTTTGGTATATTTAAATAGCTTTCAATAGGTGTTGGATCTCCTAAATTAATACTTTCATCTGATAGTTGAACATGAGGAGCTTTTTTATCAACATCAGAGTATACAGCAATAGTTTTAATCCCCATTTCTTGACATGCTTTAATGATTCTTACAGCTATTTCACCTCGATTTGCAATGAGGATTTTTTTAAACAATATTAATCACTCCATTTTGTTTTTCTTTTTTCGAGAAACGCTTTTATACCTTCTTGCCCCTCTTTTGAAACTCTTAATTCTGATATTTTTTTTACTGTATGTTCTTTATATTCTTCGATATCCATCTTCTGATATTTTTCAACTATTTTTTTAATTTCAATAATTGCATTTGGGCCTGATGTTTTTAATTTTTCAATATTTTTTTTAATTTCATCATAAATTTCTTCTTCTGGAACTACATAATCAATTAATCCAATTTTTTTCGCATATTGTGAGCTAAATTTTTCACCTGTAATAAATAGTCGTCTCATGTTTGATATTCCTATTCGTTTTATAATATATGTTGATATCACAGATGGGATTATTCCAAGTTTGACTTCACTGAATGCAAATTTCTTATCCGGCGGCGCTATTGTTATGTCGCATACTGCAATTAATCCTATACCACCACCAAAAGCATGACCGTTAATATATCCAATTATTGGTTTTGGGCTATTATATATTGTTTCATATAAATCTGATAATAATTTACTATCTTGGATGTTTTCTTCTCTTGAGTAATTAGCCATACTTTTCATCCAATTTAAATCTGCACCGGCTGAGAATGATTTTCCTTTTCCAGTAAGGACTATTATTCTTGTTGAATTATCTTTATTTAATTTCTTAAAGCAAGATGTTAATTCTTTCATTAGTTTTTCATTCATTGCATTATGTAATTCAGGTCTGTTTAGGGTTATAGTTGTTATATCGTTTTGTCTTTGTATTTCTAAGGTTTCATATTTCATGATTTTCCCTTCTATATTTTATTAATTATTTTAATGTATTTATGCTGACGATATTTGGTTGAATAAATAAATGTTTCTATCTTCTATTTTTTTATTTTTATATAGTATATTTTAAAATTCAAATTTATTTTTTTAAAAAAGGGAGGGAGGACAGGTTATTTTTTTGGGAGGAAGAAAGATGGAATGATGGTGATAAAATAAAGTATCTACCTCACCTGTCCCCAATATATATTTATGAATACTACTATAAATAACTTTCTATCATAGGTTCTGTGTAATACTACTGTGGGGAATTAACTGTGGAAAAAATACTGTGGTATAATAATTGAGGGGGGAAAGATTAAATTATATCAGCCTATTTGCAATTTTATAAATTAAAGGGAGGTGAAAAATGACTGAAAAATTTGAAGTGTGGGAATCATCAAAAGATGGGCTATGGTATTTCCATTTAAAAGCACCAAATGGAGAAGTAATCGTAAGTAGTGAAGGATACACGTCTAAAGATAATTGTACTAATGGAATCGAATCAGTAAAAAAATTTGCTCCAACTGCAGATACACATGATACACAAGAAGAGTAGAATAACTCCATTTTTTTTCTTTCTTTGTGTATTTTTCGTTGGCAAAAAAATATAAAATAGTAACAACATAGATTTAATCTGCCATCCCTGTCA
>JAHWGJ010000006.1 GCA_020054475.1 Thermoplasmata archaeon | reverse complement strand
ATGGTTATCTGCTGTTAACGGATCATACCCCCATTTATATTCCCATTCAATAGGGATTCCATCCTCATCAACATCTTCCCCCAAATTATTAATTTCAGGGTCAGTACCATAAACATATGTCTCCATCCATTCAGGTATTCTATCCCCATCAACATCATTCTGATATATATCAAACCAGAGTTCACAATCCATATCAAGTTCGTAAAATGTTCCATCATCACATCCATTAAGACGACCATATCCACTTGGATCATAATTACTCAGATCTTCATTCCGGAAGTCATCACCAGTCCAATGACCCGTTTTTATGTTATAGGTGATTTCAACATCATAACTATCATCAGAATCACCGGAATCCCCACTTATATCACATAATCTATCAATACTTTCTTCATCAGCGTAATCCCATAATTGAATTTTTATATCAACATATTCTTCATCATAAGGAATATTTATAGTCGGTGAAAAATCAGGGTCATAAATATATTTAGTATTATGCCAGATTTCGCTTGTGAATTCATTGTTATTGATATATATTTTTAAATAAAAATCGGGGTTTGATGATTCATCTATTTGATTAAGAGCTCTAAGAGATAAAAGTTCAATGGAAACAGACATATCATCAACTTTTCCAAATTCTTTAATTATCGAATCTTCTGCAGAATATGAGTTCATCGAAAAAGAGCTTATAACAAATAACATTGTAATTATAAAACTTGTTAATTTGATCATGTTCGTCCCCTATTATTTGATAATATAATACTACTTAATATAATTTTATTATAAAAAATTTATTTTGAATAATAATTAATTAAATATAATAAAAAATTATTACAATCATAATTAAAATGGATTTCGTAATTTTATGTATTGGAAATAAATATGGGGGAGATGATGGTATTGGACCATACATTGCTAATAAATTAAAAAATAAAGAAAATGATAGCTTTTCAGTTATTGATTGTGGGACAAATCCAGAAAATTACACTTCTACTATTAAAAGATTAAATCCAAAAAATCTAATTTTAATTGACGCAGTTGAAATGTATCTTCGACCAGGGGAAATTAGAATAATTGAAAAAGAAAAAATTGGAGTAATGCATATTAGCACTCATAATATTCCTATTTCACTTTTAATAAATTATTTAGAAAAATATGTAAAAAAGATATTTTTTATTGGAATTCAACCTAAAAGGATGTCAGGTAAATTAAGTGAAGAAGCAAAAAAAAGTTCTAGTTTTCTAATTGAACATATAATAAATAAAAAAATTGAAATGATAAAAATTTTTGATTAGAAAAAATCTTTATTAATATGGATATTTTTTATCTAAAACTTCAGTTGTTGATAGGGCGGCAATTGCCCCCTCAGCACAAGCTGTAACTATCTGACGTAAGCCACCAGTAATATCACCCGCAGCATAAACTCCTTTTATGTTGGTTCTTTGATTCTTATCTATAATAATGTAACCTTTTTCATTTAATTTAATTTTCATTTCTTTAGCAATCTGATTTTGAGGTTTTTCACCTATAGAAATAAATACCCCATTAAGTTTTATCTTCATTTCTTTTGAAGTAATTGTATCTCTTAATAATATAGATTCAACTTGATCAGAACCATTAATTTCTATTGCATTTTTATTAAAGAGAAAATTTACTTTATTCTTTTTTGCTTCGTCTTCATAAGCTTTTTCAGCCCTAAGCTGATCTCTTCTATGTATTAATGTAACTTCTTTACACCCTATCTGTTTTAGATATATAGCTTCAATCAATGCAGAGTTTCCTCCACCGATTACTGCCACTTTTTCATCTTTAAAAAAGAAACCATCACAAGTTGCACAATATGAAACACCTTTACCTTGTAATTCAGATTCTCCTTTAATTTCTAATTTTCGATATTCAGAACCAGTGCAAATTATTACAGCCTTTGAAGTATATTTACCTTTTATTGTCTCTATGTAAAACATATTATTTATCTTTTGAATTTTTTTTACCTTTTCAAAAGTTCTAATTTCACAATATTTTTTAGCATGCGAACTCATTTTTTCCATTAAATCAATACCCGAAATTGATTCAAATCCTGGATAATTCTCAATGTTTGGTGAAAATATTGCTAATCCTCCACCTCCATCTTTTTCAAATATTATCGGCTTTATTCCCGCTCTAACCGCATATATTCCTGCGGAATAAGCAGCAGGGCCTCCACCAATTATAGCTAATTCAAATTGCATATACATGCCAAATAAACTATTTCATTATATTTTTTTCCAATATCTTATAGGCCTCTTTTGAAGAATCTACCTCTTTTATCATTTTTTCAAATGGACAAACATCATCTCCATTTTTGTTTTGAATAAAAGGTATTATTTTATCTATTTGTATTGGAATATCATTTTTTAATAATATTGCAATTGCAGTTTTTGTTGACTGTGGAGAATAAACTCCTTTTGCATTACAGTAAACACATAATAATGATGATGCCTTACCAAGAATTTTATCTCCTATAATAGATCCTCTAATATCTTTTCCTAATTCATCTATTACTTCAAGTATTGGTTTAAGTCCGACGCCAATTTTTTTTGCTAATACAACCCCATTTTTTATAACAACTATTGAATTTTTTGATAATAATATTAATTCTCTGGCTAATTTCATATCATTTATTATATTGTCGTCTATCACTATCATTCTCCTCTAAAGCTACATCTATTAAAAAAATGCCGTATTTCTTCAATGATTTCAATTAAATATTCTTTTGAATATGGTTCAATTTTTTCGAGTTTTTTTGATAATAATGGTAATTCATTTTTAAATTGTTGAAGATAATACTGATCTGCTCCTTTCAACCATTCTGCAATTTCTATTATATCGTTTTTATTTAAAAGGGATGGTGCTATTGTTGTTTTAAATTCATATTTTTTTGAAAAATTCTTAATTAAATCAATGGATTTTTGGATATTTTTTATATTAACCTTTTTATTACATATTATATCATACTTATTTTTTGGAGCTTTAATATCCATTGAGATATAATCTACAAGTTGTTCATCAATTAATTTTTTTAATTTATCTGGAAATGTTCCATTTGTATCAATTTTTATTAAATATCCTATTTTCTTAACTTTATTACAAAAATTAAAAATATCCTCGTGTAATAAAGGTTCCCCTCCTGAAATAGATAACGCTTCTAATTTCCCTTTTCGTTTTTTTAGAAATAAAAGAACATCTTCTTCATTAATGATTTTTATAGTATTTTTATCTAAAAGTTGCTTATTATAACAATATGGACATTGTAAATTACATCCAACTGTCCAAATTATTGCACTTAATTTATTGGGATAATCCAATAATGATATTTTTTGTAATCCGCCTATTTTCATTAAGCAACCATTAATTTTTTTTCTTTTATTTTAAAAGTTTTACGATCACTAAATTCTTGTTGTTTTCCTCTGTTCCATTGTCTTACAGGCCTTAGATAACCCACTACTCTTGAATATATTTCACATTCGTTTGTTTTTTTATTCTTTTTGCAGGTGGGGCAGTATTTATGTTCCCCTGATAGATATCCATGGTCTGAACATATACTGAAAGTTGGTGTTATTGTATAATATGGTAATGAATAATTTTCAGCTACTTTTCTTATGAGATTTTTAGTTGATTTTGGGGATGGATCATTCTCACCTAGAAAGATATGTAATACTGTTCCTCCAGTATATTTTGATTGTAATGAATCTTGCAAATCAAGTGCTTCAAATACATCGTCAGTATATCCTACAGGAAGTTGAGTGGAGTTTGTATAATATGGTTCGATAGCGCCATTTCCATTATTTGAATATACTTCTTGATTGTAGGTTCTAATTTCGGGATATTTATTATGATCGTTTTTTGCTAATCTATAACTAGCTCCTTCTGCAGGTGTTGCTTCAAGATTAAATATATTACCAGTTTCCTCCTGAAAATCTGCAATTCTTTTTCTCATATAGTCCAAAACTTTCTCTGCAAATTGTTTTCCTTCTTTTTCCCCTATACTTTTATTCATGAAGTTTAGTAGTGCATCATTCATACCAATAAGACCTATTGTTGAGAAATGATTTTTCCAATATTCTCCAAATGTTTTTTTCACATCAGCTAAATAAAATCTTGAGTATGGGTGTAGCCCACTATATGTCAAATTTTCAATTACTTCTCTTTTTATCTCTAAGCTATCCTTTGCTATATTCATTAATTTATCAAGGCTATCAAAAAATTCATTTTCATTTTTTGCTAAATAACCTAATCGTGCCATGTTAATTGTTACTACTCCAACAGATCCCGTTTTTGGATTTGCACCAAAAAGACCTCCCCCTCTTTTTCTTAATTCTCTATTATCTAAACGTAATCTACAACACATACTTCTTGAATCATCTGGTTTCATATCGCTGTTAATAAAATTTGAAAAATATGGTATTCCATATTTTGCAGTCATATTCCAAATCGGATCTAGATTCTCATTATTCCAATTGAAATCTTTCGTGATATTATATGTAGGAATTGGAAATGTAAATGGTCTGCCTTTTGCATCCCCCTCATTCATTATCTCTGCGAAGGCATTGTTTACAGTATCCATTTCATCTAAATAATCACTATAATTATCATCTCTTAAATCTCCCCCTATTATTACGGGTTCTTCGTACATATAACCAGGTATTGTAAGATCCATTGTAATATTTGTAAAAGGACTTTGAAATCCTACTCTTGTTGGTACATTCATATTGAATAAGAATTTTTGCATTTCTTGTTTTACGTCTTTATATTTTAATTTATCACTTCTAATAAATGGTGCTAAAAGAGTATCAAAATTAGACAAAGCTTGCGCTCCTGCTGCTTCTCCTTGTAGAGTGTATAAATAATTCACTATTTGCATAAGAGCTGTTCCAAAGTGCTTTGCAGGTTTGCTTTCGATTTTACCTGAAACCCCCCTAAAACCCAATAATAATATATCTTTAAGATCCCAACCCACACAATATGCTCCAAGTGTACCAAGGTCATGTATATGAAAATCACCATTTACATGAGAATCTCCTATCTCTGGAGGATATATTTTATTAAGCCAATAATTAGAAACAATATTTTCAGTTGCATATACATTCAAACCTTGTAAAGAGTAGCTCATATTGCTGTTTTCATTTACTTTCCAATCCATCATACTTAAATATCCATCAACCACATCAATATCTTGTAGTAATCCTCCAACTTTTCGTATATCTTCGTGTTGTTTTCTATATAAAATATAAGCTTTTGCAGTTTTAGCGTGCCCTTCTTCAATTATTGCTTTTTCAACAAAATCTTGAACCTGTTCTACAGTTGGTATTTCACCCCGTTTTAATTCTTTTTCTAGATTTTCAATTGTCTTATCTGTTAGATATGCTGCTTTCCTATGATCTTTTCCGCCAACAGCTTGAGCAGCTTTCCAAACAGCATTTGTAATTTTTATTGGATTAAAATCAACAACTTTTCCATCTCTTTTTCTAATTTTTCTTATCATTTTCTTATCTCTCCTCAATAATTTTTTCCCTGGTAAGATTTTTTATTTCTTTTTGAAAAAATGTAATGTCAGCAAAGGATCTATACACCGATGCAAATCGTATATAAGCAACCTGATCTGTTTCTTTCAATTCATTCATTACATATTCACCAATAACATTGCTCTCAATCTCTTCTTTTCCAGATTTTCGAACTTTTTCTTGAATCTTATCAATTATTTCCTCAATTTTTTCATGTGATACGGGGCGTTTTTCTAATGCTTTCATTATTCCTTTTTTAATTTTATTTCTATCAAATTTTTCTCGCCTATCATCCTTTTTAATTATTAAAACAGGATTCATTTCTACATGCTCATATGTTGTAAAACGTTTATTGCATTTCAAACACTCTCTTCTTCTACGAATAGTATAACTACCTGTATCTCTGGAATCAGTAACTTTTGTTTCTATATGATTACAATATGGGCATTCCACTCCATCCTCTCCAAATAATTTATAATACAATATATTGTATATAATTTTTCAATTATATACATCATATAGTATGTTTTGTTAGTTTTTAAATTTTTCTATTTTACAAAAAATAATTGTTAAAAAATTTAATAAAACAGGTTTAAAATAAATTTAAATAAATAATTCTTCTTTTTGTTTAATGGAATCATTAACTAATTTCTCAACTTTAATTTTCTCCTCTTCAATTAATATATTTTCTAATTTACATTTAGTAGATGGTTTTGATGGAACTGCATTGCAACCATCTTTGGGTAAAATCGAAATATCATAAGTTCCAATTTTTCTAGCGATTTTTATTATATTATCTTTATCCAAACCTATTAAAGGTCTCAAAATTGGTGTGTTAATTGCTTGATCAATAACCTTAATATTATATAATGTTTGAGATGCAACTTGTCCAAGGGAATCGCCCATTATTATCGCGCTAGCTTCATTTTCAATTAGGATACTTTCTGCGTATTTAAGAAGCATTCTTTTACAAAAAATACAAGTATATTTTTTATTGCAATTTTTCTGATAAATATTTAGATTTTTTCCATGCGGAATCAAAAAAAATTTCATTTTAATTTTTGTTTGTTTTTTTAAAGATTTTGCTATTGACATAAAATTATTAACTTCTCTATTATCGTTGTAAGGTCTTCCATCTGCATGGATCAGTATCAATTCAGTTGATTTTTTTGAAAATAAATATGTTGCAACTGGTGAATCTATTCCACTTGATATTAATGATACAAATTTCATTCAGTCTCTCTTTTAATATATTCTAAATAGTCAGAATAACCGTTATTTACGGGTATTGCAATAATATCAGGTAATTCATTATTATGTAATTTTTTAATTCTATTTATTGCTTTTAATACATTTTCATCGACTGTTTTTGCAATTAAAATAAGTTCTTTTTCTTCTTCAATTTTACCTTTCCATCTATATATTGAATGTACATTTGGTATTATATTAACACACGCAACAATTTGTTCTTCTATTAGAACATTAGCAATTTTTCTTGCATCCTGTTCGTTATCTATAGTTGTATAAATAATAGATATCATGGTTAATCCAATAATTTAAATAAATATCAAAATTTAAGTCTTTTGTTTAAAATATTCATTCATATTATTTTTGATAATAAATTTGAATAATTTATTTTTTGACCCGTAAAAAAGATGGGTTTTACATTTACAATCACTTGATCCAAAGTCAGATATTGGTAAAAATATTTCTTTTAATAAATTAGCTATAAAGCATTCTTCTTTAAAATCGCTCTCTCTATAAAAGATATTTGTTATATTGCCGAAATTTAATAAAAAATCAATATGCCAATAATTTTTTTTATTAATTCTAAGATGTCATTCCATTCTTTTTTCTAAATTATTCAATGCAGATCCTACATAAATGTAAAATCCTTTTTTAAAAAAACAATTCTTTCTAATTCCATATTTTATATATCTATCATCGTTCAATTTGATTAATAAAAGATAGCTTCCTTTCATATAATATAATTAATCGTTATTCTATTTTATTTAAAAATTTATCTAAATCATTGATCATATCTGTTTTTAAGATTTCTTTTGGTTTTCCGATTGAAATTTCAAGATTTTTATCAAAAAGTATTGATCCTAAATAATGCACATTCATAATTTTAATTTGATTTTTAATTAAATTTGAATTTTCTATAACCATATTTTCAATTAACCCAATAATAGGTATTTTTAATTCAGATAAAATTAACAATAGTTTTTTAACTGCCCCCATTGCTACTTTTGAGGGTGTGGTCACAACAATAAATTCACAATTTTTTACTAATCTAATTATGTCAAGTGTTTCATCTCCAATACCTGGTGGCATATCAATTATTAAATAATCTAATGAACCCCACTGTGTAATTGCCAATAATTCAACAATGATATTTGATATATCTATTCCTCTAAAGGGAGATGGTTTATCATCTGAAAAATAAATAATTGACATAAATTTTATATTATCCACTTTTGAGGGAATGATTCCTTTATTTTCATCAGGAAATCCTTTTCTATTAAAACCAAGAATGATGTGAGATGATGGCCCGTATAAATCTAAATCCAATAAACCGACTTTATGTCCCCTTTTTTCTAATTTTAATGCTAAAGTTGAGGCGATGAGGCTTTTTCCTACTCCGCCTTTTCCACTAGCTACACAAATTATTCTATTGATGTTACTTAATCTTTTTTCTATTACACTTTCTCTTACTTCCATAATTTCTACCTTATACCTTTAATAGAAGATATTGTTACGCCACGTCCAGATATTATTTCAAAATCAGGGCTTTTACATTTAGTACATCTTGAATGAACAAAAGCTACTTCAGGTATGAAATGTATGGCTTCTGATTCATCAGTATTTAACTCACTACTTATATCACTAAATTTCCATATATTTCCACAAATTTTACATCTTAATCTGCTTTCATCAATTTTAATATTAATTTTAGTATCTTTCAATTTATTATTATAATTTTTTAATATTTCTTTTATGGCAAAATCAAATATATCAATCTCAATCTGTTGTAATTCTCCAATTTTTATATTAATTTCATTTATAGCTTTTAATTTTTTCTTTTTTGATTCATTGAGAGCTGTTAATATTATTGATTCAGCTAAAGCCCATTCGTGCATATATAAAGATGGATGTAGATTAATGGTTTAAATTTTGCTAATATTTATTATATTATAATGTTTAGAAAAAATTATTTTATTTTTTTTCTTTTTGGAGAGAAAAAGATTGCTAACGCAAAAAATATTGCTGAAATTATTACTATTGACGCCCCAATTGGAAAATCAGTGTATAAAGATATTAAAAAACCAATTGAGCAAGAAATAATTCCAATTAATGGTGAAAAAATTATGATTTTTTTAAAGTCGTAGAAAAATTGATATGCGGTTGAAGTTGGATTTATAATCAATGCAAATACTAATAATCCGCCAACAATTCTTATTGATAAAGATACTGCAAAAGCTGTTAGAAAGAGGACAGCAAAATAAAATAATTTTGTATTTATTCCACTGGATTCGGCAAGTTTTCTATTAAACATTATTGCCATTAATTCTTTATAAAATATTAAAATAAAAATTGTTAAAATAGAGGAGAGGAATATTAACATCAAAATATCATTGTATCCAACTGAAAAAATACTTCCCCAAAGAATCCTTAATGATACGCCGCTTGCAGCTTGACCTGGTATCAAATTAATAAATATAAAAGCTAAAGCAATCATTATTGAAAAAAGAAAACCAATTATTACATTACTTTCTAGTTTTGCTTTTTCTGTTATTGGCCCAAGAATAACTGCTGTAAAAAAGGAAAAAATTAAGGAACTCACAAGGGGATCAATCGATAACATTAAACCAAAAGCTGCTCCTGCAAAAGCTGCATGAGACATACAAAATCCAATCGATGAAAGATTCATTCTTACAACAAATACTCCAATGGTCGAACATACATATCCTGCTAAAATCGCACCTATAATTGAGGTTATTAGTAGAGAAATTTGTAATTCGATCATGTTTATTTCATCTCATTTTTAAAAAAATTTTCAATAAATTTTGAGTTTATTATTTCATTTTTATTACCATCTGATATTATTTTTCCTTTATGCATAACAATAATTCTTTTACATCCTGATGGAATAAAGGATAAATCATGAGAAACCATCAAGATTGTTATATGATCTTTTTTATTGAGTCTATTCAATAATTTTTCAATTTGTTTTCTTGAAGAAAAATCAAGATTTGAGAGAGGTTCGTCTAATAACAATAAATCAGGTTTTTGTGCTAATGCTCTTGAAATTAATATTTTTTGAAATTCTCCTCCGGATAACTTCCCAATAGGTCTATTTGCAAAATCAATCATTCCAACTAGACTCATTGAATACCAAATATTATCCCAATCTTCTTTACTATAAAAACGGAATGATCCGATTTTACCAGTTTTGCCAGACATTACAACATCTTTACACAAAAATGGTGCATTGGAATCAATATCAAAGTTTTGAATAACATAACCTATTTTCTTTCTTATTTCATATTTATTTTCCATAATTTCTTTATTAAATATTAACCCTAAACCCTTGGAATATGTAAGTAATCCATTTATTGTCTCAAGTAATGTTGTTTTACCTGCTCCATTTGAACCAATAATGGAAACAAATTCACCATATTCAATTTTCAAGTTAATATTATTAATTACAGGTATTTTATCGCCTTGATATGTCGTATCAATATTTTCTAGAGAAATTATATAATTATTTTTAGCCATAATGATCTAAATTATTTCAAAAAGTTCATGGTTTGTTTTTTTATAGATAGTTTTAGAATAATTTTTCATATTTTTCATATTTACATTAATTTCAATTTCATCATGGATATTTTTTTTTAAAATTATATCTAAAGTTTTTCCATCTTTTGTTATAAATTGAACTTTTGGAATTTTATCATTTCTTACTATAATGTTGCCTTTTCCTAATGTACATCCAGAGCTAAGTTGTATTCCATCAATAATACAAGATAATGGTGTTTCATTCCCAGTCCAAACAATAGCTTTTTTTGAAAATGGATCTTCACCTAACTTACTTTTTGAAATTTCACCCATTTTATATCCTATAATAACATAAGGTCCAATGTGACCATGAAAATCTTCAATTTTATTAAGTATTTCTTGCATGAATCATTTCTCATTTATTTTTTTTATATATGATTATTAAAATCAACGATATTAATGTTAATAAGAGAAATCCAACAAATAATGCATTTCTTTGTAATTCTATATGATTTATTTCATTTTCTAAATTTAAAATTTCTCCTTGTTTAAATTCATAGGTTGAAATACCATTTATCAACTTTTGAATATTATATTCTATCATATCTAAATAGCTATCTGTATTAGGAATTGCACCTGGAAAATTTGTAAAAATAATATGTATCGAACCAGATTCTGAAGATATTCGAGCACCCAAATCTGTTCCACTTTGTAGATTATCAACAATTGAAGTAACTTCATTATTTGAAGCGGCTTTAGATATATTTATTATATCCTGAGTTGAAAGACTCTCAGGAGGCCCATATGAATAAACTACATCAAAACCAAACCATTCTAGAAAATCCTTATACCATTGCATGCAAATTATTTTTTTATTGAGATAATTATTATTAATTATTTGATTCTTCAAATTAATTGAGGTTGAATTAATTAAATCCCTATATTCTTTAGAATTTTTATGTATTGAATTTTTTAAATTTGGAATAACTAATGATAATTCTTTTTCTAAAAATTCAATATATTTTATTGCAGCGGTTGGAATATTCCATTCTCCTAAATCCAAACATTTTATTAATGAATAATTTTTATTTCCAGAATTTTCTATTAAATCATTTAACCAAGGTTCCCAACCGAGTGAAATTAGAATATTAGCAGATGAAATTTTTGAAATATCATTTGGAGACGTATCAAAGTGAGTTGGGCAAGCGCCTGGTGGCATTATATAATCGATTTCTGCATTATTCTTTAAAATATTTTTTGTAAAATCAGCAAGTATTGAATTTGTGCAAATAATTGATATTTCTGATTTATCTGATTGTGATTGTATTGGATTAATAAATAAAGTTGAAACTAATATTAAAATTAATAAAATTATATATCTTCTTAATTTTTTCATGAATTTTCACCTTATAGTAACATTATTTTTAATTTTGTAACACAATATAATGAGGGAGACATTAATAAATCTTTAGTAACAAAAATTTTAAATTCGTGCTACCATTATCATATAGTTGTGTTACAATGAGTGAAATAACTAGGTTTGGAGTTTCGATTGAAAATAATCTTTTAAAGAAATTTGATAAATCAATTCAAAAAAAGGGATATAGAAATAGATCAGAAGCAATTAGAGATCTTATTAGAAGTAATTTAATAAATGAAATAAATCTTGATTTGAAAGTAAAATCAATCGCTACTTTAACAATATTATATGATCATCACTTAGGAAATGTTACTGATAGATTACTTGAATTACAACATAATCATACAAGTGAAATTTTAGTCTCAAGTCATGTTCATATTGATCATAATAATTGTCTTGAAGTAATAGTTTTGAAAGGCTTAACAATAAATATAAAAGAATTAGCTAATAAAATAAAAGCATTAAAAGGTATAAAACATGGAGAGTTAGTTATAACAAATAGTGATATTTAATAGAATTATTTTCTATCATTTTATTATTGCATTATTTAAATCATCTACAAAAGTTTTAACGTCAATCCCATGTACAGATGCAATATCACTTAGTTTTTCAAATGATGCTGCAATGCAGCCAATACAACCCATATTATATTTTTGAAAAACGGGTATTACCTCAGGATATTTTTCAATAACTTCCCTTATATTCATCTTTTCCGTAATTTTTTCTGTTGTCATGATTATTCCCCTTTAAACATTAACTGCAATTGATGAAATGATTAAAAATTTTGCTAATTTTTTGCTAATTGTATAATATATTTATTATTTATTTAAATATCAAAGAGAACTTGAGCTGAAAATGGATAGCTATTATTAACTTTTAACATATGATATGTTACTGCTTTAATTTCTACACCGATATTATGTTTTGATTGATTGAATTTTTCACCGAATATTCTTGCATTTATACTATTATGTTCTTCATCAATTTGAATTTCAAAAAACCCAAAAACTAAATTATTTGCACTATTTAAAAATAATAATTCTGATAGCCAGTCAACTAATAGCTGTTCTAAATCAGTTGATTTCAATTTAATATTATATTGTCCAGCATTGTCAATTTTTGAATTATCAGTTATTATATCAAACATTGCCTTTGCTGCATTTTCAAAACTTTCCGCTAGATTTTCTCCAAAAGCTTTGATTCCAACATCTGCTGTATGTTCAATTATTTCATATTTTTTCATATCCCTTCCATCAATTATTTATTAATGCATTTGCATATATTTTTATTTTCAATATTTTGTAAAAAGTTTTGTATTACATTAAATAATTGTGGTTTTCGCTCTATAAAAGTATTTGATATTTCATCTATTGATAGTTCTTTTTGTAAACCTGCAGCCATATTACATACTATACAAATAGATACATAGCAGATTCCTTTTTCTCTAGCCAAACTAATTTCAGGAACTAATGTCATGCCAACAATATCAGAATAATTTGAAAAACATTTGATTTCTGATGCTGTTTCTAATCTAGGGCCTTCCGTTGTAATATATATTCCTTTAGTATGAATATTAATTTTTTCAATTTTCTCGCAACTTTCAATCAATAATTTTCTTAAAGATGGACAAAAAGGATTATTCATATCTATGTGTATCCTATCTTCATCAAAATACGATAAACACCTTGATTTAGTAAAATCAATAAAATCATCTGGAATTACAAAATCTCCTGCTTTAATTTTTTTTTTCATTGACCCTACAGTAAGTATTGAAATTATGTTATCGATTTTACAAGATTTTAAAGCTTGAATATTAGCGCGATAATTGATTTTATGAGGGGGAATATTTTTATTTTCTCCATGTCGATTTATGAAATAAATTTCATTTTTTTTATATTTTACAAATTTGATTGGTACATTTCCATAAATTGTTTCAACAATTATTTTCTCTGAATTATTAGTCAATTCATTAATTTCATATCCACATATTATACCTATTTTCATAATATAAACCATAGTATTTTATAAATGAGTTTTTTTAATTTTAACAATACATGTTTATTTAGATATATATGTTCTATGTAAATTTTTTAATAATAATCTGATTTTTTAAAAAAACTAAGTATTCAAATTTTGAAATATTTTGAAAAAATTTATTATATCAAATTATAAATATTTATTATCATTGTTTTTGAAATCATATTTCCAGCTAAATCATATAAACGAAACTCAATAAAATGTCTTCCTAGTAGCCTGTTGTTAAATTTGAACTTATCAAAATTATCATTTAAAGTAAATGATAATTTTTCATCAATATAAAATTCTAATCGATCAATAACTGAATTATCACTAATATCAAGTTCAAATTCAATATTACCAAAAATAATTGTTTTTTCAATAGGGATAAATAACTTCTTGTTGTATAAATATATTCCATTGGTAGGTTTATTTAATGTTAATTTTGGACATTCATTATCTACATTAATTGTGCAAATTTTATTTATATAATCATTAACATCAATTTTTACATATATCTGATTATTATATTCAATACATTTTACATAATATAATTTCCATATGGCGTTTTTACCATCATAACTATTAGGATTTACTTTTT
Source organism: Thermoplasmata archaeon (assembly GCA_020054475.1). Taxonomy (GTDB): domain Archaea; phylum Thermoplasmatota; class E2; order DHVEG-1; family DHVEG-1; genus JAJISJ01. The sequence goes on along the minus strand of JAHWGJ010000006.1, from coordinate 52,661 downwards.
TTCCTAAATTAAATCCGGTTAAATCTGCTGTTATATTATTTATTGAAAGTTGATCGGCCCCAAAACCAGTTATAATTGCATTTATTGTAATATTATCGCAGTCTTTAACCCATGTTGATTTATTTATTGTATTATCTTTAATTATAATATTAGTAATTTCTAGCTCTTTATTACCATTATTAACTGTAAATTCTTCACTTGTGGCAATTGCAATATTATTATCTTCATCTATTGTTAAAATTCTTATTATATAATTATTATCTAATAAATTATGAGTGCTCCAATTATATTCTCCAGTGTTTGGTAAAAATTTTATAATTTCTATCCAATTTTCTGAGTTTTTTGTTTGATAATATATGTTTATGTTTAGATGTTCATATGTGTTGTCGCTATGATACGCAATCCATTTAATTGTTATTGTTTCATTTAATTTTTCTCCGCCTTTTGGATATATTAATTGAATAACGGGAGGATCATAATTGTATTCATTTGAAAAAAGATTATTATTTGAATCTGCAACTGTTATTAATGAGTTTAATAAAATTAGAAGGCAAAAAAATGATGTTATTATTTTAATTATATTCATGTTTTTTCTCCATTTATAAACAATTTTTTATTATTTCAAGGATTTTTTTATAAGTTAATTTTTCTTTTATTATATATTAAGATTTGTTGTACAGTTGTTTTCTAATTGATGTTACCTTTATCTAAATTTTATATAATATAGGGAAATCTATTTATATTGAATAATATATTTATTAACAATTGTTAAAATGGGGTAATAATATGAAGAAAAATATGATATTAGTTTTCGGTATTGTAATATTTTTTATTACAAGTTCTTATGTAGGGGCAATGAATATTGATTCAAATTTAATCGAGGAGAAAATCAATAATCCTGACAATAGCGCAAATTTTGAGAATGGTTATAGCGGGCTATTAAAGATTTATGTAGTTGAGCCACAGTCTCGATGGGATAATTATGATAGAGATCCTTATCACTATGCTTTTTTAGATTATGCTTTTGATGAAACAATTGATATATCTTATTTGGAAACCTATAATAATAAAATTATTTGGAATGGGCAAGATGCAGGTTATAGTAATATACAGGAAGATAATTTAATGGTTATCGCCGCTGTTTTTAACTCAGAGGCTCACGATGGGTTTGCATATCCTCCAACAAGAAATAAATTCGATGCATATTATGTCGATGCTGCTGCTGGCGCTGAACCTGGTAATATTGGATATAATACAATAAATTCAGAATTTTCTCATACTGTTTTTGTAGAAGAAGGCACAGCAACTTGGTGTCCTTATTGCCCTGTAATGGCAGAAGCTTTGAGCAGCATATATGAATCCGGTGATTATCCTTTTTATTTCGTTGCATTAGTAGGAGATGAAAATGTTGATGCTGGAAATAGACTTGCTTTTGAATATAATATTTATGGATATCCAACATCATTTTTTGATGGTGGTTATCAGGTTTTAGTAGGGGGATATGAAGAGGAATCATATTATAGAAATAAAATAGAATCAAGTGGAAATAGAGATGTGCATGATTTAAATTTGAGCTTAAGTGTCAATTTGTTATCTGAAGGTGAAATTGAAATTGATGTAACAATTGTAAATAATTTAGAAATACAAAATGATCCTCCAGAAATTCCAACTATTATTGGACCTAGTAGCGGTAAAAATGGAAAAAATTATGAATATACATTTTCAACAATTGATCCTGATGGTGATGATGTTTATTATTGGATTCTTTGGTATGATGGATGTCCCGGTGTCTCTTGGGATGGCCCTTATAATTCAGGTGAAGAAATTACAAAAAGTTTTTCATGGGAAAATGAAGGGAATTATACATTATTTGTAAAGGCAAAAGATGAGACGGGGGCAGAAAGTGATTGGGCAACTTTGGAAATTAGTATGCCAAAAAGTAATTTAAATTTTATATCAAATATATTTGATAGTTATCCAAAGTTGTATAGTTTTCTCAAAGGAATATTAAAATAATATTATTATAAATTAGTTGTTGCATTCATTATTATGAATGTGGCTTCTTTATTTTCTGGCGGAAAGGATTCAGTTTTTTCTATTTATATTGCAAAACAATGGGGATGGAACATTACTCATTTAGTGACAATAATACCTAAAAAAAAAAATTCTTGGATGTTTCATAGTTTAAACATTGATCAAACAAAAAAAATTGCACAAGCTTTAGATATTCAATATATTAATAAAATTTCAGAGGGGAATAAGGAGGAAGAAGTTGAAGATTTGAAAGATATTCTTAGAGATCTTGAAATAGATGGAATAATAAGCGGTGCTATTGATTCGGAATATCAAAGAACTAGAATAGAAAAAATTTGTCATGATTTGAAAATCAAATCATTTACACCATTATGGCATAAAGACCAAATGAAGATTATTGATGAACAAATAAAAGCAGGATTTAAAAATATGATAGTAGGAGTTTCTGCATTTGGATTAGATGAAAAATGGCTTGGCAAATATTTGGATAAAAAATTCATAAATGATATAGGAAAATTATCGAAAAAATATAAAATAAATATTGCAGGAGAAGGCGGGGAATATGAAACTATAACATTAGATGGTCCAATTTTTAAAAAAAAACTTATTATTGATACTTATTCTATTAAATGGAGAAGAGATAGTGGTTTTTTAAATATTGAAGAATCACATCTTGAATGAAACTAAAAATATATATAATGTAAATTTTTCATTTGTTGAAGAAACAAGTATAATCTTTGGTCAATATTTTTTTCATCTGGAAATTCTTTTAACAGATTATCAAGAATTTTTTTTACTGAATTTGTACCATCACAATACTTCCAAACACTAGACCCTAATCTATCTAAATTTGCTGAAAAAGAATTTTCTTTTTTTATTATTTTGCAAAAAGATTTACCATATTTACTATTAAACTTTGGTACTTTTATAACTACTATACCATCATCTTTTATTTCCCATGTAAAATCTAATCTTATTGGTTTATATATGTTAAATTCTTCAATTGTTGGAATTTTGGTATTTTTCTTATTTTTCATTTGCAAATATTTCCCTCAGCGGGATGTATGCAAGAAGTATTGCAACAAAGATCCATAATATTAAACCGGGCCATATTGGAGGATATTCAAAAATTGATAGATTTATACCACCGATAATTAGAAATGCTACTATTACCCCCATTAATGCTTCTCCTGCAATTAATCCAGCGGTTAAGAGTAGACCTGTCCTTATAATTTTTTCCTTTGGTTTTACATCGGTTTGTTTAATTGCTAGCTCCCATTCACTTATTTGTTCTTCATCACTTGATCCATATTTCCTAGTAATAAAGATATTTGTTATATGTCTTACAACTCCCCCTCCAAAAATAGGGACAGCTAAAGTAAATGGTAAATAGATACCAATTGCAACTGGTAAAACAGGTAAATCAATTAAAATAAGTACAAATGCAAGTACTGCACCTGCAAGAACGAAAGGCCATACCATTTCTCCACCTAACACGCCCTTTACTATTCCAGCCATAAGAAATGCTTGGGGTGCAGGTAAATTAGTGCTACCAATTCTATATGCTTGATCAAGAGCCGAAACCACTAATGCTAATACAGGAGCCGCTGCCAAAACTCCAATAATTTCCGCTATTTGTTGATTTTTCGGCGTCGCTCCAATCATTTGACCACAAGTCATCGACTGAAGAACATCTCCAGAAATTGCTGCTGCACAACATATTACTGCTGCAATTAATATCGCAACACCATATGCTCCAACATTACCTGAAAGACCAAATCCTAATAATATCAAAGATGTAATAAGAAGAACGGATACAGTTACGCCAGATATAGGATTATTTGATGATCCTAATAATCCTGCCATATATCCTGCTATTGCACTTGCAATAAAGGCAAATAAAATTGCAAAAACTGCCATAATTCCAGATATAGCCCATTCATTTGAAACATATCCGTATAGTATAAATACAGGAATTGTAAGAGCTCCAATTAATAAAAATACAAATTTAAAATTCAAATCTTGATCCGTTCTTTTTTTCGCTTCTATCTGTCCTCCTGTAATTCCTGCTATAGCTTCTTTTAATCCTTGGCTTAGATTTGATCTTAATTTGAATATAGTATATAATCCACCAACTACCATGGCCCCTACGCCAATATACCTGATATAATTCCCCCAAATCTCATAGAAACCCCATATTAATTTTCCTGTTTCAAAATTACCAGAACCAAAAGAAAGTGCATCTGTAATTTGAGAGGGTGTAGTTGGTGTTGGTAAGCCAGTGGCTAATGCTATTAATGGAGCAAGGATTACCCAACCTAATAATCCCCCCACAAAAACAAAAGAGGCTATTTTCGGCCCTATAATCCAACCTACTCCAAGTAATGCAGGAGATGAAGCTACTCCGCCATAAAAAACGCCATTTCCTTCTCTTCCCCCGATACTAAATTTTCCAATATCTATAATACTATGAATTGCACCGCTAAAGGTTTTTAATGCAACCTGACCAAATTTGAATATTCCTGCTAATAGAACACCTACTATTAACCATATACCGCTTACTCCAGAAGATTTGCTTTTTACCTTTGAGGAATTTTCTCCATCACCCACTGTTGTAGTTAGAACAGCAGCAACTGCAACACCTTCTGGAAAAGGTAAATCTGTTTTTATAATCAAAGCTCTTCTTAACGGAATCATCCATAAAACACCTAGAATTCCACCCAGTAAAGCTATAAGAGTCGTTTCTAGATATTGAATTTCTGTCCATGTCCCAAGTAATACTAATGCCGGTATTGTAAATATAACTCCCGCCGCAAGTGCTTCACCTGCTGCAGCACCCATCATACCAATATTAACTTCAAGAATAGTACCTTTAAATGGTTTCAATAAAGCGAAAGCCATTACAGCACCAGGAATTACAGCTGAAACCGTCAATCCTGCATAAAGACCAAGATAAGCATTAGCAGAACCTAAGATGATTGCCAATAATGCTCCAACTAAAACAGCTTTTATTGTAAGTTCAGGAATTATTTTATTAGGAGGAATAAAAGACTTGAAATTATCTCGAGACGACATCGTTCATAACCAAATTAAATAATATATTTCTTTATTTATAAAACCATCGGTACAGATTATAATAATTAAAATAAAAAAAAAATATAAATAAATTATAAGATACTATTTATTTACTTAAAAAAAAATAATTTATTTTTATTATGATATATTTATATATCTAAATGATATCTTGAAATTCCTGCAATTCCATTAAAAGCAGAATATAATGAATCACCCTCTTCACTATTTCTAGAAATAAGAAATATTTTACATCCAATTTTTTCAGCTTTTTCGGATAATTCGTCAATAATATCTTTTTTTTCTACAATTTCCATTGTGGAAGATGTATCACATTTTGAACATTTTGGCGGCATATATTCTTCAAGTAAATCCTGATTGATTGTAATTTCTTTATTAAAGTTACAATTTTGGCATTTCAAATAAATTCTATATTTTCTAAGATTATCTGAAAATAATATGATATCAACCGCGCCCATTTCCAATGCCTTTCTAATTTGATCTTCACCATAAATTGCTAGGCTTTTTTCGTTTTTAGTTATTTCCTTTAGAAATTGCTTCATTACTGATTTCTCTTTAGCAACTTCAAGATTCTCCATTGTTTCTGAAGCTTTTGATACAAGTTCTCTTAAACCATATTCATCTGTATAACCCGTATCAAACATATCAATAATTTTATCCTGAATAGAATAATGTAAATATTTTTCCTCAAAAAAATATTTTTTTGTTGGCCCAGGCCCTCCAGCAAATATACCTTTTATATTCTCCTCGCTAAGAAATATCTCACTAATTTTATCCCCACATTTTACAAACCATTCATGCGCTGCTATCTCTGTTAATCTCTCAAATCTTCTTTGAGATTGCCCGCCTCTCCCATGTTTTCCAGGAACTTGAGAAGTCATATACTTTAGTAAATCAATTCTACTTCCCCTTAAAATTCCAACAGTACATTCTCTCCTATCAATTAATATTAAGCCATACACTTCCTTTTCAGTAAGCATTTCCTCCAAAGGTTTAAGATAAAAAAGAGAGTCACACCGATAAAGAAATGTTTTAAATGGCATAGGAGGTTCAACAACAAAAGCTACCATTGACGTTTGATCGCTACCGATGCTCTTATGACCAACAAAAAAAACAACTCCATTTTCAGGTGGAGTTTTATAATTTTTTAACCTACTTAAAATAGATTCGATTGCAGATAAAACATTTTTTCTAGTTGTTTTTGATTTAATATTCTGTGATTCGGACAATTCGTTTTTAAGATAAGATGCGACATCAAATATTTGCTTGGTTGATGGTACATAAAGCGAGATTAATTCTGTATGTTTTCCTCGACATTCGCCTAAATCTTCTATTTTTCTTTTGAGATCGTATTTTTGTCTCCTTGATATTTCTGACATTTCAATGGTCTCCTTTTGATTATATGATAAAATCAAATTATAAAAGAAATTTTATTATAAATCTAAAATCTCACCATCATTAGGTGTAAAAACATCAGCAAATTCCCTTAATGGTTTTATAAGAGCTTCTCTATTATCACTATGCATTAATACAATTTTTTCTGGATTGCAATTCTTTGCAAATTCAATTAATTCCGAATGTCCAGCATGCCCTGAAAAATCAAAATATTCTACATCACATGCAACTTTTTCAATAACTCCATAAAAATCTAATTTTTTCTTTTCTATTAATAATCTACTATTAGTACCTTTTATCTGATATCCTGTTAAAATCACTGAACTTTTTACATCATTTTTTAATTTATTCATATAACTTAAAACTGGTCCGCCATCCATCATTCCGCTAGATGTTATAATTACATCAGATTTTAAGGCTGTTTTCCGTCCTTTTTCTGAATGCACGAAATGAATTCTGTTTAGTGCATCTCTAAGATTTTTTTCAGATCGCAGATATTTTGGGTATTTTAAAAAAATTTCTGATACTTTTCTACCCATTCCATCATACCAAATATTGAATCCTGAATTTTTTAAAATTAGAACGAGCTCTTGTGACCTGGAAACTGCAAAAGCAGGTAAAATTGCTAATCCCCCTCGCATAATAACTTCTTCAATTTTGTCTATCAGCTCTTTTTCCAATTCTTCTCTTTTTTTTGGATGATCTCTCCCAGCATAAGTACCCTCCATACATAAAATATCACATTTGATTGGTTTAGTGGCTTTAACTAAGTTGGTATCTTGAATATTGAAATCCCCTGTAAATAAAAAATTTCTTGATCCCACCATTTCAAACATGAGAGACCCGGGAATATGTCCTGCAGAATGAAAGCGAATTTCATGGTCGTTATTTAAAAATTTTTTTTTAGTTGGTTCAACAGGAATAACATTTGTTTTTGTTTGTTTAACATCATTCATATTATATAATGGGGCGTAACCTTCCATTTTCGCAATTTTAATAGAATCCTTATGAAGTAAATATGATATTTCAGATGTAAGTTTTGTTGAATGAATTTTTTGATTGTCTCTCGAACAGATATAAGGTGTCATTCCTGAATGATCCAAATGAGAATGGCTTAAAAACATATGATCTACAGGTGGAGGTTGCATTGGAAATGTTGGTGGTTTACTTGGAGTCATCCCATAATCAAATAATACTCTTGTTCCATTTGTATCTAGCATAAGCGATAAGCTACCAACTTTATTACTACCGCCAAGAAACTGTAATCTTATGTCATTTTGCATTTTAAACATCTCTGGGAAAAAGGATAATGGTTGATTAATGTTTGGTCGTTATTTTTCTGGTTCAACAATTAAATAAACATCATCTTTTTTAATTATAACAACCTTAGTTCCTAGTTCAATAAAATCTTTAGATTTAGCTTTCCATAATTCACCTTTAAATTTTATATAACCAGGTTTATCTGGAGATATTCTTTCAATTGTTGTTGCAAATTCACCTTCAAATACTCCGACAGCTTTTTTCTTTTTTCTTATTTGGATAATTTTATAAAGTAAAAATCCAAAAAATATTGAAATAAGAACAGCTGTAACAATTAATATTAATATTATATCATTTATCCAATCCATTGATATCATCCAATTCCTTGTTGAATATGTAGGAATAATAAATATTGACCCTAAACTCAAACTTATAATTCCACCTAGCCCTATTATGCCAAAGCCGGGCGTAGCAAATATTTCAATTATTAATAATAGAAAACCAAGTATTATAAATATTATGCTAAATTCAGGAATGCTAAATCCTGACCCAATTAAGGATAATAATATAGCTATAACGCCGAAAACCTCAGCACCAAATCCGGGTGATGATATTCCAAAAATCAATGCAAAAACTCCAAGCATTAATAATAATGATTGAAGTATTGGATTTGATAAAATTTTTAAAAATATAATTTTAATAGATGGCGAATAATATATTTGTTCTGCATATTTGGTGTTTATCGTTAAATTTCCATTTAATGTTTCAACAATATCTCCATCAATTTTTTTCAATAAAATTTCAATAGAATCCGAAACATATTCAATTACTCCAAATTTTTCTGCTATTGAAGCATTAATATTTCTATTATCTATTATAAATTCTTTAACAAGTGTTTTATTTCTACTATAAATATCTGCTCTTTCTTGAATCCACTGAACTAATGCATTTATTGTCTTTGAATCATTAATGGTTCTCGTTCCTTCTAACGTTATTTCAACAGGTTGACAAGATCCAATTATTGTATTATTAGCCATTGAAGCAATATGGGTACTAATTAATATGAATGTCCCAGCAGACCAAGCAGTTGAACCACTTGGATAAACATAACCAACTACTGGGATTTCACTATTTTTAATAATTTCAGCAATTTCAAAAGTTTGTTGTAATCCCCCCCCCGGGGTATTCAATAAAAGTATAATCGCTTGTGATTTTTGATAATCAGCTTCTTGAATAGCTTCATATAACAATTCAACTGTTGATTGATTTATTGTATCATTTATTTCAACAATTAGCACATTTGAAATCTGAGCATTTGCATTAAATGATAAAAAAAGAGAAAAAAAGAAAATTAAAGATATGATAATTAATTTATTTTTTTTCATTTTACTTTTTGATTAACTGCTTTTGCAATACCAGCAACCTGTCCTAACTCTCCTCCAGGAACAATTATTAGGTTCCCTTCTTTTGATATATCAGTAAGTGTTTGAAGTTCTCTAAGTCTCATTGCCATTGGAGTTTTTTCATATAATTTTGCGGCATCTGTCATTCTCGCAGACGCTTGAAATTCTCCTTCTGCAATAATAATCCTTGATCTTTTTTCTCTTTCAGCTTCAGCTTGTTTTGCAATAGCCCTCATCATTTCTTCTGGTAATGAAACATCTCTTATAGTAACTGCAGATACTTTAACACCCCATGGATCAGTAGCTTGATCAATAATTGTTTGAAGGCTTTTATTTAGTTCATCCCTCTTTGATAATAATTCATCTAAATTCTGCTGACCAAGAACATCTCTTAGTGTTGTTTGTGCAATCAAACTTGTTGCAACATCATATCTTTGAACCTCAACAACTGCTTTTTGTGGGTCTACAATTCTGTAATAGACAACTGCATCAACATCAACTGTTACATTATCTTCTGTTATCACCCTCTGTTTGGGTACATCAATTACACGAGTTCTTAAATCAAGTTTGATTATATTATCTATAATTGGAATTATAAAAACAAGACCCGGGCCCTTTATGCCCTGTAATCTACCTAGTCTAAATATAACAATTCTTTGATACTCTGCCATAATCTTTATTGCGGATGAAAGCAATAAAATTAGAAATATGACTATAACCAATATTATGTATTCATACATTCTTTCCTGCCTCCATTATTACAAACTAATTGGTATTATTAAGTCTTTCTAAAACTAAAACAAAAAAAAATCGATATTAGAATCAATAATTTTATTACATAAAAAAACATAATGTCTAAAAATTGGGGGTAATATAAATATCTGAAATTTTAATGATAAAAGCTAGAGAAATATTAGACTCAAGAGGTGATCCTACCGTTGAAGTTGATATAAAAACATCGAAAGGTGTTTTTAGATCTATGACTCCTAGCGGCGCAAGTGCAGGAAAGCACGAGGCTATAGAGCTCAGAGATAATGATAAATCTAGATATTTTGGTAAAGGAACTTTAAAGGTTGTAAAAAACATAAATGACATTATTGCTCCAAAAATAATTGGATTAAATTGCAGACATCAAAACACTATTGATTCATTAATGATTGAGCTAGATGGAACTGATAATAAGGGGAAACTTGGTGCTAACTCAATTCTTCCGGTTTCAATGGCTGTTACTAAAGCAGGAGCATTTGATAAAAATCTTCCATTATATTCATACATATCAGAAATGTTTGGTATTATTTCTCATAAAATGCCAGTTCCAATGTGTAATATAATTAATGGAGGAAAACATGCGGGTCAGAAAAATTCATTTCAAGAACATATGATAATGCCAACAAGTGCAAAATCTTTTTCAGAGGGCATCCGCCATGTTTCAGAAATATATCATCATCTCTCCAAAATATTGTATAATAAATTTGGATCATCTGGAACATTAATTGGTGATGAAGGTGGGTTTGCACCATCAGGATTGTCTAATATTTATGAAAGATTTGATTTTATATTACAGGCTATTGAAAACGCAGGGTATAATGAAATGATAAAAATTGCGATAGATCCTGCTTCTAGCGAGTTCTTTTATAATGAAACTTATAAAATTGGAAATAAATCATATTCCGGTGGAGAAATGGTTGATCTATACATAGATTTATGTAATAAATATCCAATAGTAAGTATAGAGGATGGACTTGCAGAAGATGATTGGGATTCATGGGTTGAAATAACAAAAAAAATAGGATCCAAAGTCCAAATTGTCGGTGATGATTTATTCGTAACAAATACAAAAAGAATTAAGAAAGGTATTGAATTAAATGCTGCTAACTCCGTTCTAATTAAACTAAATCAGATAGGGACTGTTACAGAAACATTAAATGCCATTAAAATGGCAAATGATGTAGGATGGACTTCAATTATAAGTCATAGAAGCGGGGAAACTGAAGATACTTTTATTGCAGATTTAGTTGTTGGAACAAGTGCTGGTCAAATAAAAACAGGTGCTCCTTCAAGAAGTGATAGAACTTCCAAATATAATCAATTGCTTAGAATTGAGGAGGAATTAGGTAAAGAAGCTGAATATCCTGGAATTGATTTTAGGATTATTCTCTAAAAAATAATTTATTTTTATTTTATAATGAAAGAGGGATCGAATATGAAAATACTTATTACAGATAAAATGGCATTAGAAGCAATAGAGTTATTAAAAAAAGCTGATCATGATGTAACATTTGAAGAATTTGATAAATCAGACCTGATTAAAGAGATTCATAAATATGATGCTTTAATGATTAGAGGTAGGACTAAGGTATTTGAAGATGTAATAAAAGCTGGATCTGAAGGAAATTTAAAGGTTATTGGTAGAGCAGGAATTGGAGTAGATAATATTGATATTCAATCCTGTGCAGAGCATAATATAAAAGTAGTTAACGCACCTACTGGTGCAACTCAAAGTGTAGCAGAACTTGCTATTACATTTATGTTAAGTCTATCCAGAAATATTTCAAAAGCAGACCGATCGATGAAAAAAGATAAATGGATTAAGAAAAAATTGATGGGAACTGAAATATTTGGAAAAACTCTTGGTCTTATTGGATGTGGAAATATTGGTAAAATTACAGCAAAATATGCAAAGTCATTTAACATGTCAGTAATAGGATATGATCCATTTATATCCAAAGATGATATGCATAAGGATGGAATTATAAAAATTGAAAAATTAGAAGATCTTATGTCAAAATCTGATTATATATCATTACATCTTCCTCATTTAAAATCTACTCACCATATTGTAAATCAGGAAATGCTTTCAAAAATGAAAAAAACTGCTTTTCTCATTAATTGTTCAAGAGGAGGTACTGTTGATGAAAAAGCATTATTTAACGTATTAAAAAACGAGAAGATATCTGGTGCGGGTATAGATGTTTTTGAAAATGAACCTCCAACTGATAATCCTTTATTAAAACTAGAGAATGTTATTTTATCTCCACACATAGGTGCTAATACAAAAGAAGGACAGATAAGAGCGGGTACTGTCTGCTCAGAACAAATTATTAAAGTATTAAACGGAGAAAAACCTGATTTTTGGGTTAATAAAAAATTTATGTGATTATTTAAAGAAAAAAATTAAATCATATTGAATTTATTTGGATAGGATTCTAAAATGAAAAATTTAGAAAAAATAATAAATAAAATTGAAAAAAATATTGATGACAAAGACAGAGTAAGAGAAAACTCTCTTCGATTTTCGAGGGAAATAATTATTAGCTGTAGAAAAGCTATTCAATTAATACATCAAAATTCAATGAAAAAATCAAAAGATTTGATAAAAGATGCTTCATCGAAATTATTGGAATTATATGATTTTACAAAAAATCATGGTGAACTATCTCATGCAGGATTTGTCGAAAATGCTGCTCAAGAATTTGTTGAAGCGAGTTGTCTTTTTAATATAATGCAAGAGAAGGAGTTGCCTGATCCTGACAAACTACAAGTTACATATAGTTCATATTTACAGGGTTTATGTGACGTTGTTGGAGAGTTAAGAAGAAAATCCTTAGACTCCATCCTAGATGGAAAACCTGAAAAAGCCAATCGTTACCTAAAACTAATGGGAGAAATATATGACTCAATAATCAGATTTGATTATCCATCTGCACTAATACCAATAAAAAGAAAACAAGATATGGTTAGAGGGATAATTGAAAAAACTAGAGGTGAATTAGCTGTAGCAAGTTGCGAGAGAAGAATTGAATATAGAACTGATGAATTCCGCGGCATATTGGATGAAATTAGTACCAGTCAAAAAAAAGAAAAAAGAAAAAATCCAAAAAATGATTTAAATATCGATAGAGTTTGGTAGATTTTTTTATAAATTATTTTAAATTTGTGTGCTCATCTTTTAACGAAATGTTTATAAAAAATCATTACATGCTTTAAGGAGGGACGGTAAATCGAATTATGGAAGAATTAAAAATTGAAAATATTGTATTTTCGGCAAATTTAACGGAAAAATTTGATGTAAAATATTTATCAAAACAATTTATTAATTCAAAATATAATCTTGATGAATTTTCTGGACTTATTTTAGATTTTGATAATCCTAAATGTGCTGTTTTTTTATTTACTAATGGAAAAATCATATGTACCGGTATTAAAAAAATTGATGATATTGAAATTATAATAAATAGAATTATAAATGATATTGAAAAATATGAAATAACGCTTTTTGATGATATACATATTGATATTGAAAATATCGTTGCATCTTCAGATTTAGAAAAAAACCTTGATTTAGATTATATTAAAGGTAACATTGAATTTGAAAATATAGCTTATAATGAAAATGAATTTCCAGGCTTAACATTGAATATGCCTAATTTTAAGATAAATGTCATCATATTTAAATCAGGAAAAATTGTTTTTACAGGTGCTAATGAATTGGAATATATTAAAAAAGCATTAAAAATTCTCAAAGAAAGTCTTGTCAATATTGGAATTTTATAAAAATGAAGAGTGGAAAATAGTTTTTCAAAATATTGTGGCAATTTCTGATTTATAAACTGAACTATATTTAAATGAAGCTGCAATGGATCTTGGTTTAGAAAATATGAATATTAACCCGAGTAATTTCCAGTTTTTGTATATCGCATTGAAGAACTTAAAGTATCTATGTTGTTATTTGGCTCTTGGAAAATTGTATGTACTGGTGCAAGAAAAACTGATTATATATCTATTGATGTTGAAAAAATTTCAATTGAATTATCTTCCTTAGATTTAATTAGAAGTTAAATTATAAATTAAAAGTATAATCTTATTTATTTTTTTGAAGCTACTATAACTGTTTGAACTGCTGCCATTGCTGCTGCTGTTTTTATTGTTGATGATTGAGTTTTTCTTTCTTTGACATAATCTATTACTTGATCAAGTATTTTATACCTTGATATAAAACTTGTATCATATTCCCCCTTAATCCATTTTTCATTATTCATAACTATCTCATGAAAAGGTATATTATTCCTTACTCCTCCGATTTGAAATTCCCATAAAGCTCTTTTTGTTCTTGCAATACAACTTTTTCTATCTTCTGCTAGGATTATAAGCTTAGCCAACATAGAATCATAAAATGGAGGAATTGTAAAACCTTGATATACTCCTGAATCTACTCTAACACCTGGACCACTTGGTTCAGCATATCTAATAATTTTACTTGGCGATGGAGAAAAATTGTTTAATGGATCTTCAGCGTTTATCCGACATTCAATTGCATGTCCTCTAGGGATTATGTCTTTCTGATCATATTCAAGATCAAGTCCAGATGCGATTCTTAATTGTTCCCTTGCGAGATCTATTCCTGTAGTAACTTCTGTAATTGGATGTTCAACTTGAAGTCTAGTGTTCATTTCTAAAAAATAATATTTTCCATCTTTAAACATAAATTCACAGGTTCCAGCATTATAATATTTAGCTGTTTTAGCTACTTTAACTGCTTGTCCACCCATTTCTTCTCTAAGTTCTTGAGATAAAGCACATGATGGTGTTTCTTCAATTAATTTCTGATTCCTTCTTTGAACGCTACATTCTCTCTCATAACAATGGATAATATGGTTTTTTTTATCCCCTATTATTTGATATTCAATGTGGCGAGGATCTTTTATAAACTTCTCAATGAAAACAGAATCATCTCCAAATGAATTTTTAGCTAATTGACGGATAGAATCTAATGTTTTTTCCATTTTACTATCATTTTCAACCATTTGAATTCCAATGCCGCCCCCACCTGCTGAGGCTTTTAACATTATTGGATAACCGATCTCGTTTGCAATATCTTTTGCTTTTTCATGATCAGCAATTGACTCTGTTATTCCAGGTACTACATGTATACCCGCATTAATCATAGATTTTTTTGAATCGATTTTCGAGCCCATTAATTTCATTGAATTTACAGGTGGGCCAATAAATTCAATTCCATTTTTATGACACATTTCTGCAAATTCCGAATTTTCTGCCATAAAACCATAACCAGGGTGAATGCCTTCCGCTTTGGTTTTTAATGCAACATCAATTATCTTATCCTTATTTAAATAACTCTGACTCGCGGGTCCTGGTCCAATATTATATTTTTCATCAGAGTATTTAACAAATAAAGCATTTTTATCTGCATCAGAAAAAACTGCAATTGTAGAAATTCCTAATTCTTTGCATGCCCTCATAATTCTAACTGCAATTTCTCCACGATTGGCTATAAGAACTTTGTTAAGCATTTTTTTCACCATTTAAATTATTATAAAACTTGCATTAGAATATCTCCGGTTGAAACCGAATCTCCCTCTTTCACAAAAATTTCTTTGATTGTACCTGCTTTATCTGCCTTTATCTCTTGTTCCATTTTCATTGCTTCAATTGTGGCAATAACATCCCCTTGAGAAATCTTTTCTCCTAATTTGGTTTTTATTTTTAATATTGTACCTTGCATATTAGATTTAATTCCACCCTCAATATTCTTAGTTTTTTCATTTGAATTTTCATTTTTTCCAGCTACTAAAAAGCCGCCAGTCGGTTTTACTTTTACCTCAAAGGGTTCTCCATCAACTTCAACCTCAAATTCAGTAGGTATTTCAGCTGGACCCGATCTTTGTTCAGGGGGTTTATCTTCAAGCCAAATTTGTTTATATTCAGGGAAAGATTGTTTGACCATTCCTCTAGTTAATGGATGGTTAATTGAAAGAGGTAGTTCATCAGATTTGAACTCTGATTTCGCTTTCTTATTTAAGAATTTAAGTCCAACTTGAGGGTATAAGAGATATGTCATAACATTTTCATCAGTAATTTCAATATCTTCTTGTTCTTTTAATTCAGATTTGCATTTATCCCACATTGGTTTTAATAAATCAGACGGTCTACAATCAATAATCTCTTCTTTCCATTTAGGTCCAAGAACTTTTTTCATTATTTCTGGTTTTATTGGTGCAGGTGATTTACCATACATACCCCTACAATACTCTTTTGTTTCTTTGGTAATAACTTTATATCTACCATGCAAAACATTCATTACCGATTGAACTCCAACTACTTGACTTGTTGGAGTGACTAATGGAGGATATCCTAGCTCCCCTCTTACTCTTTCAGTTTCAGCCAAGATTTCTCTATATTTATCATTAGCCCCCTGCTCTTCTAGTTGAAAAATAAGATTTGAAAGCATTCCGCCTGGAACTTGATGTAAAGTTACGCTTGGATCTACTTTTAAAGCATTAAATCTATGTAAATGTCTATATTTTTCCCAAATTTTAAGGAAATATTTCCTAATTTCAATTAAAAGTTCTAAATCATAATGGGTATCCCATTCAGTATTTTTTAATGCAGCTACTATACTCTCAGTTGGTGGAGCCGCTGTCCCGCCAGAAATTGGAGACATTGCCGTATCTAAAATATCTATTCCCGCCTCAACAGCTCTTTGATATGCCATGCCCGTCATACCACTTGTACAATGTGAATGCAAATCAATTTCAAGTTTTATACCAGCATTTTTACATCCATTAACGATATCATATGCTCTTTGAGGAGTTATCATCCCGGCCATATCTTTTATACAAAGAGAATCAGCTCCCATTTTTGATAGTTTTATAAACCTATTTACAAAATAATCAACAGTATGAACAGGTGATATTGTATAACTTAAGCAGGCTTGAACATGTCCTCCATTTTCTTTAACAGCTTTCATAGGTATTTCCATATTTCTAAGATCATTAAGCGCATCAAAAATTCTAAAGTTATCCACACCATTTTTTTTTGAAAGAAATATAAATTTCTTAACAGCATCATCTGGAAAATTACGATAAGCAACGATATTCATTGCTCTTTCTAGCATTTGTGTTGGAGTATTTGGTAATGCTTTTTTTAATAATCTAATACGTTCCCATGGATCTTGATTTAAATATCTAATTGATACATCAAATGTTGCTCCACCCCATACCTCTAGTGCAAAAAATCCTACTTGATCTAATTTATCTGCAATGGGTAGCATATCCTCTGTTCTCATTCTGGTTGCAAGCATTGATTGATGAGCATCTCTTAATATCATTTCATGTAATTTTACCAAATTTTTAGCCTCCAAAGTTAAATTGCTTTCAAGCGGTGAATGGTATCTAATTATTATACTTAAGAATATCGGGATTAATATTTTTAAATAATTAATAAATAATAAAAAAAATTTGAATTAAGTCTAATAGACATCTATATTAATTACTCCTCTTAATACAAAAAACCAAATAATAAATCTAATTACCAATATTATGCAAAAAGCATTTGGAGAAATAATTAACAATAGGATAATTGTAAATAAACCAAAGGATGTTGGGAGATTATATAGTAAAAGTCGTTTTGGAGAAACTGTTAAAAATAATAATTTAATACTAAATTTAATAGAAGCGGTTTTTCTTTTAGAAGAAGAAAAAATTAAAATATTTGAAAAAGAAAAAGAGATTGATTTTGGATATTTATTAAAAAGGTCAATATTAACAATTCCAAATTTTGAAATAAAATATATAGTATTTAGAGATCTTAGGAAAAAGGGATATTCAATTCAGATTAATAATGATAATAAGAATTTTGATTTTATAATATACAAAAATAAAAACAATTTGAATGAAGAAAATAATAAATATTTTGTATCAATATTTTCCGAAAAAGACACCCTTGATATTAATAAAATCAAATTATTTATTGACCAAGCAAAAATAAAAAATGGAATTCTATGGATTTCAATAGTAGATGAAGAAGGCGATATAACATATTATGAAATATCTATTGATAATATAATAGGTGAAAATTTTGAAAAAAAATATGTCAAAACTGATTCGATTTTAATGGAAAATCGAGTTTTAATATTAGATGAAAAAACAAGTAAAAAATTATTTGAAGAAGAATTTTATGGTAAACCTTTTGGAAAAGGCTTACAAATTTCTATGGTTGAAGCATTATATTTATTAAAAAAGAATTTTTTAAAAATACAGATAATTAATAATGAAAAGAATACTGATTTTAAATCATTTAAAAAATATGTTAAACTTAAGCAACCAGATATAGATTTAAGATTTGATGTATATAACGATTTGAAAATCCGTGGACTAATTGTAAAAACTGGATTTAAATTTGGTACTCATTTTCGTGCTTATTCAAAAAAACCCGATTTAACTCATGCTGAATATCTTGTTCATGTAATAACAAAAAATTATACAAGTATATGGTCAAATTTTAGTAGGGCTATTCGTTTAGCTCACTCAGTTAATAAAGAAATTATTTTTGCTGTTCATTATAGCAATAAAAAAATTGTATATATTAAACTTGGTAGATTACGCCCATAATTTATTTATAATTATTGTTTAATATTCTTTTGATTTCAGGAGATTGTTAAATTGCTTCAAATAAGATGGCATGGTCATTCATGCTTTGAAATTAAAGATGATATAACCTTAGTTACAGATCCTCATGATGGAAAATCGATAGGAATCCCTGCACCTACAGTGGAGGGAGATATTATTTTAGTATCTCATGACCATTATGATCATAATAGTGTAAAATCTGTTGAAAAAATTGGATCTAAAGTAGTAAAAGATGAAAGAAAGAGAAAAATTTTTAATGTTGATATAAAAGGTATAAAAACATATCATGATGAAAAATCTGGGGATATTAGAGGCGAAAATATTATTTTCAAATTTTTAATTGATGATATTATTTTCTGCCATTTAGGCGATCTAGGACATATGGTAGAAGAAAGTATTGTTGAGAAAATTGGTAGTGTTGATATTTTATTTGTTCCTGTTGGTGGAAATTTTACTATTGATGCAGATATTGCATGGGAAATTATTAAATCAATTAAACCTTCAATTATTATTCCTATGCATTATAAAATCGGTGGTTTATCTTTACCAATTGACAATCTAGATACATTTCTAGAAAAATCAGTTTATAAAATATTAAAAGTTGGAAATGAAATCGATTTTGATAAAACGGATATCCCTAAAGAAACAGAAATATGGACTTTCACTCTATAATTTTTTTAAATTTATTTATTTATAAATGTTTTTATTAACGCAATTAGTTGGAATTTTACCAGTTAATCCCTCAATCATGTTTTTAGCAGCAATAATTGCCATATTTGATCGTGTTTGAAATGTTGCAGATGCTGAATGCGGTTGAATTACTACATTATTTAAATTTAATAATTTTGGATTGATATTAGGTTCATTTTCATATACATCCAATCCTGCTCCAAAAATCCATTTATCTTTTAACGCTTTTGTAAGTGCAATTTCGTCAATGATTGGCCCTCTTGATGTATTTATTAATATTGCATTATTTTTCATATTTTTCAGTTCATTAGTTCCAATAAAATGAAACGTGGATTTATTTAAAGGTAAATGTATTGAAATAAAATCTGATTGTTTTATTAATTCAGATTTTTCTACCTTTTTTGCATTTAATTCTTTTTCAAGTGTTTCATTTATTTTTTCATCAAAATATAAAACATTCATTTTGAATCCTTTGCTTTTTAATCCAAAAGCAGATCCGATTCTACCCGTACCAACGATTCCTAAGGTTTTATTTGAGATATCTTGTCCAAGCATTAACATTGGGCCCCATCCTTTATATTTACCTTTTCGTGTAAAATTATCTCCCTCTACTATTCTGCGAGAAACTGAGAATAGTAAAGCCCATGCCATTTCTGCAGTAGTATCTGTTAAAACATCTGGAGTGTTACTAACTGGTATTTTTTTTTGGGTAGCTGCATTAATATCAATATTATTATATCCTACAGCATAATTAGCTATCATCTTCAGCTTTGGTTCTGAGTTAATTACTTCTTTATTTATGTTGTCTGTTAATAGTGAAATTAATCCATCCTTTTCCTTTAGTCCATCTATTATTTCATTCTTTGATAAAATCCGATCTTGTTGGTTTATTTCTAGTTCATATCCTTTTTTTAGCAATAATTCTATTCCAGATTTAGGGATTTTTCTCGTAATTAATATTTTCATATTAATTATAAGATATACATTATTAATAGAAAAAGTTTAAAGTATTTTTTTATGAGATTTTTTGATAAATCATTATAAACCTAGTCTAAAACCTGTATATAATGGAAGATGTTCGTAAACTGTTTCCATAAAACTAATCTCTTCAACGCCTGGTAATTCAAATCCAGGATCTTCAACTACTTTCGATTCATATTGGAAATTAGTTAAATCAAAAAACTCCCAATCATTAAAATCACCAGTTCCATGTGATCCATCTGAATAATCTACAATGGTCTTATCATAGATATAATAGTAGTTCATTACGCTTTTGTAATTACCCCACTCATCAAGAAATTCTTGTTTTGCTGCTCTTCCCTCAGCAAAAGTAAAATTATCATTTCCACCTACATTCCATGGCCCTATTCCTAGTGAATGTCCTAGCTCATGCATAACTGATACCGCAGCCATTAATCTATATGTTCTAGGTGTAAAAGCTCCTTTGGCTGTTATCATTTGTTGATTGCTTATTCCTACTGCCATTTGATCATAGTTATTAAAAGTGGCAGGATGGCAAAAACCTCCTCTATGACACATTACTACATATCTAAAAATTCCTTTTCTCTCATCAGCAAAATGATTTCTATAGTATTGTAACATCATTCCAGAATCTTGGGACATTCTTTCATAATGGGTTAATAATTCCCCTCCTTTGTTTACTGGACCTTCTGGCCATCCATCATCAATATATACATTAATACCATGTTCAGCAAAACGTTCGATGATTATTTGCTGAGATTCCTTATAAAGAATATGAGGTGGATCTAAAAATCCCCCTGAGTCCATACCATCAACTTCTAAATATATATCTTGACAATAAGGATTTGAAAACCATTTTTGCATAAAATATTCTTCAATGTTTTCTATGCCATCTTGATCTGGATCAAGAGTAGTATGATTATCATAAACAAAAGGATCATATCCCCATTTCCATTCCCAATCTGTAGGTATACCATCTCCATCAGGATCATTTTGAGTATCATCAACTTCTGGGTTAGTGTGCAAGATATTTACTTCTGTCCAATATGGGATGCCATCATGATCAAAATCTGTTTGATATAAATTGAACCACACCTCAACCTTATTGTTAATATAATGACCATAACCATCTGTATCATTGAAATAATCATCTCCACTCCATCTTCCCGTTTTATAATCATAAATTAAATAAATATTAGCCAATTCAATATCATTAGTTTGTCTTCCAAATAAACCTGAATTTTTTCTCTGCATAATTTTTAGTGTAACATATGAAATTTCTTGTTCTTCTTCTGCATCTCTAACAATTTTATTTTCTTTAAAAATTGAATCCCATTCTTTTATAAAAGTTTCAGTAATTCCCCTACTAGCAGATCCGACGTTCTTACTAATATATTCTAATTCATCCATTTCAGTTATAAAATACATATTCGGTTTGTTTTCCCAACCTTTACCAGAATTCATAATTATATCAATTAGATCTCTATTACGAATACGTAATATTTCCAAGATTAACGCCTGATTTTCATTTGGACTAATTCTATCATCTGTTTGAACAATTATTTCAGGTTCATCTAAAACTTCTTCTGTTTCGCTAAAAAATATATAATAAATAGCTAATAAAATAATTATTGAAAAGATAATTGCTGCCAAACCAACAATTAATTTATTATTTTTATTTAATTGTCTCATAATAAATTTCCCTTAATTTATAAATTAATATAGTTTACTATTTATATAAAAATGTCGGTCAATTTATTATTTATTATATATAGTATTGTTATTATAATTTCCAATCCCAAAATTGTTGATTTAAGATTCGATTAATAAAACTAATAATTCATTTAGAATTGTATCAGTATTTTGCTTTTTCCCAATCTCAATTAATTTTCCATTAATAGACTTTATTTCAGTTTTTTTATATTTTTCATAGCTTTGTAACATTGAAGAATAATTATCACAAGTATAGTTAATAACTTTCTTTGTTTTATTTAAAATATCATCATAATTAAAATCAAATCCTTCAGCATTTGCAATTCTTACTGATTCATTACAGACTAATTTAACAATATTTGATAAAATTGGATTTTTTAATAGATATTCATTTTTACACTTAAAAATTGTTGTTAATGGATTTATACTAGAATTAATAATGGTTTTGATCCATATCTCTTTATTAATATCATTTGAATATTTTGTAATAATCCCCGAATTATTAAATATCTTAACAATTTTTTTTAACCTATCGCTAATTGTGCCATCTAATTCACCTAAAATTGTTTCACCAAATCCCGTATGACTTATTAAACCAGGTTTAACAAATATCGATCCTTGAGTTGTAACTCCCCCCAAAATTTGTTTATGATTAAATATTTTCCTTATTTTATCAATATTATCTAAACCATTTTGTATAGTTAATAAAGTAGTTTCACTATCAATGATATTTTTAATTAAGTTTAAAGATATATCTGTATCATATGATTTTACAGATAAAATTAATAGATCTATATCCATTTTTATTTCTTTGATATTACAAAAGGCAGGTATTTTTTTATGAAAAAATGTTTTCCCATTTATTTCTAATCCTTCTTTGTTTATAATATCAATATGAGATTTTCTACCATATAGTACTACATTATTATTATTTGAAAGTAAAGCTCCGAATAATGAGCCTATTGCTCCTGAACCAAATATAACAATATTCATAATCCAATTTCTATCAATTTTTCATCAATAATATCATCATCCATTATTATAAGAGGACATAAAACTGGCAAATTATACTTATTTTTTATTTCCCTTAGATCGTTAAAATTTTTGTAATCATTGCCTATTGTATGACCTGTAATTATTGCTTGACATTTTTCCTTTTTTATTATTTCTAATATTTCAAAATTTTCGTCCTTTTCTTTATTTTTTATATATATTTTATCATCAATAAACCATTTTTTCATGAATGTTCTTAAATTATTATGTTGTAGTGTGTTTTTTAGATAAAAAATTGGTTTACATCCTCTTCTTATCAAAAACCATGCTGCTAATATTGATATTTTTTTATCAATAATTGCCAGAATATTTCCCTGCGTGCCTACAGGCATCCCACCACTTCCAAAGATTTTTTCCAAAAAAATATAAGTATATTCATTTCTAATATCAATAAATATCTCATAATCTGGGGAAGTCAAATTTACATTAGATCTTGTTTTTGATACAATTTCGCTTCCAATTTTTCTTGCGATATCTTGACTTGTAAAATTATGTTTACCAACCCTTTTTACTCTCAAGGCAAAACTATTATTTTTTGATAATTTATTTTTTGTTAACGTTATAACTTTGTCTGAAATTATTCTAACATCAGTTTTGATTCGTATTGAGGGACTCATTGATACTATTCCAAAAATTTTCTGCAATATTTTAATACTATCAATAATATTATCAGTATTTAGATAAATTCTCCCCCATTCTCTCGTTAAATTATTTTTTATTTTTGATTCATTTAAATTTTTTCTAATATTTTTTATTAATATATTTTCAAAATATTTTCTAGTGTACTTAGCTTTTAGTGCTATTTCACCATATCTTATTATTAATAATTTGTATTCCACAATTAACCTTTAATAATTTAAATTACATTAATATTTTGTAAAAATTCTTAAATTAATAAATTTTAATGTTGCCAGATAATATTTTTATATTTTGAAGAGTATACAATAGTTAATATGAAAATTTGTAGAAAAAATATTATAATAATAATAATTATAATTTTTTGTTTACCTATTTTTATATCTACTCCAGTTTTAGGATGTAAAGATATTATAGCCTGTGGTGATTCAACATCCGGAGATTATAATCTACTCTTAAAAGTTAGGGATCCAAGTAGACCGGGGCTTCAAGTCTTGAACATTGTGCCTCAGAATTATCAATATGAATTTTATCATCCCTGGACCGGTGAAAAAATTTATTTTAAGGTTGAGAATAAATATATTGGTGTTGCCTCAAAAGACGATGTTATCCCCAACATTGTAAAAGCTGGAATGACGCTTACTGATAAAGGATTGGCTTTTGGGGATGCGGATACAAATTCAAATTGGATAAATCCAAGTAGATATGCATGGGATGATTTTGATTGGATTAGATACTCATGTGAAAAAGCAGATAATATTGATGAAGCAGTTTTATTATTAACTGAAGATGTTATAAATAAGTATCATGCTACAGGAGTATCTGAGAATCTATTCATTCTTGGACCAGATAAGGGGTATATAATTGAAGCTGATGCTTTTAATTATAAAATCAAGGAGTTAAAAAATGATGTTGGAGTAATGTCCAATTATCCAAAGGAACTTTGGGAGTCACAAATACAAAAAAAACTTCCTATTTCAAAATCATTTAACTTAACCATAACTGATAATTATAAAGTTGGAGATATTATTCGATTAAATTCCTTATATGGCGTAAAAATTTTAGATATTAAGGAATCTTCAATCGTAGCAAGACAAATACCGGTTTTTAAAATAAATTTTTGGACTTTTTTATATGTTGGAGAAAAAATTGAAATAAATATGAGTGAAAGAAAAAATGTTGGAGATTTCAGTTTAAAAGTGCTCGATATCAATAATAATACTGTATCCGTTGAATTAACCAACAAATTTAAAGCATGGGAAGATAAAATGCTAGAGAATATAAACTCTAGATATGGAAAGATAAATGTTAGAGATATGATTAACTGGTCAAGACTTCAATCTACGGATTTAGATGGTTTAAGAGGTATGTGTGAGGGAAACTACGAAAATGAGGCAGTAGCAATTTATAAAATACCAAATAACAATTATGAGCTACTTAGTATGGGTTGGTTTTCCCCCAGCTTCGCATGTTCTTCAATTTTTATACCCTTTCATATTAGTGACAATGATATATTTGATCCTTTCGAAAATGGTGAAGCTGCTCAACTTTGTCAGAATCTCTTCAAAATATATGGTTATAATAATCTTTATTGTTTTAATAAAATTGAGAATGTTTTTTTATATGAAAATGAAATTATTGAAAACATTGCTATAAATCTAATTAAAGAAAAAGAAATACTATCAAATTTTTTAACGATTTTTGATATAAATGCTCAAAAACAAGCTTATTTAACTGAGAAAATCTGGTTTCAGCTTGATAATCAAATTCATCAAAATGAAAAAGAATTGTGTATTAATTTAGTTGAAAAAAATTGGGATTCGAATTATTCTAATTCATTAAAAAATATGAAAGATACAGTTTTAAATCTATTAGAATTAAATAATACTATTTCGATTATCAATAATATAATTGAAATAGCTTTTAATGTTTGTGAATCAAGATTTGACTTAGCAAATATTTTGGGGATATACAGTGAAGAAGGAATGCAAGAATACTATATTGCAGAGGAATATATTAATAATTCTGAATATGAAATTGGTTTTAATCATTTAATAAACGCCTATAAAATAGTTGAAAAACTAATTGTTAATTAAATAATTTATATGCTTTTTTTAAAAAATTAAATAGGATTGTTCTTTCATTAAAAGGTGCAGGGGAGGAGATATTAACACGGATTTACTGGTAATAAAGTTTAAATTACAATTTAATTTTTTGTTAAATTTATACCTGTTGAACAGGCTGAGATATGGGATTTAACAAAATTTTCAATTTAGGTTTTTTAATTTTCATCATTCATAACAAAAAACTTTGTTTTAAAGCCTCCTGAGAGACAAAAAGGAAAAGACAGTATTATAATTAGATTATTTTTTTATGTTTAAGTAGATTTTTCCCTTTTTCAGTAATATTAAGTATTTTTGATTTTCCCTGTTTTCTTGAATAAATCAATCCACTATATTTTAATGATTCTAATCTTTTTTTAGCTGTAACTTTAGATATTGAAAATGTTTTTCCAATATTTCCATATGTTACCAAAATATTATTATTGATTTCATTTTGAATGTGGATTAGTATCTCATATTGTTCTTGACTTATTTGGATGTCTGAGATTTTTTGTGATGGAAGTTTTTTAAAATCCTCATTTAGTATCGCTATTTGACTTTGATTTATGATTGAAGGATTCACACGTAGTAATAATATAGAATCTTGTTTTTGTATCAGATCATTAATTTTATAAAGAGTCTTCATTACTGATTCAAATGAATAGTTTGTTATAAGATAATCCATACGGTCAATTATTATCACGGTGTTATTCTTATTTTTTATGAAATCCTTTATTTTTTTATATACTTCTTCTATATTATTAGAAGTTGGGTATTGATCATCTTTTTCCTCGGTTAATTTTATGATCGAAGGAATGTTCTTTTTGAAACTAGTTTGTAGTTCTTTGTTTGGTATTCTACCTATATATAACCCCAGTTTTTTAGATTTGAGCAGGAAATTGAATATTTCAATTACTGCGTTATTATCCGATTCTAGGATGAGATAACTATTACCTGATTGTATTTTACCAAATGTTTCTTTTTCTTTAGTAATATCCCTGCAGACAAATAGAATTTCTATGATATTGTTTGATTCGTCAGTTATATATGAGGGTGATACAGAAAATATTCTTGTTATTCCATATATTGTATTTATTGAGATTTCATTAAGAATTGTAGTTTTTTCGTTCTGAATAGCTGTTATATGTTCTTCAATTTCACTTGGATATTCAAATAATTCTACTTTTTTAATAGATTTACCAACAACATGCTTTTTTTTATACCCTGTTATTTGCTCTGCTGTTTTATTCCAGGTTTTTATCTTGTTATCATTTCCTATTGTAAATATGATCTCAGATGTACTGTCAATAATATTTTGTAAGTGATTTTTTCCTCTTTGGATATTTAACTCTGCATTTTTCTGAATAGTAATATCACGGGTGATTGTTGTTAAACCAATTGGAGTTCCATTATCAAATATTGCACCAACATTTGTATTTAACCATCTATCTGAAATTAAACCCTGAACTTCAAAGCTTTCTGATTTTCCAGTTTTCAAAACACGCCTATATGTGTTTTCAACCAGAGTATGGTGCTCTTTCGGTATTAAATTAATAAATTTTTTTCCAATAGGGTTAAAATTTTTTAATTTTTTGTCTTTTGGAAGATGGTTAACATATGTGACTATACCTTTAGAATCAATATGGGTTATTATGTCAGGTGCATTTTCTACTAGTGACCGCCATTTTTCTTCATTTATCCTAACAATTTCCTCTGCTTTTTTTGTATCAGTAATGTCTACAAAGGTAATAAAATCTGCATTTTTCCCTTCATAATGTATTGTTTTTGAAAAGACTTCAACCCACTTTATCTCACCAGTTTTGGATATTATCTTACAAGAATATCTGGCAATAGCATCTTTATCTCCAGCTAGTTTTTTCTGCAATTGTTCCTGAGCAAATGATAAATACTCAGGATGAATTATTTTTGTTAAAATTTTGCCCCCCTCCTTAAACATATCATCTTTTGAATATCCTGTTATCTGAATAATTGCATCATTTGCGTATTTGATTTGTCCCGTTTGAATGATTCCTAAACCCATTAAGGATTGGTCTGAAAGCATCTGAAATTTTTCTTCACTTTCATTTAATTTTTCTTTTTGTTTGGTAATTTCCTCTACCATATTTGTTATTTTGGTTACATTACCTTTGGGGTCAAAGACTGGAAAAATGCTTGTTTTAAACCACCTATCATCGCGCTTATCTTCAAAAAAAATCGGTTTCTTAGAATTAATGACTTTGTTAGCCATTTTTGTTCTATATTTGGCTACTTCTGAGGGAAAATATTCTAAAATATTTTTACCTATAAGATTTTCTTTTTCTCCTTTTAAACTTTTTGCCATTGTTTTGTTAATGGCATATATTTTACCTTCTGTATCAATCAAAATGAGCAGGCTTGGTAAATTATCGATAAGAGTATTATTATTTAGTATTGACGATTCCAAATTATTATTCCTTTGTTTCAATTCTTTTATTTTTGATTTAAGCTCGGTTATTAACTGATTTTCGCCCTCCATAATTTTATCCTCCCTTTTGGATTAGATAATTAAAATGTTTATTTATTTATTAAATGTTCTCATGCAAATATTTTTTTATATAATTCAAAATGTTCGTAGTAGCATTATTACTTGCTGATTATGATGGAATGTAGTTGTTTTTAACCTGCTGACTGATAGTCTCGTTGATTAAAAATACCGTAAAAAATTCAATTTTTTATTAACCTTTTTTGAACGCTGATTTAGGATTCCAACGTCGATTTACAAAGTTTTATGGTTTAAATCACTTATTTTAACCACAACAATGTGAAATGAAAAAAATTCATGGTTTTTCTCCTGTTGAAAACTTAGATATGCAGGGGAGGAGATTCGAACTCCTGAACCTCTGCAGGAACAGATCTTGAGTCTGTCGCCGTTGACCTGGCTTGGCTACCCCTGCATAATGATTTATCTGTAATGATTTATTATTTATGTTATTTTATCATTAAGATGACAAGTAATATTTCATTTTTTTCTTATTTTTATCGGTTTTTTGTTGACAATTACTAGACCTAGAATTATTAAGAAACCTCCAAAAATAAATAATATTGTAATCTTTTCACTTAATAAGAAAAATGATAGAATTGTGGATAAAATTGGCATTAAATAAAGATATATACCTAGTTCTGATGCAGGTTTGAAATCTAAAGCTACATACCATAAAACATAACTGATAACCGTTGGAAATATTGCTAGAAATATAACAGCTAGCCAACCAATCCAAGATAATTTTGTTATTTCTTCAAAAAGAGAAGTATTAATAAACGGTATCATCCCTAAAGATCCTAATAATATTGCATATATAGTAAGTGATAAAGGTGAATATTTTTTAAGTAATTTTTTACCAACTACAGTATAAAAAGCTCCAAAAAAGGCTGCAAATAGAACAGCTCCTGCTGCTAATATGTATCTAATTTCTAAATTAATGTCGGTGTTTCCAAATAATGAAATGATGATAATACCAATTAATGACAACAATATACCTAAAAAGAGGTTAAATGTAATTTTTTCAGAAAGAAATATAAAAGCTAAAACAACAATAAAAATCGGAATAGTTGTAATAATTAAACTTGCTACACCTGCAGATATATACTGTTCACCATAATTCAAAGCAAAATGATAACATATTACTCCAAAAAATCCTAAAAAAAACAAATTAGGAATGTCTTTGATATTTAATTTTGTAATTTTAATAGGTTTAAAAATTATTATTAATAAAAAAGAGAGGCATGCTATAAACATTCTTAAAATAGTTAGATTTATTGGATGTAATTCATTAAGACCGATTTTAATAAGTGGAAATGCAAAAGCCCAAAATACAATTGGAAGACCAATTATCAAAAAATAATATTTTTTTATTTTATTATTTTGAATGTTTATTACATTAAATATGGTTTTTTTATGAATTGATTTTTTGGTTCCCTTCACCCGCTTGTTAATATAAATGAAGCATAAATATTTTCAGTTCACATTATTTTAAATTTATATTATTGATGATAATATAACTTTTTTATACAATAAAAATAAATATCTCGCATATTATATTTGTAATAAAGGTAAATATATGATCTCTAAGACGATTCAATGCCCAAACTGTAGAAATATAATAAAAATAAATGGCGACCCTGGTGAAAAAAAACTCCTTTTATGTTCAAAATGCAATCAAAAAGGTAAATATATTTTTCCAAGTTCAGATAATATAGATGATGGAGAAAAAAAAGCTATAGCAATTTTAGTTAAAAATCTTATAAAAAATTATAATGGAACTAATGCAGTTAATAATATTTCTTTTAAGGTTAGAAAGGGAGAGATATTTGGTTTTTTAGGTCCAAACGGGGCTGGAAAAACCACAACTATTAAGTCAATACTTGGATTAGTTAATGTAGATTCTGGATTAATTAAAATTAATGATTTTGATGTAGCAGATAGTGGAAAAAACGCAAAAAAATTTATTGGATATTTACCTGAACGTGTGGCATTTTATGAAAATTTATCAGCTTTCCAAAATTTGTGTTTTATAGCAGAAATGAAAAAAACTTCTAAGGATGAATGTAAAATATTGATTAAAGAATTTGGTCTTTCGAATGCTATTAATAAAAAAGTTGGAGCTTTTTCTAAAGGTATGGTTCAACGTCTTGGTATGGCTAGATCTTTAATTGGAAATCCACCGATATTAATTCTTGATGAACCATCAGGTGGTTTAGATCCGAGAGGAGTCGTTTTAATTAGAAGTAAAATAAGAGAAATGAAAAAAATGGGTTCTACGATTTTGGTTTCCTCCCATATTTTAAGTGAAGTTCAAGAAATATGCGATCGTGTTTGCATAATTAATAAAGGTGAAATCGTTGCACAGGACACAGTTGATGGATTAAGAAAAACACTTAATATTAAACCTAAAATTACAATAGAATTAGAAAAATTATCTGAAAATATAATAAAATCTGTAAAAGAGGTAAAAGGTATTGAAAAAATAGACATTAGAGATAATAATATTGATGTTATTTGTGATTCGAGAATTAAAGCTAGGGTTATAATAACAATTGAAAAAACTGGTGGAAAAATAATTAATATTCATACAAAAGATCCTTCACTTGAAGAAGTATTCATGAAGTTTACAGAAGGTGATTAGCTTTGTTGAATTCAATTTTTACAATTTCTAAAAAGGAATTATTAGATAATGTTAGGAATAAATGGATAATAATTCTAACTATAATTTTTGCATCTTTGACTTTGGTTGTATCTTATTTTGGCTCAATATTTACAGAGGGTTGGCAAGATTTAGGAATCACAATTCAGGGAATGATGAGCCTTGTGCAATTATTAATTCCAATAATTGCACTTATGCTAGGTTATTCAGCTATAATTGGGGAAATTGAAAAAGGTTCTATGAATTCATTATTGTCATTGCCTGTAACAAGGCTTGAAATTCTTTTAGGGAAATTTATTGGTTTAGGAAGCTTATTAGCAATAACAATAATAATTGGATTTGGTCTAGCTGGTATTGTAATTGGCTTTAATGTTTCCGATGTTGATTATGCAGGTTATATTATTTTTATATTTGCCACTATTTTGATAGGTTTAGTTTTTTTAGTACTTGCATTATTTTTGTCTACATTATTTAATAAGCGTTCTACTGCTATGGGTGGAGCAATTTTTCTTTGGTTTTTCTTTAATATTATTTTGCCAATAGTTTTTGTTGGAATATTAGCAGCAAGTTCAGATATAATAAATATTGTTAATAATGCCCCTGATTGGTATCATATTTTGAATTTGTTCAATCCTTTACAAGTATATTCCTTTCTTGTTACTTTAAATGTAGGCGCAGCATTATCGTTGGATAATCTTTCAATAGCCTATCCGGAATATTATTCAAATATTTTAATGACAATTATACTTTTATTTTGGATTATATGTTTTATGATTTTATCTTATTGGAGATTTAATAAACGTGATATTTAATAATATTTAATAAATGATTTTTAAATTTCATTAGCTTATCTAAAGCCTTATCATAATATATGAAATCAAAATCATAAACAACATCAATTAATAATAATGGTTCAGGCGGCGATAATCCGTAATCTACCTTTTTATTTGGATAATTTAAAGCTTGTATCAAATCTTCAACGCCGATTGTACACTTTTCAACCTTATTTAATGCAGAAATTATTTTTCTTATTTGATGCCATAGATATGACTGAGCATAAAAATCAATATAAACGAAATTGTCACTCTCTCTAATTAAAATATCATCAATAACTTTGATAGGTTTCTTCGATGATTCGATTCTTGCAAAGTTACTGAAATCATGTTCACCCTTAAATATTTCAATTATTTTTTTTAATTTATTTATGTTCTTTTTATCCTTTTTAAAATAATATCTATAAATTCTCTGTTTAGCATATCTTGGATTAAATATAGGATTTACAATTTTAATGCCATAAAATACTATGTCCTCAAACTCATCATATATTTCTTTTAAAACATCATTATTATATTCTGTATCAAATGCCATTACATTGCCAATTGCTGATACTCCTTTATCCGTTCTACTAGCATAACGAAAATTTGATGTTTTAATATCATTAATTAAACCTTTTTTAGATAAAAAATCAATTATTTTCTTTTCAATTGTTATGACATTGGGCTGGCGAGCTAAACCATGGTAATTCATCCCATTGTAAGCAAATTTTATTGCTATTCTCATTAGAATCTAGGATTGTTGATTTATTTAAAAAAGTATATTATAAAGAATTTGTACATATTAATTACAGAAATAACTGATAAAAAAAGTAATTTTCTGTAATTAGTTAATGGTTATAATGAAATTGGAAATAAAAATATTTTATCTTGAATTTGAATTATTTTAATCGTATCATTATCAAATAATATCTTTTTTGGTTTTTTTAACACATGGATATTGTAGTTATTTTGATCCATTATTTGTACTTCATCATTTGTTTGACTTACAAATATCATGTTCTTTACAAATTCATTTCCACCTTTGATTACAAAATTATTTAATTCTTTTACATCAAAAATATTTTCATTCCATTGCGCAAGATCAACTAAATGTATTTTATTTTTTGAAATTTTTTTTATATAAAAATATTTTTCTTTATTTGAAAGTATCTCTCCTTCTGTAAAAGGATATAATCTTAGCAGATACGTCATTCTATATATTTGTTTACTATCTTTCATTCCAATATTTTTTGATGATCTTTTGATATCACCAGCATATATCTCTTGTATTTTTTTAATAATTGAAAGTGATATACTATTGTCACTTAAAAAAAAGGTTATCCCGCTCTCTTTTTTTTCAAAATCAGCAATGAATATTTTTTTATTTCCCTTATTTTGTAAATTTTTAATATAATCTAGTACAAATGTATAAATTCCCTCAATTTCTTCCAATTTAAGATTTCTTTTATCTGCTCTAATCTGAATGATTGCCTCATGATATCCTCCAAATTGTTTAGAGCAGGTATCACAAATTTCTTTTTTTATATTAATTTGAATTACTTTTTTTTCAATAATTTTTAAATTGGAAATTAAACCTGTTATTTTTAATTCCAATTGTTTTTTATATTGATTATCATCAATAATATGAGTCTTGATTTCTGGTTTTTTTAATTCATCACTTATTTTAAAATTCTGTAATATAACTTTATTAATTATTTCATTTAATGATTCTGTTTCCCATTTATTTTTAAATTTATATGAATTACAATTTGAACATTTAATTATATTAAAAAAATCTGGTCCTTTGGTAAATCTATTTGATTTAATATAACAATCTAAGCATAATCCATTATTAATTATTTCAGATTCCTTTCCACATTCAACGCATATCATTTTAAATACCTAAATAGATTAATTTTTTTGAGTTAAATAAACACCATATATTATTAAGATTGCTCCAAGAATAAAGAAAATTGTTATTTTTTCCCCATAGAAAAATGATAAAATAATTCCAAATAATGGTATTAAATTGAGATAAACCGCTGATTTGCTTGCTTCAGTTTTTTCTAAGATAAAATACCATCCAATATAACCAAAAACTGAGCAGATAATTGAGAGGTATATTATATATAACCAGCCATTTAAATTGACATTGCCAATCTCAGCAATTATATCAGTGCTAATAAAAGGTAAAAAAAACAAAGTTCCCATGATAAAAATATATGTAATGACTAATAATGGATTGTATTTTTTCATTATTTTTTTTCCAATAATCGAATAAATAGCCCAACATAACGCTGAAATGATAATAAATATACAACCTGTAAGAAAGATATTATCAAAAACAACATTTTCATTAATCATCTGAGCTAATAAGACAAATATTACGCCAATAAACGACAATATTATGCCAATTATTCTTTTTTTTGTAATATTTTCTTTAAGGAAAATAACTGATAGGAATAATATAAAAATTACATTGGTATTTATTAGAACTGCAGATGTTGATGGAGTGGTTCTTTCAATTCCAAGGTACTGAAATATATATAAAAAGGTTACACCAGTTAATCCTAAAATTATAAAATAATGCAAATCTCTTAATTTAATTAATTGATTTTTTTTAAATATAAATATTGAGATAATCATAAATGGCGTTGCAATTAAAAACCTTAAAAATGCAATTGTAATAGGTTGAATTTGTTTTATAGTGGCATCTACAACAATAAAAGATCCGGCCCATACCAAAGCTATAATTATTAGTAGAAATGAATTATAATTAAAATTATTTTTATTCATTTTTTAATAGCTTTATATCCTTTTTGGAATGCTTTTCTATTTATTTCTTTAAACCTTGAAGGAACATTTTCAAGAATTGTTGATAATAATAAATCTGATTTAAATAGTAAAACATCTGATGCTGCTAATGCGCCTAAAAGGACAGTATTTTTAGTAATGATATTTCCAACATCAATTGCAATTTTATTTGCATCTATTTTATATAAATCTCCATTTTTTCTAAGTTCACTAAATACCTTATCAAGACTTGGATATTTATCGTTTCCAACTGAAACGGTAAATGGTATTACTGGATTAATATCTGTTATTATTTTCGTTTTATTATTTGAAAAATTTATATATCTTAAAGCTTCAATTGGTTCAGTACTAACTATTGCATCTGCTGTACCATTTGCTACAAGTGGGCCATAAACATCTCCGATTCTAACAGCACAATTCACTGATCCTCCTCGTTGTGCCATTCCATGCACTTCTGAGACATAAACATTTAATTCTGCTTTTAACGCTGCCTTTCCTAGAATATTTGCAGCGGTTATTACTCCCTGACCTCCAACGCCAGTTAGTACAATATTATTTTTCATTTTCAATTCTCCTTTTTAAAAATAGCATTGAAAGGACATATTGTTGCACAGTTTCCACAACCATTACATTGATTCATGTCAATATGAATACTTTTATCTTCTTCAAAATAAATTGCAGGGCATCCAAATTTGCCAATACAAGTCTTGCATTTTTTACATTTTTCTTGATCTATTTGATATACGTGAATGATTTCATTTCTCTTTCTTTTATTTCTATTTTCAAGAATTATGCAAGGTGATTTACTAATAACAACAGATGTTCCACTATACTTAAGTGCTCTTTTATATGCTTCAGTTGATTTTTCTATATTGTTTGGATTAATAATTTCAATATTCTCAACCCCACATCCTTTTACCACATTTTCGACTAAAATTTTTTTTGCTGGTCGACCCATACCATCAAAATCAGTTCCAGGGTGAGGCTGATGTCCTGTCATAGCTGTAGTTCTATTATCTAAAATTGTAATTACCACATTATGATTATGATGAACCGCATCAATTATTGGAGGTATCCCTGAATGGAAAAAAGTTGAATCTCCCATAAATGAAATTATTTTTTCATCTGTTGCAACTGCTAAACCGCAAGCAGTTCCAGCATTACTCCCCATACAGAGAAGAAGATCTGCCATTTCTAATGGTTTTTCTTTTCCTAACGTATAACATCCAATATCCGTTGGGTAAATTACACCTTTAGGTTGAGCCTTTTTTGCTGCATAATAAGTTGCTCTATGCGGACAACCAGGGCATAATGCAGGTGGTCTTTTCGGCAATTCTAGTTTACTCTTATTAGGTTTTTTTATTTCTTTATTAATTTTAAATATTTTCAAAAAAACTTCTTCAACTATATCCGGATTATATTCATATAACCGAGAGAAGTGCCCCGTAGTTTTACCGAATATTCTTACACTAACTCCAATATCATATATAATTTGTTTAATTTGATTTTCAAGAATTGGTTCAAGTTCTTCAACAATGATAATCTTTTTACAGGATCTTATAAATTTTTTACATATATTTTTTGGAATGGGATGCGTCATGCCCAATTTTAAAATTTTTACATTTAGATTTAATTCTTCTGATATTTCCCTAACATAATTATAAGAAACACCGGAAGTAATAATGCCCCACTCGCTTTGTTTTCCAATATTAATAATTTCATTATATGGATAAGATTCTGATATTTTTTCAGCTTTTTCAAGCATTTTAATAAGTACAGGATGACGTGCACGTGCTATTTCAGGTGTTGTAACCCACATTGGATTTCTTTCAAAGTTGCCTTTTTCTTTTGATTTTTCAATTTTATTAAATGTGATAGGACCTCTTGCATGATTAAGTCTTGTTGTTGTCCTTAGTAAAACAGGTGAATTTAATTCTTCTGATATTTCAAAAGCCATTCTGGTCATTTCTTTTGCTTCTTGAGGAGTTGCTGGTTCAAACATTGGGGCTCCTCCAAAAATTGCATAATATCTATTATCTTGCTCATTTTGAGAGGAATGGCATGATGGATCATCAGCAGATACTATTACATGACCCCCTCTACATCCAATATATAGGTATGTCATGAAAGTATCACTAGCAACATTTAACCCAACATGCTTCATACAAGTTAAAGAACGCAATCCTGTAATTGCTGCTGCAGCAGCAATTTCTAGTGCGACTTTTTCATTAGTAGAGTATTCAAAATAAAAACCTGGCTCTTTATTTTTCTTAGTTTTATATTTTGCAATTTTTGAAAATGAATCAGCAATTTCTGACGATGGAGTTCCAGGATAAGTTGTCGCCACTGAAACTCCTGCTTCAATAGCTCCTCGAGTTATTGCTTCGTTTCCTAATAATAAAATATTTTTTCCAGGCTTGTTTTCTATTATTTCCATTTTATATCTTCCCCATAAAAGAGAATATTTTTTATGTTCCCGAAAACAGTGTAAATGAGGATATATTATAAATCTAACTACCCGTACATTATATATTTAATATCCATTTAAGTTATAACATTGTTTCAATATTATTTCAAGAAACCTCAATGATTTCTCAAGATTCCTCAATTAAATTCAATACCATATTCAAGGCTGATCAGACATTGAGGAATTATAACATTAGTAAAATTGGTCTTGAGAGCTATGATAAAAAAGACCATTGTTCTTGAGGCGAAAATTATACTTGTTATAAATAATCAGGGTTTTTGAACAACGTTAAAACTTTAATAATTCAAATGTGAGAGAGAAACTTTTTTTTAATTGTCGCTCTCTCTCACTCTCTCCAATTAAAAAAGCATTTCTAGTTTTTCTCTATAATTTTCCCCTAATTAATAGAAATCAATTATTTATTATAGAAACACACTTCCTTTGAGAAATGACAAAATATATTTAATATAATTAATAATCGTATAATTTTTTTAAATTTCTAAATATTAGCTTTCCACCTTTATTCATTTTTGCACCAAAAAAAGTATTCTGCACCCAAATTCCTAGTTCTGCATCCAAAATAGTCGAAAAAAGGTATTAAAGGTGCAAAGCCCTAAATATCGAAAACTATATAAATATCAGCAAAATTTATTGAGCATATATAAAACAAGTTATAACATGGAGGAAATAGTTTATGACAGAAAAAAAATCGGCAGATGAAAACACAATATTTGTTGGAAATAAGCCCCCAATGAGCTATGTATTAGCTGTAGTTACACAGTTCAATGGCGGATCAGATACGGTACAGATAAAAGCTAGAGGCAGAGCAATAAGTAGGGCAGTGGATACTGCAGAGATTGTACGAAATAGATTTGTACAAGATGCTAAAGTAAAAGATATTAAAATCGATACTGAAATCATTACTAATGAAGAAGGTAGAAATTCCAACGTGTCATCAATTGAAATAACCCTATCTACAAAATAAACAAATTTGAAATAGCGGAATCACTAAAAAACGCACTTAATTCAGTGCTTGGATTGTTTATCAATCCTATTTATTTTTATTCATAATTATCTATATAAAATTATTTT
This sequence comes from Thermoplasmata archaeon, assembly GCA_020054475.1. Classification (GTDB taxonomy): domain Archaea; phylum Thermoplasmatota; class E2; order DHVEG-1; family DHVEG-1; genus JAJISJ01. Next base: position 14,505 of record JAHWGJ010000006.1, on the reverse strand, counting down.
TTTATAAAAATTAGTATATACAAAAGTATTTTAAACAAGAAAACACATTTACTGTCCCCATTGATCTACATGGTAAATTATATTATTGTTACGGGAGGTGTTGTTTCTGGATTGGGAAAAGGGATAACAACTGCCTCCATTGGAAAAATTTTAAAATTACATGGATATGATGTCACTGCAATAAAGATAGACCCATATATGAACTGTGATGCTGGTACTTTGCGTCCGACTGAACATGGTGAAGTTTGGGTAACTGAAGATGGTGGTGAAATTGATCAAGATTTAGGGCATTATGAAAGATTTTTAGATATTAATATACCTAAATGTCAAAATATTACAACTGGTCAAGTTTATAGTGCAGTAATTGAAAAAGAACGAAAGGGTAAGTATCTTGGCAAAACCGTTCAACCAATACCTCATGTAACAGATGAGATTAAGAGGAGAATTCGAGAAACCTCTCAAAATCAAAAATTAGATTTTATTATAGTTGAAATAGGTGGAACTGTAGGAGATTATGAAAATGTCCTTTTTTTAGAAGCTGTTAGACAAATGAAACATGAAGGAGATAAGGTTCTATACGTTCATGTGACCTATGTGCCTGTACTTGATTCGTTAGGTGAAGCAAAAACAAAACCAACTCAGCATTCAGTAAAATTACTAAGAGGAATAGGTATTCAACCAGATTTTATTGTTACTCGTTCTGAGAAACCTCTTGATGAAGTAAGAAGAGAGAAAATTGCTTTGTTTTGCAATGTTCATGAAGAAGATGTAATATCTGATTCAGATATTGACAATGTCTATGCGGTACCCTTATTATTTGAAGAACAATTCCTAAGTAAAAAAATCTTACGAAAATTAAGACTTAGAAAAGATCACAATGAATTAAAAATTTGGAAAGATTACATTTTAAATATTGGAAACCTAGATAACAGTATAAATATTGGCATAGTAGGTAAATATTTTGATATTGGATCATCCCAATTATCAGATTCATATATCTCGGTAATTGAAGCAGTAAAACATGCTGCTTGGAATAATAATATAAATCCAAATATTAAATGGATTGATTCGAAAATTTTTGAGAAAAAACCTGAAAAAATAACTAGTCTTAATTCAGTAGATGGAATTATTGTACCAGGTGGTTTTGGATTATCTGGCATAGAGGGAAAAATTAAAACAATAGAATATGCAAGAAAAAATAATATTCCTTTTTTAGGCTTATGCTTAGGAATGCAACTTGCAGTTGTTGAATATGCAAGAAATGTATGTAATCTCAAAGAAGCGCATTCTTCAGAGGTAGATAAAAATACTCCTCACCCGGTCATAGATTATATTCCTGAACAAATCAACATTATTAGGGATTCTAGATATGGTGCTTCAATGAGGCTGGGAGCATATCCTGCATTACTTAAGAAAGGATCTATCGTACAAAAATTGTATGATAAAAATAAAATTTTTGAAAGACATAGACATAGATATGAAGTAAATCCTGAGTATGTAAATATTTTGGAAAAAAATGGATTAACTTTTTCAGGATGTTCTCCTGATAAAATATTAATGGAATTTATGGAAATAGATACTCATCCTTATTTCGTGGGTACTCAGGCACATCCAGAATTTAAATCACGTCCTATGAAACCATCTCCTCTATTTAATGGACTTATTTATTCTATAAAAAAGAAGAAAATTACTTATAAACTTGAAACTTCTATATAACACACTTATAAAACAAATCTAATAAAGTTAAATATTCATTTCTTTATCGGCCATATCTTTGTTTTCATATATTCATCCATTGCTCTAGCTGAACGTTTTCCTGCACCCATTGCAAGAATAACTGTTGCAGCACCTGTTGCTATATCTCCTCCAGCAAATACTCCAGGTATATTTGTGCGTCCATCCTCATCCGTTTCAATATTTCCCCATTTTTGAATTTTGAGCTTTTTCATTGTTTGAGGAATTAATGGGTTGGGGCTTTGACCAATTGCAATTATTGCAGTATCAATGTTTATAATTTCTTCTGAATCGGGTATAGGTATTGGTCTTCTTCTTCCAGATTCATCAGGGTCTCCTAGTTTCATTTTTATACATTTTACCTGAGTAAGATATCCTTTGTCATTACCTTTAAATTCAATAGGGTTTGTTAAAAGTTTGAAAATAATTCCTTCTTCCTTTGCATGTTGAATCTCTTCATTACGAGCGGGCATTTCTACATCAGATCTTCGATAGATAATATATGATTTTTTTGCTCCAAGTCTTAATGCAGTTCTAGCTGAATCCATCGCAACGTTACCTGCTCCAAATGTTGCTACCACCTCTCCAATTTTTACAGGGGTATCATATTCAGGAAATTTATATGCCTTCATCATATTAATACGAGTTAAAAACTCATTTGCAGAATATACGCCGTCAAGATTTTCTCCGGGAATATTTAAGAAGCGAGGTAGTCCTGCACCTGTAGCAATAAATACTGAATCATATTCATCAAGTAATTCTTCTGTTGAAATTGTTTTTCCTACAACAACATCGTATTTTATTTCAACTCCCAATTTTTTTATATAATCTACTTCAGCATTAACAATCTCTTTAGGAAGTCTAAATTCTGGAATTCCGTACATAAGCACTCCTCCAGGTGCATGAAAAGCTTCAAAAACTGTTACCTCATGACCCATTTTAGCTAAATCTCCCGCACAGGTTAACCCTGCAGGACCTGAGCCGATTATTGCTGTTTTTTTACCAGTAGATTTTTTTTTAATTGGTTTTTTAACTCCTTTTTTTCTTTCATAATCCGCAATAAATCTCTCAAGTCTGCCTATTCCTACAGGTTCTCCAATTTTTTTAATAGTACATAATCCTTCACATTGTTCTTCATATGGACAAACTCTTCCAGATACCGCTGGCAGACTGTTCTTCGATTTTATTACATCCGCAGCTTTATCAAAATCGCCATCAGCTATACATTTGATAAAACCAGGAATATCAATTTCTACTGGACATCCTTGCATGCATGGTTTGTTTTTACATTGTAAACATCTTTTTGCCTCATCAATAGCTGTCTGTTCATCATAACCGTAAGGTACTTCATTAAAATTGTTAATTCGATTTTTCGGTTTTTGTTCAGGCATTTCATATTTATTTTTTCTTACCGCCATTTTTAACTTGTCTCCTCATGCATTTTACATGCTTCTTCTTCATCGCGTAAAAATCTTCTATTTCTCAGCATTAAATTATTAAAATCTACTTTATGTCCATCAAATTCTGGACCATCGACACATGCAAATTTTGTTTTTCCACCTACCTCAACTCTACAACCTCCACACATCCCTGTTCCATCGACCATTATTGGATTTAAACTTACTATAGTTTTAATATCATATTTTTTAGTTAAATTTGCTACAACCTTCATCATAATTACTGGCCCAATAGCCCAAACAATATCAATTTTTTTATCATTGTCAATCAATTTTTGAAGTACATCACTTACAAAACCTTTTAATCCCTTTGATCCATCATCTGTGGCAATATGGAGTTCATCACAATTTTTAGATATTTCTTCTTCTAGCATTAATAAACTCTTATCTCGAGCTCCTAAAATGCAAATTACATAATTTCCAGCCTCTTTTAAAGCTTTAATTATAGGATATAAAGGAGCAATTCCTACTCCACCACCAATACAAACCACTGTTCCATAATTTTCAATTTCTGATGATTTGCCGAGAGGTCCTGCAAAATTTAATATATTGTCTCCTTCAATCATTGTTCCAAGTTGTTTAGTGGTTTTACCAACTTCCATAAAAATTATTGTGACTGTGCCTTCATTTCTGTTGTAATCGGCAATTGTTAATGGTATTCTCTCTCCTTTTTCATCTATTCTTAGAATAATAAATTGACCTGCCTTTGCTTTTTTCGCAACTAATGGTGCTTTTACTTTCATTAATTTTACTGTTTCTGATAATTTTTTTTTTTCAACTATTGGATACATTTTGTTCACTCTCGATGAAAAATTTTAGTATAGATATTCACGATTTTTTATTAAAATTTTTGGGGTTTGGCGACTTTGTTTTTTATAAACCAATAAAAGGAAAGATAGATGAAAAATTGGAAATAAAAAGAGCATCAGGTCTAAAAGAATTTGAATTAATGTTAAAAAAAGCACCTATTAGCTCAATCCTCTATCATTCAGATAGAAATGATTTTTCAAATTGGCTAATGGCTCGATCTGAATTTAAATTAGCTTATAAATTACGGCCTCAAAAGGTATCAGATTTTAAAACATTAGATTTAATGAGAAAATTCTTAATCAAGGTTTTTAATGATAATAGAAGAGAAAAACAACTCGGGATAATGACTGATTTTTCAAAACAAAAATTCGAATTCGATTCATCATATACTAAAATTGGGGGCGATTCTCTTGGTGGAAAGGGAAGAGGAATTGCTTTTATTAGAACGCTTTTATATCGTTCTGGAATTGATATAAAATATAAAAATGTTAAAATTACTGTTCCAAGTACTGTAGCTATTGGAACAGATTTATTTGATGAATTTATCTTAGAAAACGAACTTCAATATTTAGCAAACAATAAAAAAAATATCTCAGATAAAGAAATAGCTAAAATATTTATATATTCAAAAATTCCTAAAAAATTAAAGCAAAAACTTACAAAAGTGTTAATTCATTTTAAAAAACCAATAGCTGTAAGATCTTCTAGTCTTCTGGAAGATTCACAAAACCATCCATTTGCTGGTTTGTATTCAATATATATGTTACCAAATAATAATACTGATAATAAACTAAGATTGGAACAACTTTGTCAAGCGATTAAATTAGTATATGCATCCGTTTTCTATAAAGAAGCAAAAGCCTATATTCAATCAACATCAGCAAAAATTGATGAAGAAAAAATGGCTGTAATAATTCAAGAATTAATTGGAAATGAATATATTGGGTGGTTTTTTCCAACAATTTCTGGTGTTGCTCAATCGTATAATTTTTATCCAATATCCTATCAAAAGAGAGAGGATGGTTTAGTTAGTATGGCTGTTGGCTTAGGATATACCGTTGTTGGAGGCGAACAGACATTAAAATTTTCACCAAAATTTCCAGAAATAATTCCAGATTTCTCATCTTCTTCAACAATAAATGCATCATATACACTCGATACTAGTAGAATTTCACGAACCTTAAATGGCATTAAATCATGAAAAATATGAGTTGGCAGCTCATATTTGTCTTTAGGGCGTTTATTTTTTTTAGAAATATTAAAATTCAAACAGGATCCATCTATTTCCATTTTCATTAATAAACAATAATTGAAGTTAATACGTATTTTTGTATAAAAAAAATTGAGAAAAGGCTTATACAAGCCCTTGATCAATCATTGCATCCGCAACTTTCACAAATCCAGCAATATTTGCTCCATTTACATAATTTATAAAATTTCCATCTTTTCCATATTTTATACAGGATTTATGAATATTTACCATTATATTATGTAATTTTTCATCCACTTCTTCTCTAGACCAAGCTAATCTTAAACTATTTTGAGACATTTCCAAACCGCTTGTAGCAACTCCACCAGCATTTGCTGCTTTTCCTGACCCATAAAGTATCTTTGCATTCATAAATACGTCCACTCCTTCAGGTACAGTTGGCATATTAGCTCCTTCAGATACACAATAACACCCATTATCAATCAGTTTCTTTGCATCATTTTTGCTGATTTCATTTTGTGTTGCAGATGGAAATGCAATGTCACAAGGAATCCCCCAAGGTCTTTTATCAGCAAAATATTTCACACCATATTTATCCGCATATTCTTTTATCCTACCCCGTTTAATATTCTTAAGTTCCATCACAAACTGTAACTTTTTTTCATCAATACCATCTGGATCATATATCATTCCAGATGAATCTGAAAGTGCTACAGCTTTACCGCCTAAATGATTAAGTTTTTCTACTGCATATTGAGCAACATTTCCAGATCCTGATACTGTACAAATTTTATTCTTAATTTCTTCTTTTTTAGTCTTCAACATTTCTTGAGCAAAATATACAGCACCATAACCTGTTGCTTCAGGTCTAATCAAACTTCCACCCCAGTTAAGAGCTTTCCCTGTTAAAATTCCTGAAAATTCATTTTTAATTTTTCTATATTGCCCAAATAAAAAACCAATTTCTCTTCCTCCAACTCCTATATCTCCAGCAGGAACATCAGTATTTGGTCCAATATGTCTTTGAAGTTCAGTCATAAAACTTTGGCAAAATCTCATTACTTCGTTATCTGATTTTCCTTTAGGATCAAAATTTGATCCTCCTTTTGCACCACCCATTGGAAGTGTAGTTAAACTATTTTTAAAAACCTGTTCAAAAGCTAAAAATTTTAAAATTCCTAAATTAACACTTGGATGTAATCTTAATCCACCTTTATACGGACCAATAGCACTATTCATTTGAATACGATATCCTCTATTAATTTGGATTTCGCCAGTATCATCTAACCAGGGAACTCTAAACATTATTACTCTTTCCGGTTCAGCAATTCTCTCTAAAATTTTATACTTTTTATATCTTGGATTCTTTTCAATATATGGCATTACGCTTTCAGCAACTTCTCTAACTGCTTGGTGAAATTCCTTCTCCCCAGGGTTTTTAAATATTATATCTTCCATGAATGATTCAACGTTCTTATTCATAACATTCCTCCAATAATTAGGTGATTCCCGAACATATATTTAATATTAAAACTTTATTGATATGAAGTTATAAAAATTTTAAAAAAAATTAATATTAAAAGAGATACTTAATATACAATTTTAAAAACTCATGATATCTAATTAATGTTTAAATTATCCGCCATATATATTGTTTACATCATTTAACAAATCTTATAAAAAGGTATTATTATTACACTATAGGTTTAATCATGGGTTTTGAAATTCAGGTTGTAAGTAATACACCTTTAAATGGTGAAATGAATCCTGAAATTGTAGCGAAAATTTTCTTTGAGCAGATTGGCTATATTTCAAAGGGGGCAGACCCGAAAATCCCGTATAAAATTTTTGCAGATTTTTTTATAAAAAATCCTTCTAAAGCTTGGTTTGTAGAAGAGATTTCAAATAAATTAAAAACCTCTAAACCAACAATATATAGACACTTAAACAAATTAAAAGGTTTTGATATTTTAGAGGAAATGCAAATATTTGATGAAATATCAAAACAAAATAAGAAAGCGTATAGATTGAGATATGGAAATCTTGAAAAAGCTTGGAATTTTGTCGAAGCACATATTAAAGTAGCTGTTGAAAATTATGGTAAGACAGTTGAACATTTACAAAAAATAATGGATAATTCAAAGAAGGTATAATAATGACAGAAAAAACAAATCTAGAATTAACAAATGGGTCTAAATATAATATCTTTTCATTAGGTGGAAAAGAAAATATTTTAGAAAGTGAAGGTTATTTTGAAGGTTATATGAATATTGGATTAGATGAAATAGGACTTTTATTGAAATTATCTGAGAAACATGGTGATATGGAAAATAAAATTCGAATCATCCCATTACATGTAATACTTGCAATTGATATAATAGATGCTAAACCAAATAATGATAATAACGGCGAAAAAGAGATGCCTCATTATGTTGGATAATTAATGAAAAATTTATTTACTATAAACTAATTAACTATATTGCGGGGGGGAAAATTGAAACAATATTTGTTATGGGCTTTCAATTTATTACCCGATTCCTAAAAGGTGACATTTATTGCATTTGAAAGTTGAGGGGTTCAAATGCAGATCACATATAAAAAACTAAATGCCCAGTTTCCCCCTAGCTTTATTTAACTGTTAACTTACTAAATGAGTTATTTTAATATTATATTAAACGTGTTTGCCCACTGAATTTATATTCAGTTAAACTTTTAAAAAAATCATCTTCCTTTAAAATTTTAAGTATTTCTTCTGATGAAGATGAAACATTTATTTCCCTTGTTCTGCCATATCTACCTTTTGAAATAACACGTGCAGTAATGATACCTAACATATCCAATTCAGATATTAGATCAGCAACTCTCCTTTGAGTTAATGAATCTGTTCTAATTTTTTTACATAATTCTTTATAAATTTCATAAACCTCGCCAGTCGTTATTGCTCCGCGTATGCCTGAATTTTTATTGTGTTTTTCTTGTAATATTACCGATAATAAAATTGTTTTTGATTGTGAGGGAAGCGTTCTTACTACCTCCAATATTCTGTCTACTTCAATTTTATTTTGAGCTGATTTAACAAATTTTCTTGAAATTTTTTTGGAATTCTTTCTTTCTGCAAGTTCTGCTGAAATTCTTAAAAGATCCAATGCCCTCCTAGCATCACCGTGTTCTTGTGCAGCAAGTGCAGAGCATAGAGGTATAACATCGTCATCTAATGAATTTGGTTTTAGTGCAATAATTGCTCTTTGTTCCAAAATATCCTTAATTTCACCAGCATCATATGGTGGAAATATCATATTCTCCTCCCCTAAACTAGATCTTACTCTTGGGTCTAATATCTCAGTAAATCTTAAATCATTTGAAATACCAATAATGGATACTTTAGAATTTTTTAAACTACTGTTTATTCTAGATAGATTATAAAGAGCTTCATCTCCTTTTAGTTTATCAACTTCGTCTAATATTATTACAGTAACGCCGCCGTTTTTATCTATTAGCTTTATTAATTTTGAATATACTTCATCTGTTGGCCAACCAGTAAACGGAACTCTTTCTGACCATTCACTGATAAAATGATTTGTTATGTTTTGAAGTAGCCTATATTGTGTGTCTACTATTTCGCAGTTGATGTAAATAAAATTTACTGATTTCCCTGTTTCTTTTCCTTTATTAATTAATTGTTGGCCGACAAATTTAGTGACAGCGGTTTTACCTGTTCCAGTTTTACCGTAAATAAAAATATTTGATGGTGTTTCCCCCCGTAACGCCGGTACCATAACTGATGCAATATCATTAATTTCTTTTAATCTATGGGGTAATTCTGAAGGTATATATGTATGCCTCATTGCTTCTCTATCTATAAAAAGGCCATCAGATTTTAATAATCTACCGAATATATCACTTTCAACTATTTTTTTAGGAAAATAAACCACCTCCAATTTTTTTTAGAACTCCCCAATATAATTATTAAATTCATTATGATAAGGAAGACCCCTTATTTCGTTTGGAGATAATAAATTTTTGGTAAACTCTTAATTAAATCTTTATAATTATATATTTTAAAATAACGTTACATTCAAATATTAAAAATTTAATACGTAATTATCAATACTAACGTTAAGCTTTTTTTTGTTTTTTTATACTGAAATTAATATTAAGTTCCAGTGGAAACATAGGGGTCTCCCCCTAAATTCATTAACATATAAAAAACTAAATAAATATTTAAAAAATTTTTAATGTTTTAATTAAAGAAATATTGGCTATGCGCCAATAATAATTACATCTTTTACGGATTTTATTGAGCTGAAAGGAAAAATTAGGTGTCCTTTTTTATCCAAATGATATAATCTAGGATCAACATCGTCTGAAGGTTCAATTAGTAAATTGATTAATTCACCTGTTTTTTCATCAACGGTGGAATTTCTTAAAATACCTAAGTATAAACCTTCCTCACTCATTACAGTTTTCCCTCTCAATTCATCTTCAGTTATCTTCATTTTTCTCCATCCTATGTTAACTTTTAATCTATGTATATTGAATATCTTTTTCGCTTTTATCTTTTTTGGATACTCCAGCTCCCAAATCTTTTGAAATTTCTTTATAATAATTAATAACACTTTCAGTTATACTAGGTCTTATAGAATACATGGCTTTTTCAAAATTATCCATTACAACCTTTTTAGATTTAATATTTTTTCTTAAAGATAACATTGCAGCCTCTCTGCATAAACCTTCAATATCCGCACCAGTAAAACCTTCTGTTTTGTCAGATAATTCACTTAATGATATATCTTTATCAAGTGGCATATTTTTTGTATGAATTTCAAATATTTCTTTTCTTGCTTCAAAATCTGGAGCAGGAACTAATAATAATCTGTCAAATCTACCGGGTCTTAGTAAACTTGTATCTAATATATCTGGTCTATTAGTAGCACCAATAATTATTACACCTTCCATACTTTCCAAACCGTCAATGCTTGTTAAAATCTGATTAACAACACTTTCAGTAACATGAGATCCAGAATAAGCCCCTCTTCTTGGCGCTATTGCATCAATTTCATCTAAAAATACAATTGTCGGGGAAACTTGCTTAGCTTTTTTAAATAATTCTCTAACAGCCTTTTCACTTTCACCCACCCATTTACTCATCACTTCAGGTCCTTTAATCGATATAAAATTAGCTTTTGATTCATTCGCAATTGCTTTTGCTAGGAGTGTTTTACCAGTACCTGGTGGACCATAAAGTAATATTCCTGTTGGCGGTGTAATGCCCATTCTTTCAAATATTTCAGGCTGCGATAGAGGCCATTCTACAGATTCTTTAAGATTTTGTTTTACTTGATCTAAACCTCCAACATCAGTCCATTTTACTTTTGGTAATTCAACAAAAAATTCTCTCATAGCAGAAGGTTCAATTCCTCTTTGTGCATTTTTAAAATCATCCATTGATACTTCCATTTTTTCGAGCAAATCAACCGGTATTGGCTTATCTAAATCTATTTCAGGTAGATATCTTCTCATTGCATTCATAGCGGCTTCTCGAGCCAATGCGGCTAAATCTGCACCAACAAATCCATAGGTTACATCCGATAATTTTTCCAAATCACAATCTTTACTTATTGGCATCTCCCTTGTATGTATTTGAAGAATCTCATTTCTACCATCTCTATCTGGCGCATCAATTCTTATTTCTCTATCAAATCTCCCCGGTCTTCTTAATGCAGGGTCCATTGAATCAGGAATATTTGTTGCACCAATAACAATTAATTTACCTCTTCCTTTCAATCCATCCATAAGAGTTAATAACTGAGATACAACTCTTCTTTCAACTTCTCCATGTACTTCACTTCTCTTTGGTGCAATGGCATCTATTTCGTCAATAAATATTATTGAAGGAGCGTTTTTTTCAGCATCTTCAAATATTTTCCTCAAATTTTCTTCACTTTGACCATAGAATTTACTCATAATTTCAGGGCCATTTATTGTATAGAAACTTGCACCAGATTCATTAGCAACTGCTTTTGCAATTAAAGTTTTTCCAGTTCCAGGGGGGCCATGTAGTAATACACCTTTAGGAGGTTCTATCCCTAATCTATGAAATATTTTTGGATGTTTTATTGGGAGCTGGATCATTTCTTTTACTCTTTCTAATTCTTCCTTTAGCCCTCCAATATCTTCATAACTTACTCTAGGTCCTTCTGGTTCGAGAGTTTTTGCAGCTTCTTCTTTAACTTTAATTTCTGTACCTTCGCTAATTAAAACAATTCCTCCTGGCGAGGTATTAATTATTGCAAAAGGTAATGAAAACAAAGCAGAATGTGGTACAATTATCCGATCTCCTTTAGCTATAGGTCTTTTTAACAATCCTTTCTTTATTAAAGCTTCAATACCTGTTCCCACATGAAGTCTTTGTCCCTCTGGTAATAATGGAGCTAGAACTACTTGTTTTGCTTCATTTAATTCTGCAATCCTTATTTTTGCTGTATCGCCTAGGCCTACTCCTGCATTTTTTCTTGTAAGATTATCAATTCGAATTATTTTTTTACCTTCATCTGATGGGTGAGCTCTCCAGACTACTGCTGCAGTTATTTTGTCACCTTCAATTTCAATAACTTCTCCAACAGACAAATCAAGTTCCATTCTTGATTGAGAATCAATTCGAGCTCTTCCGTAACCTACATCTTGTTGAAATGCTTCAGAAACCTTTAATAAAACTTCTCTTTTTATCATATAAATCTCACCAAATTATTTAATTCCAACCATATGATTTAAATAAATCATATAAATTTTTCTACAAAGACATCTTACACTATATTTGCACTACTATAAAAATGTTTCTATTAATGCAGTAGTTCCGAATGTAACTTTTGAAATAAGATTTTTGACATTTATAACATGTAATATTACTAAAAATTGTTGATTTAATATGAAAAATGTGGAGAATTAGAGCGCATTTTGCTGGTATTTTCGTCTATGCATCATCAATATCCATAATGTAATCTAGGTGATTTAAATATTTAGTAAAAGGGCTGATTGGTATATCATACTACACTAACCCCCTGGATCGATAGTCATCAATAATAAACTAAAAAATTTTGATTTTATAATAAGCTTTGGTTGATTAAAAATAAATATAAATAGTTATTAGAAATATCTTAAAAACATGGAAAAAGAATTTGAACGGATAATACTTCCAATAGATGGATCTGATTTTGCTAAAATCACTGCAAAAAAAGCATTTTTTATCGCTAAAAAAATTGATGTAGAAGTTATTATTATCTGCGTTTTAGATCCTTTCCGTTATTCTAAAGATCATGATTTTTTTCATTCGTTTACAAAAATTAGAAGAGAACAAGCTGAAGAATATCTATATGAAATTGACCAAATTGGAAAATCTATGAATATAAAATGTACAACAAAATTAATTGATGGAGGTACACCTTATGATGAAATTATCAAATCAGCTAATCAGAATGATTTGATTATTTTAGGTAGTAAAGGTCATTCTAATATTGAAAGAATAATGATAGGAAGCGTTTCTGAGAAAGTATTAAGACATGCAAAATGCTCTGTCATGATTGTAAGATAAAATTTAATTTAAGTGATTAATATGGAGAAAACTGAAAAAATAGAAATGAAATTGGGAATCAGGAGAGATTTGATTGAAAAAGCAGAGAAATATAATATCAGTCTTGAGAATTTTTTAAATGTTAGATTTCGGAAATACATAGAAAATGTAATTGATACTAGGAATACGCTCAAGGAGGAACTTGACCAGATTTCAGGTGATGAAATTAAAACAAGATTTGGGGAGATTATATCAATTAAGGAGATAATCCGCGGGATTTCAGATGGAAACCCTAAAGGTTTAGCCCCACGTAATGATATATTGAAGCTTGCTGAGAGTGAAGGAGTAGATCTAAATAAAACTGAAAAATCAATAGATAGATTATTACTTTATGGTATTATTAGTGAAGCAAGAAAGGACAAGTATAAAATAATCGATGATGAATTTCTATAATTTCATTGTTTATTTTAAAAAAGAATTTAAAAAATGGATTTATTTTTTGTATATTTTTTTGTAATGAATAACTTATAATATTTACAAAAGATATTAATGCAATAATAGATATAATTGACTCTTTCATGCTGTTTCATCGCATCTCCACATATTTTACAAATCATTTTTTCCATTTGATCTGCATTCATTTCCATCATCTTTTTTCAATTTGTTTACTTCCGCAATAAAGACAATATAACTCATCGGTTTTTGTATCTACTCTTGGAACCCTAAATTCGGAGTCACACTTATTACAATACCAAAAAATTGACATTATTTTTTCAACTTATTCAATCTTTTGATAGTCTTATTAAGTTTTAATAAAATTCTCAAGTATATAACCATTATCCTTTGATTATCAATTTTTTTAATGAAAAATATCCAGAAATTAAGAATTATTGTTATAAATCTGTAAAATGTATATTTATAATAATATTATGAATGAAATGTCTAAAATAACAAGAAAACTTCATAAACTGGTATTAAAGAGAAAAAAGGAAAAAATTGTATATAAACAATATTGCACCAAATATTTCAATCATCATAGGAGAAAATTTGATGAGATATTTGATATTGCTTGGTAGCACATAAAGAGTATAACAAACGATGAGCAGATATATCTGTATAAATTGTAGAAATAAAATTGATTATATTGAAGAAATTGACAGTATATGTCACTATTGTGGTAGCGGACAATTTTAAATAATAAGATATAGCGGCAACTAATAATTATAAATTTATTTTATTAAGGAGAAAGGGAAGGATTAAAAAATATAATTATTGGTGAAATGGAGGAGATAGGCCATACCTGTCTGGAGACAAATAAATGGACTCTTATAATATTCCTTCCCTTATACTTTGATAATAAACCAAGATTATTCAATATTACCTTTGCTTTTCAGTTTTTTTAGAGTGTTTTTCTTTGTAAAGCAAGATTAAATTTGATATATCAGTTTATTAATATGATAATAAACATAGATTTTATTTAAACTTAAAAATGAGGTGAAAATAATGATAAAAAAATTTGGACCTGAAGAAGAGGAAGACGAAGAAGACTATGAAGATGAAGAAGATGATTGGAGAGATTAAAAAATGATGAATGGAAAACAACCAATAATAATTTTAAGCGAAGGAACAACAAGGGAAAAAGGTAAGGACGCTAGATCAAATAATATAATGGCAGCAATGGCAATATCGGATGCTGTAAAATCAACATTGGGTCCAAAGGGAATGGA
>JAHWGJ010000028.1 GCA_020054475.1 Thermoplasmata archaeon | reverse complement strand
ATGTCATCTATTGAGTCGTACCAGTCGTTTCCATTTCTTGATACTTGTTTTTCTACATCTATAGATGGAATTGGACATTCAATTTGAATAATTGAATTTGCTTCACCATAAACCCATCTAGTTTTACAAGTTTCCCAACCTTTAACTTTAACATTATTTGTTTCGAAACATTGATCTGTACAATCAATAACTGTTGCATTATAAATGATATAAAAACTATCTGGATATGTTGATAGAGTTGGTTTTGAAGTATTATATAGCTGAACTTGATGATCCTCACTTAAATTCCAATATATTATATTAAAAAATTCAGATATCCCGCTTTGTCCATGAAATTCATTTCCATTCCAATAAACTATCCCTGAATCTTCAATATATCTTAGACAGGGGGGTAGAGTATCATTAACTTTAATATGATATACCATCCAACTAATCCAATATTGTGGAATGTACGTAACTGATATATTAAAAGTTAAAATATCTCCAACATCTGCATTTATAGAATCTTCCCATTGTGCTGAAGTTTCATTCCATATTTTTTTTGTCACTTCCCCAATTTGGTCTTGATTATAATTAACATTATTTACTACAATGTTATTTTCAATATTGTTTTGGTAATTTTGATAATTAGTTACAGATCCATAAGCAACTGATGTTGATATCAATATTACTGAGAAAATCAAAGAAATTATCATTTTTATTTTATTTTTCATTTTTATCATACCTCTCCCAAATTAATATTATTTATAATTAGCAATATGAAATCCACTGAGTGTTATATAAATATTTTCATTTCAATATAAATATAAATAATAGTTTATTAAAATATTATTTTTTTCTCTTATATCTATCTTTTTGATTAAAAATTGCAATTGATGAATAACCTTTATAGATCTTTGCTTTGTGAGGAGTTTTAGATGGAATGTAGAATCTATCTCCTTTAGTATATTTTTTTTTCTTACCATCTATCCAGACATTAACCTCTCCTTCTAATACAATTTCCCATTGACTTTCATGATTATGTTCCGGTAATTCAACATCCTTATTGAATTTAAAGAATAATATTTGCTGTTTTTCTGATTGTAATAAATAAGCTTCACATCCTTCAAGCTTAATTGAAACCTTGGGAAGTTTTTTAATAAAATTTGGAAAAACATCCATCATTATAATCACATCAATAAATTTTTTATTTTTTTATAATCTTCTCCTTTGTAATTGCAGTAATTGTTAAGCTTTCAATTTCAGGAAAAATATTTTTTATTTTGTTAATAATATCTTCCTTTAATATGTTAAATTCTTTTATTTTCATATCCTCATGTACTTCTACTTCCATTTCACCCTGAAAAATTGGTCCAGATTTTCTTAATCTGACAATATGTGCTATATGTATTTCTTTAAATTCTTCAGCAATTTGTCTTATACTTGTTTTTATATCAATACATTCACCATTACAAGCGTCAATAAGCATGTAACTACTTTCTTTTATCGCAGCAAAACCAATTGTTACAATAATTCCTGCTATGATGAATCCTGCTATTCCATCGGCTATATAGATGCCTTGTGATGATAAAATTAGAGCGATTACTGTTAAACTTGATGCTACACCATCTTTAATTGTATTAAAAGCTTCTAATCTAATCGAACTCATTTTTGATTTTTTTTCTTTTTTATATTTATATATTCCTAGAGATAATGCTATAATTGCAGCTATTAATGCTAAAATTGCTCCTATTAGGGGTGTTTCTATTGGATGTGGATTTATTAATTGATCAAATGATCTAAATGATATAAATATTGCAAGAGCTATCATAAAAACTGCGGCTAAACCTGAGGCTAGATTTTCCATTTTATAATAACCATAATTAAATCGTTGATCCGCTGGTTTTTTAAAATACATTAATCCTATCCAAACAACTGCAGATACAAATCCATCACCGATACAATCAATACCATTTGCTGTTAAGGCAATACTTTTTGAAATAAATTCTCCAAAAAATATTTGTATTATTCCAAGTAAGATTAATATGAATGCTGTATATCCTGCTAGTTTGTCAGCATTTTTAATTAGTTTGCTTTTTGCCATTATTGTAATTGATATTATATTACAATTATTTTGAATTTACTTTTTTAATAAATTTTTTTCTTTAAAATTAAATGAACTTGATTTTATGATATTATAAGTATTATAATTTACCGATATTTTTATATGTTGGCAAAGTATTCATTATAATATATTTTGTAAACCGAAAAAATAATATAAATAAAAAGGGGGACAAATAAATGAATAAAAAGAAATTTGTAACTTATGCAATAACTTTGATTATTGCGGGGCTGATGATTTCGATTTCGGGGGCTGCAATGCTTCAGGATTCATTTGATGAAGAAAAAACCTTATATTTTGAGAAACATAAAACAACTAATTTTAACCTGGATAGTACTCAAGCAAAAATTCCAACAAAAATTAATCCATCTGACTCAATTGGTACATTGGATATACCTGCATTTGATGGAATAACACCTGCTGTATCTAATAGCGGATCAACAATGGGTGGTGCTTCTTACTCATGGGATCAAAATAATGTCTATTATTATTATTCATTAGATATTGGAGAAACATGGGAAGGTGGCATGGGTTGGTCAGTAGATGATCCGCCAGAATTACCAAGTATCGATGGATGTGGTGATGGAAGATATATGGCAAGTTTTGTTCCAAGCCCATATTCAGACGATGGAAGTGCAACTTTTAAAACCTTTTTTAATGCAAATGACTTTGATGGTAGCTTTGATGGAATGTATTGGACTTGGAATGACGTTGGAGCAGGATATACAAATTTCATTGATGTTGAAGTTGCAGGATATATAGATTCAGATCCAGAGATAAATGAATGGGCTATTGGAGCATTTGCTATGATAGGTGATCATGGTGAAGTTGGTTCACAAATACCAATGTTTAGTTATCAAAATGATGATACGGGAATGGCTTGGATTTATTGGATGAGACCTCTTCATGGTGGCGAATCATGTGGAATTGACATTGATCAAGGAAATAATATGGGATATGCAGTATACAACTATAATGATTTTAATGGCACATCAACAGATATGAATCTATATATTTTCATTATGAATTTTGATGTATGGGGAGATTATAGTGGATCTCCAATTCATGACGATACATCTGAAACTTTTATCAATTCATCAGGTAATGATAATGTTGTTGATATTTCAGCTTTAAATGATAATGTAATAATTGTATCAGAACGAGATGGTGCAATAATTGCATATTACTCCAATGATGGATTAAATAATATTAATGAAGTTGAAATTGATTCAAGTGGAGAACAACCTAGAATAGTACATACAAGTGATGATTCTGCTTTTGTTTCATATATTAAAGGTGGAGTACTTTATACCTCAGTTACAGAAGATGGTGGTGCTTCATGGACAAGCCCAAATGAAAATTCAGAAGAAGGACCTGTTTTTTCAAATGATATTTGTGCTTTTGGAGCAATGTATGAGGCAGAGGATATCATTTATTTTGCACCAATACAAGCAAGTTTTCCAATTGTAGAGATTGACTCAATATCCGGTGGAATTGGAGTAAATGCAGTAATTAAAAATACTGGTACAGGCGATGCCACTGATGTAGCATATACGATGAGTGCAACTGGTGGAATACTAGGTTTCATAAACTCTGAAGCCTCTGGAACAATATCAATTCCTGCTGGTGGAGAAACATCAATAAGCCTACCAATGATAATTGGATTAGGTTCAATAACTATTAGCGTAACTGCAGGCGTAGCTTCATCAGAAGTTGAAGGTACTCAACTATTGATATTTACACAAATATAAAAAAGATATCAATAAACCTTCTCCTTTTTTCTTTTTTTTTTAAAGATTATATCAAAAGCATATTAGTAATATTTTTATAACATTCATTAATGCACAGGTCTTATGATAAAAAATCGATTTATATTATCGTATACACTTATTTTCTTGATGGTTATAATATTGACTATAGGCTGTATTGATAATAATGAAAAATCTAATGAGGATACTATATCATCCGTTCTTTTAACTATTACTTTTGATGATTATAAGTTAAATTATTCTCTTGATGATATTGAACTACTAGAAACTTCTTCTGGTACCGGAGGTTATATCAAAACTAAGCTTCTTCCAGAATCTGTTGTAATTAGCGATATAATTGAATATAAAGGCGTTAGTTTACCAACTTTATTAGATAAAATCCCTAATATTCCTGATCAATACAATCTTTCTGTCGTTTCTGATGATGGATATAACAAAACTTTTTCTAAAAATGAAACCCTTGGTTATGTGGATGTTTATGATGAAAATGGAGATATAATATCAAATGAAACCGCGGTCATGATTCTTGCCTATAAAGAAAACGATTTATTATATTCTGAATTTGATTCTGAAAATATAGTTGGACCGTTAAGAATTGCATTTATTGGGGATGATATTATTACCTCTTCAAATCTCTGGTTAAAAATGGTTGTTTCTATAGAAATTTTACCATTATAATTAAAATATTTATTTCGTCTCTTTGAGAATTAAGTGCTTCAAAATATGATGTTAGTTAACATCATAATCAGCAAGTAATAGTGTTAAAAAATATTTTATATGTTAGAACTATTTTGATGTAGGGGGAAGTATTTAAATTGAATAATAAATTAATTGGACTTATTATAATATTTTTTTCTTTTACTCTTTTGACATCTAATAGTATTTCTTTTGAAATAGACGATAATAATGTAGATAATAATTATGAATATAATATTGCAATAAATAATAATATTATTCCTCCAAATCCCCCAAATATTGAGGGACCCGCAAATTGTGAGGTGTGGGGGGATTGCAACTATAATTTTACAATTTCTCACCCTGAGGATATTCGTCTTGTATCACTATTTGTTATATTTGGTGATGGTACAAATTTAACTAAGAATTATAAAGGAACGAGTTGTCTTAAGGGATGGATATCTGGTTATACAATAGGGATTAAACATAAATGGAAAAAATCTGGTGATTATTCAATAAGAGCCAAGGTTAAGGATTATCCAGGAGTTTGGAGTGATTGGGGAACATTAGAAATCACTGTTGTAAAGGAAAAAGATTCAAATGAATTCAACTCTTGGTTAGTTAGATTAAAAGAAAGATTACCGATTTTTCAATATTTACTCTAACCATTATTTATATATAAATCATAATCAGCAAGTAATAATGCTAGGATTTTTCCAAGTATTCTTTACTAAGATCCCATAATTTCTTTGCTAGGATCATGTCATAAGATTCTTTTGATGATTTTTTGATTTTTTTCTTTGCAAAATATTCTCCTGAAATATTCTTAACGTCTGATGAGCTTGCCAGATATATTGATGTTTCAGCACCTATTTTAGGATCTTTCCCCATCATTTTGAATATCATTCTTGAAAATCCACTTGCATCTCTCCCAAGTTCTGTTTTGTTCATCCCAGGATGGGCAGTATTAACGGTTACACCAGTTCCATTTAATTTTTTTGCTAAAAGCTTAGTATATAATATTAATCCAAGTTTAGATTGTCTGTATGCTTTCGCTCCTGAAAATTTCTGCTTAAATTCTATATCATCAAAATTAATTGTTCCGTAATGCATTCCAGATGTTACATTAATTATTCTAGATGGACCACTTTTTTTTAATATGTCAAGTAAAAGATTTGTCATGAGAAATGGAGCAAGATAATTAGTTGCAAATATGTTTTCAATCCCCTCTTTTGATTCCCGCCTTTTAAAATCCCATACGCCAGCGTTATTAATCAAAACATGCAGGTTATCATATTTTGATTTGAACTCTTTACAACAATTTCTAATCGATTCAAATGATGCTAAATCGCATTTTAACACACGGATATTTTTATTATTAGTTGTTGTTATGAGTTCTTTCTTAATCTTTTCTCCTTTTAAAGTATCTCTGGATGTAAAAATAATTGTTGCACCTAACATTGCTAGCCCTTTAGCAGTTTCTTTTCCGATACCAGAAGTAGCACCTGTAATTAATACAATTTTATCTTTCAATATATCATTTCTCAATATATCAATAATTAAAAAACAGATATAATAATTCCCCCATTTTTAATATAATCTTGCTAACCATTAACATCATAATTATCAAGTAATAATGCAATTTATAAAAACTTATTAAGAATCCTATTATTTGTTTTCTAAAAATATGGTGATATATTAGATGATAAGTAAAACAAAATCAATAATAATTATTGCAATAATTGTAATATTATTTGTAATAGTTGGTATCTATTTAATTTATTTCTACGAAACAGATGAAACTGCTATAGAATTCGATGTTTTTAAAAATATGGCAAAAAATACAACATGTGCAGATATCGCCAATAAATTATTTATTATTGACAATCAAATTGTATTTTGGGTAGTTGAGGGAAATTGTCCTGATGCAAGTTATTCGTATACTTTGTTTGGAAATAATCCTAATGAGATTTTATGTAAAAGATATGATTCAATCTCTGGTCCACAGGAACAATGTAACAGTGATAATTATCAAGAGATTTTCCTAAGTATTATAGATAATATAGATGCTGATAATTTAGGATTAGATGCAACTCATACAGTTTCAGAAATTTCATTTTAAATAAATTGTAAAAAAATAATTGATAGATATTTCTCAAAATTATAATCAGCATGTAAAAATGTTACAAAGATGAAATTAAGTTCCTAATGAGATAAGTTTTAATATTTTATCAAATTTGACTATGTTTTTAAATAAAGGTTTATTATTTTGTTGATGAAGTTTTAGATTCTGTTCAAATGTTTTTTTATTTTTATTAACATAGAAAACACCTAAAGGAAGTTTATCATTTTGGATGGATTTTTTAAATGCTTCAATTCTATCTGTTGAATTGTAGCTATCATCAAGATAGTATGTGTTTTCTTTAAACCAATCAAATGTATTTATTTTATTGAATGTTACACATGGTTGAAATATGTCAACAATTGCATATCCCTTGTGCTGGATGGCTTTTTTTAATATACTTTTTGTTTTTTTAATATCTCCTGAAAAAGCTCTTGCAACAAATGAAGCATCAAGAGCAATTGCAGTTGAAATAGGATTGAAAGGTTCTGATACTACTCCATTTATTTGAATAGGTGTTCTAAAACCATATTCACTGGTTGGAGAAGCTTGTCCTTTTGTAAGACCATAGACCATATTGTTATGAACAATATTCGTTATATCAGGATTTCTTCTTATTGCATGAATAAAATGATTTCCACCTTCACCATACATATCACCATCTCCGCTCTCAGCTATTACTGTAAGATTAGGATTTGATATTTTAATTGCAGTTGCTGGTGGGAGCGCTCTACCATGCAGGCCATTAAAATAATTTGTTTTAAAATATTGTGGAATTTTTGCTGCTTGTCCAATACCTGATACGACAACAAGATTTCCAGGTTTTATTTTTAATTCTAATAGTGTTTGCTTCATGATATTTAAAATCGAGTGATTTCCACATCCTGGACACCAAGCAGTATTAACTAATCCCACATCATATGTTTTCTCATTCATAATTAACTCTCCCTCATTTTTTGAATCTCTTTAATTATTGTTTCAACACTGAAAGGTGAGCCATCATATTGTAAAATTTTATTTTTTATTTCATATCCTGTTTGTTGTCTAATCAGTTTTGAAAATTGTGATGTTGCATTGTTTTCCACAATTATCGTTTTTTCAGCCTTATTGAGATAGTTTATAGTTTCATTATGTAAAGGATAAACTTGTTTAAAATAAAGAAATGCAATATCCTTTCTACTAATATTTTCTATTGCTTCTCTTATTATATGATATGTAGAGCCCCACCCGATAACTAAAATCTTATAATCTTTTTCTCCATATAACTCAGGAGGAATTATTTCTTTTTTGATTTCAGATAATTTTTTAAGACGCTTATTCACCATTTTAATTCTAATATCACTGTTTTCTGTAATTCGTCCTTCCTCGTCGTGTTCATCACTATCAATACATACTAATCCATTACCATAGCCAGGTATGCCTCTAGGTGAAATACCATTTTTAGTTATTTTATATCTTTTATAATCTTTATCAGTTTTAATAAAATGATTTATATTATTTATATTTTTAATATCTAATTTTGGGATATCGTAAAATGAATCTATAAAATATTGATCAGTTAGAATGTAAACAGGTATTTGATATTTATCAGCAAGATTAAATGCCTTCTGAGTAAGATAAAAACCATCTTCAAGAGTACCTGGTGCAAAAATAATTTTTGGAAACTCCCCATGACTAGAATAAATAGCATGTTCGAGATCACCTTGTTCAGTCCTAGTTGGAAGACCTGTTGCTGGTGCAGGTCTTTGACCTAAATGTATAACAACAGGCGATTCAATCATTCCTGCAAGGCTTACTCCCTCCGTCATTAGAGCATATCCCCCTCCAGATGTTGTTACCATACCCCTTGCACCCACATACCATGCTCCAAGCACCATATTAATTGCTGAGATTTCATCTTCAGCTTGTTCAGCGATTATATTAAATTCTTTTGAATGTTTCGATAGAAAAGTAAGTAAACCTGTTGAGGGGGACATCGGATATGAAGATATGAAATTACATCCTCCTGCTAATGCCCCAAGACCAATTGTTTCAACACCATTTAAAATAATATTATCATTTTTTTTATTAGGGGGAGAAATAATTGTTTTGATTTTATCTTTATTAATTTGTTCCAAACAGTTTTCGTATCCTTTATTTGCTGCTTTTATATTATTTTTCACTAATTCCTTTTTTTTATTTATAAAATATTCCTCTATTGTATTATTTAAAATTTTTTTATTTATACCGCAAATTGATGATAATAGACCTACTGCTATAGTATTTGAATAAATTATATTTCCAATAGATTTAGCAAGTTGAGTTATTGGAATTTCAATCTTATTGTTTGTTTTAGAATTTTTTATATATTTATCTTCACCGATAATCAATGTTTTTTTCGATATTCTTTTTTTTACATGTTCTAATGATTCATCACTTAAAGGTATTAGAATATCAATTCTATCTATATATGCTGATACAGGTTTTGATGATATTCTTATTTGTGTTGAATTACTTCCCCCTCTAACTCGAGACATGTATTCTTTGGTGGAAAAAACATTAAAGCCAGCTTTTTTAACTATTTTTGTAAATAATTTTTCTACCGTCTGAATACCTTGACCTGCCTCACCACATAAAACAATGGAAATATCATCCATTTTTTAATAAATCCCTCCATTAAATATTTTATATTTTCTCTGTAAATTTCACAACTAATATCTTTTTGTAATAAATCAATTATCCAGCTCGACCATCATCACAAGGCTCATCATCTTCCATTACTCGAGCTTGCTCAGCATCAGTAGGATTAATACAAATATCTAATGGTAATTGTTTCATTGGTTTACCACAGCATTTAGGGTTATTTTCTGAACTTTTTACTTGTTTCCCACACTCTATACATTCAAATTTTTTTTCAGTCATTATTTCACCTTATCATATTTTAGCTATATAAATCCTTTAATTGAATCTACACATTGCCTACAAATATCTTTAATATTGCCTTTTATTTCAATGTGTTTAATATCTTCTTCATCAAATTTTGATTCACATACATAACAAATACAATTTTCAGTCATTTTTTTTCACCTATTTAATAAAACTCTAATCATAAAGTTTCTTTTTATCATTAAAAAATATTAATGAATAAAATTAAATGTTTTTTTTAATTTCTTAATTATCTAAATATTTTCTAAAATCACATCAAAATCTTTGTTGATAATTGCAGTTATTTTGTTGTTGATAATTACAATATGGTTGTGGACATTATTCTTTATCTGGGCACGTAGAATTTTGTTGATAATTTGGTTTTTGATTAATTATACTATTTGCAGATATGCCTATTGCTGCCAACGCAATAACTAATATTGGCAGAATAGCTAGAATCTGAATTTTTCTATTTATCTTCATATTTGTATCCTCCTTAACAATTGTTAATTATCTGTTATGAGTATAAAAAAATTGCTATTAAGTTGCTTATTATAATTCAAACCATCCCTATCATAATCAGCAAGTAATAATGCTACAAATGTCCATACTGCACCATGATTATTGTTTTTTTAATGAAAATGAAATGAATATAACCATTGATTGTTCAAATAAATAGATATAAGAATTAATAAACTACAAAGTTTTTATAGTTTATAATGAAAAAAAGGAAGTATAGAGTTCATCGATTAGAAGTTCATGGGGAAGACATATATAACAAATTAGAGCAGTTTTTAAATGATTTGAAAGGAGAAGTTGTATCTATTTTACCTAATATCAAGAAAGGTAGTTTGCCTCAGATTTATGGCGTTACCGGAAAAGTTGATTTTTTGATGATAGTAGAGAAGATATAATTATAAATTTGGAGGATAGATAAAGATGGAAAAATTAGGTTTAGGAATCGGCATCATTGGTGGATTAGGATTAGGTTTACTATTAGGAAGCGAGTTCTCAGGTAGTTATGTCACATATTTTGGAGCGATTTTGGTAGTAATATCACTTATTTCTATGGGCGTTTTATCATATAAAAAAAAGTAATTATCATTCTATCTATCAGTACAATAATCAGCAAGTAAAAATACTAAAAATGTTTTAATAATGTTTATTTTTGCTATTTTTACAGATTAATTTTTTATATAATGAACTTAAGAAAAGAACGAATATAGTAAATGGAATTTAAAAGGATGGATAAAGAAAGGAGAAGTTAGTGATGATCAGGAAACAGATAATAATAGTTTTCATAACGTTAATATTTATCATAATTGTATTAAGTGGATGTACTCAACAAAACTCATCAAACGATACTTCTTCATCAGATAAATCAGAAAGCATAACAAATCCTCCACCAACAGAAACAATACAAACAATCCTTTCAAAAACTGAAACAATTGAATCTATGTATTATGAAATCGATGCTTCTCTTCATATGTCTGAATTTGGAGTACAAACGGCTACAATAAAAATATGGCAAAAAAGCCCATATCTAAAAGAACAAATAACAAGCGTTACAGATGGTATCACAACATTAATTACAGTGATTCAACGTCCTGAAGGTATTTACATGTATAATCCTGAAATTGGTAATTATATTGTGGCAACAGAGGAAGCATCTTCTATTGCTACATCATTACAATATTTTGATATTGCTCTTATAAAAAACTACATTAATAACCAGACTTCTGCAAATTTTGAAACAGAAACTATTGATGGGAAAAAAGCAACAATTATCCAATACACACCACTAGAAGGAGAAAGCCAAATGAAAATAAAAATATGGATTTGGAATGATAGAGGAGTTCCTTTGAAAGCATTTATCGATATGACAATGGAAGATACCACTATGACGATGGACTTCAAGTTCAGTAATTATTCTTTCTTAGATATACCAGATAGTACATTCAGTGTATCATAATCAGCAATTAATAATGCTACAATATTTGAGAAATATAAAAAAAAGAATTAAGGAAAGGATATTAGTGTCCTTTCATAATTAATATAATAAATACAGAACTGAGAATTCCTGCAACTATTCCAAGAACTGCTGCTCCAGAAGAACCTGTTGAATCAGCTCCATTTAAACTTTTTTCTCCAATGTATGCATCATATGGAATTATGTCTTCTCCAGCGTATGGATTTGGTGCGATTATCACATCACCTTCAGCAACACCAGGGTCATCCCAAAATGGTTGATCTTCCCATGGTCTTTCATCATCCTTGTCAATACCTATTGTAGTATCCATATTTGGATGTATTTCGTCACCATTCCATTCAGTCGTTACAGCCCAATCCGCCGTCTCTGAATCTATCTCTACAACTTCCTCTCTAAGTACTGGGTCATCTGCTGAAACACTACTCGCCATCATTCCAAATGTAACTGCTCCAATTATTATTAATATCATTCCTTTTTTTATATTCATTTTAATCAACCTTTAAAACAGATAATATCTGCCTAAGTTTATATACTGTTAGAAAACGTTTGGGACTTTCCAAATAAATGACATAGAAATCATAAGAATTTAATGACAATCATATTTCTATTCCTCATTATCAGCAAGTAATAATGATACAAATGTTGCAACCATCATTTATTTTTTTATCTTTTGAATTATCCACCAGGAGCCACCAATAAGAATAGGAATTCCAAATATTACTAAAACCCAGATTAATGCCCATATATAAGAATTCACTAGATAATTAAATTTCCAATCCTTAAAAGCAAGATCCCAGTTATTATCAAGATAAATCTTGATTAAGAAGAAAATATTGATTAAAAAAGTAATTATTCCTCCAGCATCTCTACTGTGGTTTTTACCACCAGAGAAAAGATTTCCTTCTTTGTACTCTTTTCTTTCATCATCTGGGAGTTTTTTCCACCATAAGAAATAGACAGCTGCTATAAAGATAATGACTGGTATTACGACATAGATTAATTCCCAGAAAATTAGATGTAAAATAAAAGCAATACAATATCCTATTGTCCATTCACCTATAATCTCTGGTACAAGATTGATTAATTGAGCTTCTGCAACGAACCATAAAAAGATATAAACTGCTGAAATGAATGCAATAATACCTGCTATTATAAATAATATAAAAATCTGAAAATGGTTTTTTAAGAATTTTTTCCAAATCTTATCATCATTTTCTACCATAAAACTTTCCTCTTTTGAATTGTAGATATAAATTTTGTATTTATAAATTAGCCGAAAAATATATGACATCTAAAAAATGCTAACCATTAACATTATATTCACCAAGTAATAATGCTACAAATGTTTCGATAACAAATTTTTTAGAAACTATTAAAACAATCTTAACATTTTCTTTGGTGGAGATAATATATGAGATATGAAATACATCGATTTGATATCAATATGGAAAAAGACCAGGATAAACTTAAGCAGTTTTTAAATAATCTGAGAGGAGAAATCGTGGCAATAATTCCAAATACAAAACCAACCTTTCAACTTATGGGGGCAACAGCAAAAACAGATTTTCTTTATATAATCGAAAAAATTTGATTTAGTATTAATCATGCTAACAATTAATATCATAATCAGCAAGATTCTTTGGTATTTCCCCAACATTTTACACAATCTTATATAAGACAATCGTAATTCCTTTATTATAATAGAAAGGTATTGTATATGGAAGAAAAAGATAAACATTCTCAAGTTGGGATTGCATCTATTATCTTAGGAATATTAGGTCTAATTCTTTATTTTATAGGTTGGTTTTTCTATTCATTTGCAGATAATCGACTTTATGGCATTGTTATTGGTGTGATTT
Organism: Thermoplasmata archaeon; assembly: GCA_020054475.1. GTDB lineage: Archaea > Thermoplasmatota > E2 > DHVEG-1 > DHVEG-1 > JAJISJ01. The sequence continues at coordinate 6,437 of JAHWGJ010000028.1, read as the reverse complement.
TTGGAATATTAGCAGTAATACTGGGTTATGTTGCAAAAAAACAAGGAGATACTTATGGAACTTATGGAATGTACCTAGGTGCAATAGTGATAATTATTGTACTAATTACTGTATTACTAACTACTGTAACAAGTGTTGAAACAGGATATTACTAAATTTATCCATCTCCATCATATTCAGCAAGCAATAATGCTACAAATGATGTTAAAACAATTTCATTATTTTGTTTTTTCTACTTTTCCCTCTTGGAAAATGTTTGCGAGTTTTTCAATTTCTTTTTCTGAGATTCCAATATTCGGTTTTATTTAGGTTATGGAATATCAAATCTATCAGCGTTCATTACCTTGCTCCAGGCTGCTACGAAATCATGAACGAACTTATTTTGCGAGTCGTCACATCCATAGACTTCAGCAATCGATCGGAGCTGCGAGTTCGAACCAAAGATTAGGTCTACTCTGGTGCCAGTCCATTTCAGTTCTTTAGTTTTGTGATCACGACCCTCAAATATGTCTTCGTCTTTTGATGTTGGCTTCCATGTTGTACTCATGTCAAGAAGATTTACGAAGAAGTCATTAGTGAGTGCCTCTGGTCGCTTGGTGAAGATGCCATGCTGGGAATTTCCAATGTTGGTATTCAATACTCGCATACCACCAATGAGAACAGTCATCTCAGGAGCAGTTAATGTTAGCAGTTGCGCCCGATCTACTAGGATTTCCTCTGCTGATACCGAGTATTTGGATTTAAGATAGTTACGAAATCCATCTGCAGCTGATTCGAGGACGGCGAATGACTCCAAATCGGTTTGTTCCTGCGACGCATCTGTGCGACCAGGGGTGAATGGAACAATTACATCGTGACCTGCGTTCTTCGCAGCTTGTTCGACACCTGCGCAACCCCCAAGGACAATCAAATCGGCCAGTGAGACAATCTTCCCACCTGTCTGTGCGCTGTTGAAATCTTTTTGTATCTTCTCAAGGGTCTGAAGTACGGTTCTTAATTGTGCCGGCTGATTGACTTTCCAATCCTTTTGTGGCGCTAGACGAATACGTGCTCCATTCGCACCGCCACGTTTATCAGAACCACGGAACGTAGATGCAGAAGCCCAAGCGGTGGAAACCATTTTTGAAATCGACAACCCCGAGGCAAGAAGCTTGCTCTTGAGGTCTGCTATATCCTGTTCATCTATAAGCTCATGGTCGACAGAGGGAACCGGGTCTTGCCAAATAAGTTCCTCTTCTGGAACCTCAGGACCGAGATAACGCGATCGAGGACCCATGTCTCGATGGGTTAGCTTGAACCATGCACGAGCAAAGGCATCGGCGAACTCTTCTGGATTTTTGTGGAACCGACGTGCTATAGGTTCATAAATCGGGTCGAAACGCAGTGAGAGGTCCGCGGTTGTCATGATTGGCGGATAGCGTTTCTTGGGTTCATGAGCGGCTGGTACCATATCTTTTTCGGCGACATCCTTGGCGACCCATTGCCAGGCTCCTGCAGGGCTTTTAACCTTTTCCCATTCATAACCAAACAACATATCGAAATAGCCCATATCCCACTGGGTTGGCTTGGGTGTCCATGCACCTTCTATGCCACTGGTGATAGTGTCATCTCCCTTGCCGCTGCCAAAACTGCTCTTCCATCCAAGTCCCTGTTCCTCAATACCGGCAGCTTCGGGCTCAGAGCCCACATGGGATGCATCACCAGCGCCGTGACACTTACCGAATGTGTGACCACCGGCAACGAGTGCGACAGTTTCTTCGTCGTTCATGGCCATACGCGCAAATGTCTCACGAACATCGAGACCCGAGGCAACTGGGTCCGGTTTACTGTTGGGACCTTCAGGATTCACGTAGATCAAGCCCATTTGTACAGCGGCGAGTGGGTTTTTGAGGTCTCGGTCACTGCTATATCGTTTATCACCAAGCCAAGTGTCCTCACTACCCCAGTAGATGTCCTCTTCGGGTTCCCAGATATCCTCACGTCCACCAGCAAAACCGAATGTCTTGAAACCCATTGATTCCAGTGCGCAGTTACCAGCCAGAATTATTAGATCAGCCCAGGAGATCTTTTTGCCGTATTTTTTTTTGATGGGCCACAGCAGCCGGCGCGCCTTATCTAGATTTGCATTGTCAGGCCAACTGTTGAGAGGAGGTAAGCGTTGGTTTCCAGATCCCGCACCGCCGCGGCCGTCACCCATTCGGTAGGTACCTGCACTATGCCACGCCATACGTATGAACAACCCTCCATAATGGCCGTAATCAGCAGGCCACCAGTCCTGTGAATCAGTCATGAGTGCATAGAGGTCTTTTTTAAGGGATTTCAGGTTGAGTTTTTTGAATTTATACGCGTAGTTAAAATCCTTGTCCATAGGGTTGCTTTTTTGTGAATGCTGGTGAAGAATCCTGAGGTTTAACTGGTTTGGCCACCAATCCTTATTTGATGTACCCCCACCGGCAATAGCTTTTTTTGTTCTGCCCGTTACCGGACATTTACTTTTTTTATTCATATTTTATTCTCCTATAGTAAATTTTTACTAAGTTATCAGTAACGATTTCACCTCACCCATATTTAATCAAATTCTAATAATATAGATGTTCTTAATTTTTTGCCTTAATACTGATTTATAAGCAAACTTTCAACATAATAATCAACTATTAATCATGCTAACTATTAAAATTAAAATCATCTAGTGATAATGCTACAAATAGATTATTTTTACCAATACATTTAAATTTTAAGATCAAATTAAAATTATAGGGGGTAAAACTAGAGGTATATCATTTGTTGAAAACGAAATTCAATAAAATAACATTAATCTTAACGATTATCATATTAATTAAAATTAATTGTTCAACAACAATTAGTTCAGATGTTGTATTTCATAAATTAAATCAATTAAAAATTTCAACTTCAAATGAAATTATTTCTCATGCTGAATATGAGCAAGTAGATGAACTAATGATTACTTGACCTACAATGTTTCTTCTAAAAATTAGGGAAGAACCTTATTTTATTGATATTGTTCGAGCTGTAGAAAAGGCTGTTGATGTTAGAATAAATGTTAATAATAATTTATACAAAAATAGAGTAATCTCCAAGCTAAATGAAGAGAATATCTCTCTTGATAATATAACTATTTCAATTACTCCAACTAATTCAATTTGGATTAGGGATTATGGTCCATTTTTCATTGAAAAGAATGGTGAATTATCAATTGTTGATTTTAATTATGTTGGACATTTCAATAGAGTAATAGATGATATTTATCCCACTTTTTATGGTATTCAAAACAATATTGAATTTGATTTTAAGACTAATTTTGAATTGTGTATTCAGGGTGGAAATTATATGTCTGATGGTCAAGGATTAGCAATGGTTGCGAACTTATCATTAGAATTTGGAAATCGAAGGATGGCCTTAGAAGAAATGAGTGATATTTTAAAGCAATATTTAGGTTTGGACGAGGTATTAGTATTAACTTCACAAGCTGATGAGGGAACAGGCCATATAGACATGTTTTCAAAATTGATAAATAAGAATACTATTCTTGTAGGTCAATGGCAGGATATTACTGATGTAAACTATCAGATTCTTGAAAATAATACTCAAATTTTATTAGATAGGGGATATAATATTATTAGAATACCTATGTTTCGTGATCCTGATGAACAAAGAAGTACGATTTGAACTTATACTAACTCTCTTATTATAAATGGTACAAGTAAAAAAATTGTTTTAGTTCCACATTATAATACTGTTGAAGATTCTATGGCAGTTGAGATATATGAAAATGCAATGCCCGACTATGAAATAATAGGTATAAATAGCAACTTAGTGATTAATTATTTAGGTGCTATCCACTGTACTACCATGACAAGACCACTAATAAATTAGATTATTCTCTTCATCCTTCTACTTTTTATCAACATTATAATCAGCAAGTAATAATGCTACAAATGTTAACCCAATAAACTTGTTTTTTTAAATATTGTACAAAATATTGAACATAATTATTAAATATGTATTAAGAAGTATATTTATCTGGAGGGAATAAAATATATGAAGAAAATCCTTTCAATTATATTAACTATAATTTTAGTCTTTAGTGGATTTGGGGTTAGTGCCATCTCATTAAGAAATACATCTTCACAGAGACCTTCGAGTTTGGATGAATATGATGTAGCAATTCTTGCTCCAGAGATTTTTTCATCATTAGTTGAAGATAATAATTCAATTAATGAAAATTCAATATTAGATAACAATGGTAAAATCTATGGTTTTATCCAATATTCAAATGGTAGTAATGTCCTTAATAGTACAGTATTACTCTGGGAAGGATCACCTTGGGGTTTTTCCCATATGCCAGATGATATAGCATATACGGATAGAAATGGATATTATGAATTTGAAAACTTAAGTTATGGAAGATATCATATAGATCCAGCTAAAATAGGTTTTAACATTGGTGAAAAAAATGTATTCTTAAACGAGAAAAATCCTGAGAGAAAAGTAGATTTTACAGCAGCGGGGAGTAAAATATTTAATGGACAATCTTTAATTATTCTCTTACTCCTTCTACTTTTTATTATCACCAAGTAATAATGCTACAAAATTTTGAACAAATAATCAAATTACCACAAATTTATTATGTAATGTTAAATATACAATAAGTAAAGTATATATAACATAATGTAATATATGTTTTACATAGGAGTTGTTTAAAATGAATGAACAAACTTATTCAAAAAGTAGAAAAATAATGATAATATTTATTGGGGTAGTTGTAGCAATTTCAGTAATACTTGAAAATTTGATTATAGCATTTGCCGTGATTATCTTTGGAATGGCGATATTAGTAGGATTGAAACATAGATTAAATATCAAAATTGAAGATGAAAGAATTTTTACTATTGCACAAAAAGCTTCAATGAGAACAGTTCAAATATTTGGATTTATCATGGCAACAATAAGTATTACAATGCTTATTCTAAGAGATACATTTGAGAATTTTGAATTGATTGGCTCAGTACTTGCATATTCTGCTTGTGGATTTCTTATTTTATATGGTTTATTCTATGGATATTATAGTAGAAAATTAGGGTGATATTGATGAAAAACCAACTTAAGGTTTTTAGAGCTATGCATGATTTAACACAGGAGGATTTAGCTGAAAAACTTCAGGTAACAAGACAGACTGTATTAGCTATTGAAAAGGGGAGATATGCTCCCTCTTTAGAGCTTGCTTTTAAAATCGCTGAGACATTCGATGTAAAAATTGAAGATGTTTTTCAATATAAGAAAGCATAATAATAAATTATTCTCTTTCTACTTTAATTTTATACTCTTAGAAACCCTCAGACGTATTCTGATTAAATCAAATAGATAATAAGGGTTACTAATAGCTATAATAGTGGAACTTATCTGAAAGTTTATAAATAATTATATGTTTTTTGATTTTAGATAAGGGTGAGAATATATGATAGATTTAAATTTAGCAACAATAATTGTGTTTTTAATAAGCCTTGTTATATCGGCAATTATTATCTATGCCGTAACCAAAATATTTGGGGAAAAGGAAAAATTCGGTACTGCTTTACTGGCTGCCTTTATAGGCGCAATAATATATGCAGCTGCCTACTATTTCCTTCGCCCCGAGTTAGGATGGTTAGCATCCCTAGTTGGAGGAATAGCCTGGCTTATTGCTCTTAGGGCGTTGTATAGTATCGGCTGGCTGAAAGCGATAGGTATAGCTATTATCATATGGGTTATCGCAGCCGTTGTCAGTTTCTTCCTGCCAACTGTCATAGGGCCATTATAAGTAATAATTTAAATTAAAAGAAGATGAAATAAAAGAATGTAGTCTATAAAAAAGTAGGAAGATTGATAAAATCATAAATGGAGGTATTTAGATGAAAAAACAAAAAAAATTTGTCCTTGTTGTTGGAATTATTCTAGTGATATTGACAACAATAACCTTAAGCGGTTGTCTTGATGAAAAAAGTAAGTTTATTGGAACCTGGAGAACTTCCGGTGGAGACGGAACCATGGCCTTCAATAATGATAACAAGGTAACGGTGACGGGTCAACTAGGAGACTTATCATTAAGCGGAACTCATACGTGGGCTGTTGCAGATGGAAAAATAACATTTACGTCCGAATCAGGCGGATCAGTTGGCATTACCTTAGATTATAGATTTCCTACAGATAATCAGCTGATACTTACAGGTTCTAGTGGTGGGGCTATCACATTAACCAAAACTTGAAGGATATCTAAAAGTGATTAAAAAATTAGAACAAAGGGAAGAATATATGTAATAATCATACTACCCATTTCCATCATAATCACCAAGTAATAATGCTACAAATGTTAATGTCTGCATCGGGATGCGAATCCAAGTAAACATTTTGAGAAGAAGAGATGATTGATAGTGAAATAT
>JAHWGJ010000005.1 GCA_020054475.1 Thermoplasmata archaeon | reverse complement strand
AATGAACTTTTCTTAGATTTAATCCTTCTTTCAAATTTACAGCTTTACAAGAAAAATTTTTATCATTAAAATAATTGATAATAGGATCCCAGATATTTGCATTGGAATACATTCCATGAACAAAAATAAGCATATGAATTAAAGATACCAAGTATATCATTTATTTATTTTATGTCAGGAATTAAAAAATTGACGAGGGATGAAGAAAATCTACTTCACCTTTTATTATTCTCTTCCTTCTTTAACTTTGTATTATCAAAAAATAATAATTCTACGAATGTAAATTTTAAATTGGGGGAGGAAAGAGGTGTAATGAAAGGAATTTTTAATGAGCGTAGAAATAGTAGATTTTAAATTTGATTATTTAATAGATTTTTATTTGTTTTTTGATATAAATTTAAAATCATTTTATTTCTTTTTGTAATTTTATAAAAAATATTTTAACTACATTTTATATCCATTACTTATATATATGAATAAAGGTGGATTGTGGTATGAGTAAAGAAAAGGGTAGAAGAGATGTAGCTCCGGATAAGAAACCAGGACCTTTAACAAAGAAGGAAAGAAAGAAACGTAAGAAGGAGAGAAAAGAAAAACATACAAAAATTTAATTCAATATATTGATAACAATCTTAAAATAATTTGGTGAGAGATAATATGGATATTGTCAATGATTTTCAATCAGTTACTTTTTAATAGCTGGCTTAATCCTGATTCTATCCCTCGACTAATGATATTATATACAACTTTTACTTATATATGTACAATGTCTAAAGCTTATTTGAAAAACTCAGAAGTAAACTTTGAAAAAATCCAAAGCGTATTGGTTGCGATTGGAGGTAATGAGGATAAAGATAAGGATTTGGATGTTCTCAAACAAACTGTTTTGTTAACTCATAAGAAAGAGCCATATATCGAGTTAATTACCACCGCTAGTAGCATGCCTAAAGAAAGTGCTGCAAGCTATATTGCAGCCTTTAAAAAGATTGGTGTAATGAACGTTAAAATCATGGATATTAGAACAAGAGAGCAGACAAGGAATCCTGAGTATATAGAACAACTCAAGAATGCAGATGTCATCTTTTTTACAGGTGGCGATCAACTAAAAATAACCAGTATCCTTGGCGGTACCCCGGTGTTGGAATATATTAAATCGCGTTATTTCAATGAGAAGTGTATTATTGCCGGAACAAGTGCCGGGGCATCAGCCATGTCAGAAACCATGATCTACGAGGGTGAAAGTAGCGAAGCCTTGCGTAAGGGAAAAATTCAACTTACATCAGGAATAGGTTTGGTTAAAAATGTGGTAATAGACAGCCATTTTATAAAACGGGGAAGATTTAGCAGGTTAATGGATATTGTTACTAGTAACCCAGGAACAATCGGATTGGGTCTTGGAGAAGATACTGGTGTAATAATTCGTCAAGGTTATCTTCTTGAATCTATAGGAAATGGCCTTACGGTCATATTTGATGGGCGCCACATCAGATATACAAATATTTCTGATATTCAATTAGGGGAGGCCATTGCTGTTGAGAATGTGTGTGTGCATACACTTGCAAAGGGTCATGGATATAATTTGTTAAAAAGGAAGTTTATTACTCCTTCTGAAATGGGAAGGTGCTAGTATTAAAATCCGAGAGTTGCGTGCACTTAGGGGACCGAACCTCTATAGTCGATATCCAACAATCTATATGAAACTTGATATCGGTAAGCTCGAATCCCTACCCTCAAACAAAGTCCCCGGTCTACAAAAAAGAATCGTGAATCTTATCCCAACTTTAAAGGAACACAGGTGCTCCAAGGGGTACGAGGGGGGATTTCTTGAACGTGTAAAAGAGGGAACATGGGCCGGACATATTGTGGAACATGTAGCAATTGAGCTTCAATGCCTGGTTAAACTTGAGGTTGGTTTTGGAAAGACGATAGATACCGATAGAAAAGGTATCTATATGGTTGTTTACAGATATAGAGATGAAGCCGTAGGATTAAAAGCAGGTGAGATGGCCGTAGAAATCGTCGAATCGCTTTTTACCTGTAAAGGCTACGATATTAAGGACAAGATTCTCAAATTAAAAAAGATACGCGATAAACATCTCTTCGGTCCTACGACCCAATCCATAGTAGACGAGGCAAATAAACGAGGAATTCCTTTTATACGATTAAATTCCGAAAGCTATGTACAACTAGGTTATGGGATTCATCAAAGACGCATTCAAGCGGCGATGTGTGACAATACATCTGCTATCGGTGTTGAGATAGCAGATGATAAAATGCTTACCAAAGAAATACTCAGAAATGAAGGAATACCCGTTCCTGAAGGAAATACCGTTCAAACCATCAAAGAGGCATTGAAACTAGCAGAAAATATCGGCTATCCCGTAGTAATAAAACCTTTGGTAGGAAACCATGGACGCGGAATAACAGTAAACATCACCAATCCAAAAGACTTAAAGACAGCTTTTACAAATTCCAAAAAAATCCATGAGACGGTAATAATCGAAAGATTCCTAGAGGGTTACGACCATAGGATACTCGTTATTAACAATAAATTCACCGCAGCAGCCAGACGTGAACCCACTCTAATAATAGGAGATAAAAAATCAACAATCAAAGAACTCATTGATAAGGTCAATCAAGATCCACGAAGAGGTATTGGACACGAGAAGATATTAACACGACTTGAAATAGATGCTATGACCCTGAGGCTCCTTAAACAAAAAGGGCTTAATTTAGAGTCAGTCCTTGAACAAGGAGAAAGATTACCTTTAAAATCTACCGCAAATCTCAGCAGAGGTGGCGTAGCATTCGATATAACAGATGAGGTTCATCCCAGCATACGAGCAATGACAGAGAGAACATCTCAAATTATCAATCTCAACATCATTGGAATCGACGTCGTGGCCAAAGACCTACGAAAACCACTTAAAAGCGATCGAGGTGGTGTTGTCGAGGTAAATGCCGCACCTGGTTTTAGAATGCATCTTCAACCATTTATAGGACGACCAAGAATGGTATCAAAGCCTGTAATAGATATGCTTTTCCCCCCAGGTTCAAAATACACATTGCCAATCATAGCTGTAACTGGTACTAACGGAAAAACAACAACAGTCAGCTTGATTTCCCACATCCTTAAAAACTGTGGAAAGGTGGTTGGAACAGCAAGTACAGAAGGAATAAGCATTGAAAACCAAACAATATTTGTTGGAGATTATTCAGGTCCGGATGGAGCAAAGACGATATTAAAAGAATCCACAGTTGATCATGTTGTATTAGAGGTGGCACGAGGAGGTATCATTCGCAGAGGCTTAGGATTTAATGAATGCGATGTGGGAGTATTTCTTAATATATCAAACGACCATCTAGGAGACGGTGGAATACAAACCATCGAAGAACTAGCAGAACTCAAAAACATTGTTGTTGAATCGGTAAAAAAGGACGGCTATGCGGTACTTAATGCTGACTATACCCATATTATGAATAAAAAAAAGAGACTGAAATGTAATATAATTCTATTTTCCACTAACCGCAATAATCCTGCTCTTGATAAACATCTTGAGGCGGGTGGGATTGTCATAACATTAGATGAAGAAGGGATGATCATAATAAAACAAGATCCCCTGGATTACAGGGTGGCTAATGTCATCGATATTCCAATGACAATTGAGGGAAAAGCAATTTTTAATATCGAAAATACTCTTGCCGCTACCGCGGCAACCTATGCCCTCGGGATAAATCCCGAAGACATTCGAGCGGGTCTTGTTACATTCAATACAACCATTGGACAGCTGCCGGGAAGGATGAACATCCTCGATGTGGGAAACTTCAAAGTAATAATTGATTACGGACACAATCCACATGCACTCAAAGCCCTTGCAAAGGTTTTACCTGCAATATCAAAAGGAAGAAAAATAAGTGTTAATAGCGGAACAGGAAACAGGAGAGACGAAGATATAAAATTATTCGGAAAAACGCTTGGTGGAATATATGATTATATTATCATAAAAGACAGTGACCCTAGGAAAAGACCCCTTATAGAAACAGCAAAACTTGTCGAGGAAGGCATCCTATCAACCGGATTTCAAAAGAATAACTATTCCATAATCCTAGATGAGACGAAGGCAACAAATAAAGCTCTTTCAATGGCCGGAGATGGCGATCTTGTAGTAATCCAAGCTGACGATGTACATAAAGTCATCTCAGATGTATTGGCATATAAAGAAATGATAATGTCCCAAAATGAAGAGAAGAATAAATAAAACTTCATATAGATAAGGTAAAAAAATTTTTATTATCTTGACTAGATTTTAAATAAATTCTAATAATATAATCTTTCATTTATCAAATCAGCAACTAATAAATCTTCCCTCTTCTGAAGCTCCCTCGCAGAAAGGTGTTTTATAAATCTATTTGCCGTTGTTTCAGTGTCACAGACTGAAACTGTGACTTACCGATCCTGAACTAACAAAACACATTTCATTTTATCACTTTCATTTTTTACTAGTTTAATCATTAAGTATCTTACGGCATTTTTCCAACCTTTTTAGTATCCTAAGCTGTTCTTCAATAATCTTGCTATAACTCCCACCAAATTTATCATAGATTTCCTTAAATTTTTTATCACCATTCATTTTATAATCCCTTTCTTGTAACAAATGACTTGTTATATTTGCATAGAATATTGTTGCAGTAATATATGAATTCAAATTTTCCATGTTGTTTCATCTTATAACCGCATTCTATGCAAATCATTATTTTCATTTAGTCACCATCCATTTGCAATTACTGTTATCTAATTTATAAAAATAACATTTATCTTCAATGCAATCCTGCGACTCTATAGTTTTTAAAATCAATGGACATTTCATTATTTCATCTTTTCCTAGCATTTCATTTTAATTCTTTAATGTTTATTGTATTTTAACATTTTGGACAAGCTAAATACCATTTAGATTTACCTTGATAATCTAAAATATTTCCACAATATTAACATTTTATTTTCATATAAACCATCTTATTTTCTACATATTTTTTCATAATAGTAAAAATATCAATTCTGATAATTTTTGTATATTATCAAGAAGATTTTATATGTATGTTCCAACTTTTATCAAGTAATTTTTTAAAGATTCTTAAGTTAGAAATTTTTGTCTACAATATACATATCTGCAATTTTTTAACATGTTTATCCTAATTTTAGATTTATTTGCTTGTTGAAATACCTAATTTACAAATGAGTTTCCTTTCATTATTTTTGACTGTTGATAGATTATTTTATGGGTATTTCTTGATTTTATTATTTTTTGAATTTTTTTAGCATTATTGTTCATTGTATATCACCTCCTCAAATCATTTAGGTCTGGAATGTATTAAAGAATCAAAAATAAAATATCTTAAAAATTTTGAAAAAACGAAATAGTTAAGTTATTATCTTTACTCTTTTCTATAACTATATACGATATATTAGGTTAAATAGTTATGTACTTAAAAATTATGATAAAACTCAACATTCCCTTAATTTCTAATGGAAAATATATAATAAAAAATATTAAAAAGTAAAAAAGAAGGATTTTAAAGTGAAAAGGACTAGATTTTGAGTTGACCCCAAAAATGGGGGGGGCTACCCAGAGTAATCTCTCCTTTAAGACATAGCACTCTCGGCTAAGCTCATATATATATATTTAAATATCTTTTTATATACTTTTAACAGTTATAATTAATTATTTTGCAATCATTGATCTTAACCAATCTGCAACATTCTCTGAATGATCAGCAATATCATCCACCCAATCAGCGATTTTTAATAAATGATAAACATCCATGGGGGCTAATTTTTTTTCAATCTCATAGATTTTTTTATTTATGTTCATTTTAATCTGATCTGCTTCCCACTCATGTTGATGAACTTGATAGATATATTGCTTAACATGTTCCCTTTCCCTCTGAATAAAACTTGCTTCAAGTAAATTCATTATATGTTTTACAGCATCTTCAACAGTACTTACTGTTTTTACAACTAATTCCAAATGATTAATGAACATATCTTGTAATTCTTTTGGTATCTTTGTATGTCTCATTTCAAGCATTTTAACAAGATTTTCAGCATGATCAAGGATTTTATCTTCTTCTCTCAATGCCCATAAAAATTTACCTTTATCAACAGGCATAAAAAGTGTTTTGGGAAGATGATTTCTAATGTTTCGTTTTATTAAATCGGCTTCATGTTCAATTTTTGATACATCTTTAGATAATTTTGAAAACGATTTATAATCCCCCTTGTAATATATAACTAAACCCTCTCCAAGGATATCAATACATTTTCTGACTTTTTTCATATGTAGAAGTAATTGTCTAAAAGGGGATTTTCTTCTAAAAGTATCTGAAACAGGGGCTCTAAAATGATCTCTTTTTTTAACCATCAATTTCACACAATCCTATAATTTTATAATATAAATCTCAAACATATAAAAATTACCACTGAGGTTAAAGCAGCAACAGGTAAGGTAAGAAGCCATGAAACAACAATTTTCTTTATAATTGCGATATCAACAGCTTCCAAACCCCTAGCAAGTCCAACACCTATAACTGCCCCAACAACAGTATGCGATGTTGATATTGGTAAACCCAGTTTTGAAGCTACGAGAACAGTAGTTGCAGCTGCAAATTCAACAGAAAAACCTCTCGTGTGATTTAAACTTGTTATTTTCTTACCCACAGTTTCCATAACCTTTCTTCCCCAAGTCATACAACCAAATGCAATTCCAAAACCACCGAGGGCTAAAAGGGCAGTTGGGATTTGAGCAGTGGGATTCAATTCTCCTGTACTTGCAAGAGGGATAATTCCTGCAACAGGTCCAATTGCATTTGCTACATCATTTGCACCATGTGAAAAAGCAACATAACAACATGTTATTACCTGCAGTTTTCTAAAGATTCCTTCTACTGTTTTATAATCCTCAACTGATTTTGATTTTATCTTTCTAAGTAGAATTATACCAATTAATGAAATAATAACTGCTATAACTAATGAAATTGACAATACTTCAAAATCAGAAACTTTTAGTCTATCCCCTAAAGATGTTTTTAATAATAAAGATGAAGTTATTAAAAAAGCTGTTACACCAATAATTAAAGGACCTATTATTTTAGCAGATTCAACTGGATTTTCTTTTGCAAAAATTAGTTTAATTATAATTTTAAAAATAATGAATGCTAATACACATCCAGCAAGTGGAGACAATACCCAACTTGCAGCGACTGATCCAACTTTCATCCAATTTACAAGTGAAATTCCACCTGCAATTAATCCAAAACCCATCATAGCTCCAATAATTGAATGAGTCGTTGAAATCGGCATCTCTTTCCATGTTGATAATGTAACCCAAATTGCAGCAGCAAGAATAGAAGAAATGAAACCAAGTAATAAAATCTCGGGTGCAATAATATCAACATTAATGATTTTACCTTTAATAGTTTCAGCGACATGAGGGCCCACAAAAACAGCTCCAATAAAATTAAGAACACCTGCAATAACCACAGCTTGTTTAAATGTAATAGCTTTTGAACCAACAGCAGTAGCCATTGAATTTGCAACATCATTTGCACCAATGCTCCAAGCCATGTAAAAGGCAATAGCACTAGATCCACCGATTATTAACCATAAAGAATAATCCAATGAATGTCTCCCCCAACATCTGTCATCATCTAATAATCATTAATTATATGTAAATATTGTTCAAAAGTATTACTAAAAAATTTAATTTTTAAAAAGAAAAAAAGGATTTAAAGTGAAAAAGGACCGGGCTTTGAGTTGACCCCAAAAATTGGGGACAATCCAGAGTAATCTCTACTGTAAGGCAACTCGAGCTCGGATAAGCCCATTTAAAATTAGTCGGGTTTTGTTAAATTTTCAATGTAATCTAATTTTGTTCAACAGATATGGATAATTATTTTTTATGAAAACATGTATAATTTATTAACAAAAGAAGATAAATATTAAATATTTTAATTATATTTAAAATTATATCTATTATATTAATAATTCAATATTTTCCTTTCTTTGTTCCATGTAGCTTAGATTTTGCCATTCTTTCCCGCATTTCCTTTATTCTTTTTTCCAAATGTTTTGAAAAATCCTCCGACATAGTTCCTCACCATTTTTATTTTTTAAATTTTTTTAAGTATCTTTTATATCGCCCTTATAACATAAGGAATGTAGATATCCTCTAATAAATCTTCGGATAAAATTTGTCAAATATAAATTAAATCTTTATAAAAAAAAATTCTTAATTTTCGATAAAGGATACAATATATTTAAGAGATTCTTGAGATACAAAATCTATTGATTCTCCGTTAATTTCTGCATAGGGATACATGAAATAATTTAATGGGCCTCCTTCCTGTGGAGGATTTAGAATGATATCTCTACCTGTAGAAAGATCAACATAAGTTTCACTTTGATTTCCAAAATAGTAATCTCGAGCTTTCTTAATTTTTTCATCATCTAGATCCATATTTTCATTTAACATAATTTTTGCAACATCAGATGGATCAACAGGTATCCACCCATAATCTGGTAAATAGAATTCAGCATGGCAATGATAAGCGCCTGTTATATCACCGTTTTTTGAGATTCTAGTACCAAAGATTTCTCTAGATGGCACCCCGACACTTCTGGTTAGTGCAACAAAAACAGATGAAAAATCAGCGCATTTTCCTCTCAAATTCTTTAATAGCTTACAGACATCTCCATCCCCGCAAAAAGTCAAATTTCCATCTCTTTCTCCATATTCAATCAGATAGTCATATATTGCAATTGCTTTTTCCAAAAGAGTTTTATTTTCTTTTGTAATATCATCTGCAATTTTCTTGACTTCCCCATCTGTTGGACCCAACTCTGTCGGAAGTAAATATTTCTCAACATCAATCGGTATAAAATCATTTTTTATTGAAAAATTCTTTCTTATTCTTTGACCTCTAATAATATCAAATGATAAATTTAATTTTGGAAAAAATTCTGGATTTTTCCATTCAGCATATAATATTATATTTCCAAAATTTGATTCGCGAAATATGCCAGTATAATCATAATTACCTTCAATTGAATAATTTGTGATTTTTTGATATTCATTAGATACGGGATATGGAATCCATAATCTCGCGGTTTCGGTTTTTTCATTTGTTCTAATTGTAACATTAAAAATCATTTTACCTTGTTTTTCTTTTGGAATAAAATTCTCCATTGAGGCATATTTGATATTAAATTGAGTATTTTCAATGCATCCTAAAAAAACCACTGAAATAAATAAAATCCCTGTAAAAATGCTAAATAATTTTTTATTCATAATAATCAAATCCAATTAAGGTTGTATATAAACATTTTGTTAAAAAAATTAATTAATAATAAAAGATATCATATCAAATAATGAAAAATATTAATTTTCCTTTTTTTAAATATATTTTTTTATTTTTAATAATTTTATTTTTTTTGCAATTTTACTTATCTAAATTTGGATTAGCTGAAGAAAATTCTGAATCATATTATTTAGTTGATATTTCTGGAAATGGAAATTTTACTTCAATTCAAGATGCTATTGATATCGCAAAATCGGGTGATATTATCTTAGTTAATATTGGTCTGTATTATGAAAATATTGTTATTGATAAATCAATTTCTTTAATTGGTTTAAATAATAAAAAAACAATTATTAATGGAAGAGGGGCAGGTAATGTTATTAAAATTAATTCTGATAATGTGGAAATAAATAATTTTTCAATTCAAAGTAGTGGTATTTATTTTCCAAATTCAGGAATAAACTGTTCATCCAATAATAATATAATTGAAAATAATATAATAAAAAATTGTTTCTATGGTATAACACTTTATTTTTCAAATTATAATATGATTCAATTCAATTTAATTAAAGAATCAAATAATTGTGGTATTTATATAACAAATTCTTCAAATAATTTATTTTTAAATAATTCTATTCATAATAATACATTTAATGGAATCGGTATTTATTCTATGTCTAATAATAATACTATAAAAAATAACTCTTTTTCAGATAATGGATATTGTGCTATAAATATTAGGACTTCATCTCAAAATACGATTATGGGAAATAATATTTCAAATAATAATATTGGAATTCATGTTCCATCATTTGAAAATTTTGTTATTGATAATTATTTTTTTAATAATGATAAAGATATTGATAAAGAAATTTTAACACCTGGCTTTGAATTTTTAATATTTATTTTTGCTTTTTCAGGTATTCTTATATTATTTATATACAAAAAGATGTAAACTTTAAATTATTATTTTAAATTTATTGACTTCTTTGTTTCAACCATCTAAATATTGTATTATAGATTTCTTTTTTTACATTTAATCCTAGATTTAAATCAAGATGACCGTAATTTTCACTATAACCATTTTTTTTACTATAATTTACGTATGTAACATCTTGGCTATTTACATTATTTGTGGAAAATTTTACCTCTCTAGGTTCAGCTGCTTTATCATCATTACCTGCGATTGCTAATAGTGGTGTTTCGATTTTATACATATTTTTTTTATAACTATATGTTGATGTTATTTTTTTAAATAATGGTATTTTTCCAATTATGTCAAAAAGCCATGGATTTTTTGGATATTTGCAGAATGTATTATGTCTATAAAATAATAAAAATTGATTTAGAACTTTTGATGATATTGTATTATCCATTCCAATTTCTATATATTTATCCAATATTTTTAAATCTATATTTTCTTGATTTGCTGCAGCTTTTTTAAAAGTATTCATATAAATTTGGTTTTTTCTTAAAATTTTTGAAACATTGATAGGAAACGAAATATTTCTTGGAGCTAATCTTGCTATTGGTTCTAAAAGTAAGGAGTTATATTCAAAAGCCATTGGGGATCCAATTGTAATTAATCCTTTTAAGTTCTCTTTTCCTTTATTAGTTTGAGCGTAGGCATAACCTATCATACCACCCATACTTTTTCCAACCCAAAATATTTTTGGATTATATTTTTTATTCATTAAATACCATTTTTTTATATAATTTACAATAGCTGGTATATCCTTCTCAATATAGTCATCAACACACCATTTATATTTATCTGGGTATTTATCTGGTGTGAAACTAATTTTTTTACCTCTACCTCTTAGCTGTGCTACCCAACAATCGAAGGATTTTTTTTCATTTTTTTTTATTATTGATAGGTAGGATGCTAAACTATATTTTAACCAATTTGTTGTATTATACTGACCAAAATCAACGCTATTTTTATTTGATGCAAGCCCGTGACATAGAATTATTGGGTTTTTAAAGGTTTTTTTAGAATAGTATCTAATAAGATTTAATTCCCAACCATCTTCATTGGGTTTAGTTAAATGCTCCTCATATTTTACTGATCCATTATTTTTTTTTTTATTATTCATAAAATATCAACTTTTAATGAATATCTAATATATTTTCTTAATTGAAAAATTAGTTTATCTCTTTTTTAAATAATAAATTTATATTGTTCCGACTGACATTTTTTGAGTGAATGAAATCCAAATATCACCAAATCCTTCAGCACCAAAGAAATTCATAATGAATTTTTCTGGGGGCATACAGCCTTCTGGAGCATAAACTCCTTTTAATTTTACATCTCCATCTATTATCATTTTCGCGCCAATTGCTGCAGGTGTTCCTGTACCTTGTTGCATGTTCGCTGTTCCTGAATATTTAATAATTTTTTGTTCTGAATCATCTAAACCTAAAATTTTTACCATTATTGAACCACCTTCAGGATTATTCTGGTAATTATTACTTATTTTATTTCTTAATTTTTCTATGTACGCTGCAGTGAAATCAATTATTTTTAAACTATGATCTTGAACTTGTATCTTATCTTCAGATATCAATCCTAGTGATTCTAAATCAAGTAATGCATCTCTAAATTCAACAGGCAAGAATGATCCTTTACAACAAACGTTTCTTACATCTTTTATATATCTAGGAATTGTTACAGTCTCAGGGTGTCCAAAGTAATATACTGGGATTTGACCAAATGGTTTAGGGAAATTAACATATTCCTTTCCATCGATTAACCCTCTTGCTTTTTCAAAATGACCGTTAATATATATTGGAATTTCTCCAATCCAACAATGAAGCATATGATATGGTATTGCAGCACCTGCTTTTTCATTAATACTCCTTGTAACATAAATTTTTATTTCTTCAACTTTTGTGAGTTGATTTGACCCATATGCAGCTATCATATTTGTTAATCCAGGGCTAGCCCCCAATCCAATAACACAAGTAACATCGGCATCTACAGCAGCATTATAATATTGATTTAGAAGAATTTCTGTAGTATCATAATCATCACAAACATCAACATAATTTACTCCTTTATTTATAGCTGCCTCAATTATAAATGGTGCAAATTTGTAAAAAGGGCCGATACAATTTATTGCAACATCGGCATCGTTCAAACTTTTTAATAAACTTTTATCATCTCTTGCGTTAATTTTTATGAAGCTTAATTTTTGATTTTTTTTAATTAATTCTTTTGCTCCTTTTTCATTAATATCTGCAATAACAATTTCTGAAAATGCATCTAAATTAGAGAGATATTCAACCGAACAACTACCTATAACGCCGGCTCCTCCAAATACAACTGCTTTCATTTTATCATTCACCTTGTAATTAATTTTTGAATAAAAATATTATGATTAATAAAAGGAAACAATGATAGATTTCAGATAATATTAAGCGAGCTTAGTATTTTTTTTAAAAAAAAAATTATTCAATTAAGAAAGGAAGGAGTGAGAATTGAGAATAACGATATCTCAAAAAAAAATTTAAATAAAATCTGAAAGAGAAAGATTTTTTGAAACAAATTAAGAAGAAATTATTGATTTAATATATTTAGAAATTGAATCTGAACAAAAGCTTCATGAAAGATTTTAAATATGTGTAATTACGCTGAGGGGAAAAAAATATTTGATGAATTAGCCTAAGATAAAATGAACAATAAAAAAAATATTGGTAGATGAGTTATATAAACTTTCCAACAAAGGCACTATAATTTGGGATTAAATTATTATTGTTTCATTTTCTTTTGGAACGATTGTTTCAATATCTAAATCAGATATATACCTCTTATATAAATAAGGTCTTTCTGTATGAATAAGTATTAATTTTTGGATTTACTTCATTAATAACATACTTTAATTCATCAGCTGTCGCATGACCGGATGTATGAACATTATAAAGTGGAAGTCCATAGAGTTCCAACCAATTTTTTAATTTTTCATGATCAATTTCCATTTCTTCATTAAATGGTTCACTTTGAGATAAAATATATATACTGCCCGGAATAGGTTTAATTTTAATTAATTCATTAAAATCATAAAAGCCAGATACCATCAATACATTTTTTTGAATTTTATTTAATTCATCTGAATTTATAGTTTTAAGTCCATCAATACGCATTATTTCATTTTCAAATTCATTATATGTTTTTTTTTCCTTTACAAAAATAAAAATGTTATCATCTGTTATTTTGGGAATCGTACTACTTTTTTTAATTTTGTTTAAAATATATGCTTGTTTCATTGTTATAACATATTTTCTTTTTGTTTCATTTGAAATATTATAAAATGTAATAAAACGATCAAAGTCAACAGCCGAAAAACCAACTAATACTAATCCATTTGTTTGTTCAACAATTTTTTTTGATTTATTTTCTACTTCTTTTTCAGAGGAAATTTTTGATGAATCAATATTTGTTCCTTCTATTATTAATATTTCAATATCTTCTTTTTTCATTTCTTTAATAAAGTCCATTGTCATTGAAGATCTTGGCCCATGTAATCTAAAATCTCCACTATAACTTAATATCCCCTGATTAGTTTCTAGTAGATATCCAAATGCCCCATAAACAGAGTGATCAACATGAATTGGTTTATAGTTTATATCTCCAATTTTTAATTTATCCCCTGATCTAAAAGTCTGATATTTTTTATAATATTCATATCCCTTTGATTTTGTTAAATTACACATATAATATTCTGAAGTTGGACCCTTTGTACCTGAACATTCTCTAGCCATAATAATCTCTTTAGATGCTTCACCACAATGAATAGTAATATCATCTTTAAGAAAACGAGTATAATCATAATGATCTCCATGAGGATGAGAAATTAAAACTCCATTAATTCCATGTTCAAATTTTAACCCAGACTTTTCTTTAAGTTTGTAAATTCCAGATAAATTTGGGAGAATACCTAATTCTAATAAGTGTTCTGTACATCTTGCTTGAAGAAATGGTGGATCATAGTATTTTTTCTCTTTGGAATAATTTTTTCCAAAATCTAAAAATAAATTAGTATCTTTATCAGATATTAGAATTTTGTTTCCCCCAATTTCTCCTGCTCCGCCATAGCATGTAATTTCCATTTAAACACCATTTTTAATGTAATTGATAAATATGTAATTACAGATATTTTTTTATTATTAAGGTTTTCTATTTATAATTTAGTTGGTTATTATTATCTTTATACTAACCATTATATAAGGAATTTTTATTTGTTTGAAAATTATGGATAAAATTGGACATTACGAGACAAAACCATTTGCAAAAAATCGACAGAATGTTGTATTGATTGTTGAAGAAGGTAAAAGAAAACATAGTGTTCATGGTATTATTGAGGTAGATGTTACAAAAGGTAGAGATATTATTCGTAAATATAAAATTAATCATAACAAAAGTATCTCTTTTACTGGATGGCTAATTAAATGTATAAGTCAAGCTGTAAGTGAAAATAAAATAATCAATACATCTAGACATGGTAGAAGAAAAACCATTTCTTTTGATGATGTTGATATCCCCATTCCTATTGAACGAACATTTAATGATAAGCAGATAACAATGGCATACATAATTAGAAAAACTAATACAAAAAATGTGTTAGAGATTACTAAAGAAATTAGAGATGTTCAAGAAGAGAAAATTGATAATGACTCGCAAATTCTTGGTCAAAATCTAACATTATTTGAAAAAATAATTCTTGATTCCCCCTTATTTATAAAAAAAATTGCAATTATTTTAACGAGAAAAAACGCATTATTTAGAAAAAAACATATAGGTACAGTCGGAGTAACTGCAATTGGAATGAAAGGAAGATTTCCGGGTTGGGCAATTCCGCTTGGTGGAGCAACTTCTTCAATTATTGTGGTTGGAGGTATAAATAAAAAACCGGGTGTAATAAACAATAGAATTGAAATACGAGAATATCTTCATTTAACTATAAATGTAGATCATGATATTGTTGATGGAGGGCCTTTAGCAAGATTTGTTGATAGGCTTAATGAATTGATTGAAGATGCGTATGGTTTAGATATATTGACTTGATTTTGTAAATAATCAATATTGAAAATATTTTGAATATTTAATTATAAAAAATTTGTTTATAAAAAAAGATATGATAAAATACCGACTATTATCATACTTGGTATCATATTTATCACTTTTATTTTTTTAATATTTAATAATGTAATACCAAGTCCAAGAAGGAGTATTCCTCCTACAGCAGTAATTTCATTTATTATTATTTCAGTTAAGAAATTCTGAATATTTGATGCTAATAATGTTAAACCTCCTTGATAAATTAATAATGGGATAAATGAAAATAAAACACCTATTCCAAGAGTTGCAGCTAATACAATTGAAGAAAAACCATCTAGTATAGATTTGGCAACTAACAAATTTGGTAGTCCACCAAGTCCTTCCTCTATAGCACCTAGTATTGTCATTGAGCCCATACAATATAGTAAAAATGCAGTGGTTAGACCTTCGGAAAATCTCTGGTTTTTCGATTTGAATTTCTTTTTTAGCCATTCTCCAAAGACATTAATCCATTTATCAATATCAATAAGTTCACCAATTATTGATCCTAAAACAATGCTAAAAATCATTATTAATAGATTATTTGTTTTTATTGCCATCATAATGCCAAGAACAATAGTGAATAACCCAACTCCCTGAAATGCAGTATTTGTAATACGTTTTGGGAGTCTAGATCTAACAATTAAACCGATTATGCTACCTATGATAACGGTGCTTGCGTTAAGTAGGGTTCCAAACATGTGGTAGATGTATTACTATATTATATTAAAAAATATTTCAATAGTTTAAAATAAAAAAAAAAATTAGGAGGAATATCCCCCAATTTTCAAACTTGGATCTCCAAGTAGTGGCCATTGTTCAACTGTTTTACAATCTATCTGATCATCCATAGGTGGGAAAGTATCTAAATATTTTGCTTCAGCACCACCCCATACTTCTCCAAGAATATCTACTCCAGAATGATATGTTTTAAAGAATTGAACAATTTGATATCCTCCAACTCCCTCAACAGTATCTGGTAGATCAATTCCGTCTCCATCCAAATCTCCATGATCACCAGTTGATCCATATCCAAGACCCGTATTACCAAAACTTGCAATTGAACCTCCATCAATTTTTCTAGCCATATGCCATCCAAAACATTCAGCATATGCAATTCCATGAGTCCACATATATGGTGAATCTTTAAGATAATAAAATAGGATTGTACCAAGGTATGATATGTTGAATTGACTATTATGACAACCTCCAACTACCATAATTGGATATTTCCCTTCATTTGAAGTTGATGGAAAATCGTAACATGTAATTCCACCAGGCGTATCCGCCCAAGTAAATTCTCCGGGCCAGTGAGTATTCCAAGATCCTGGAGATCCATGTCCTTCAAATAATAGGAATCCTGCACCTTCTGATACTTCTCTAATAATGTTTTCAGAACTTGGTATATTATCAGGATCAGATGTTCTATATGAAGAATAAAGTTTTACAGGTGTAAAGGAATTCATATAGGTCTCAAAAACAAGGTCACATGCAACTTCACCTTCTAAAAAATCTGTTCCTGCGTCATCATGTGAATCTCCTCCAACTCCAATAATTCTATTAAACCAATCTTGATCATATGTATTTGTTTCATAATCAATTATTTTGTTAACTACTATCTCCACTTCTTTTAAATTTCTACATGCCAGTCTTCCAACATATACATCTGGATAAAGATCTAGAATGTCTCTTTGAGCCCCAAATTTCCAATTTGCAAATATCCCATCACTTTCACCATTTCTATCTAAATCCCAAGTTGTAAAATTACCTTCACTATCATAAATATCTGCATAATAAAGATCACTAATATATCCTGGATCATGTGTTCCTCCTGTTTCTTGAAGACGTGTATATCTTACAGGAAGATGCCAGCCATCAACTCCTTTAGCTACATCATCTCTTGGGTTTGCCCATAAAAGAGATGTTAAACCTCCGACAAGCATTACATATTTAATATCCCAAGTTTCAATTGCATCTTTTATGAAATACTTAATTTGTTCTGGTTTATCAACACCATTATATTCATTATAAATGTCTTCAAGAGTCTTAATAATTGTTTGAACTCCATAATTATTTTTATGATCTTTTAAATCCTCCAGATTATTATCTAATAATTTATCAGGGGTAATAATTACCATATCATATTCTCCATTACCAGTTAACATTGGTTCCAATGGTTCAATATAATTTACTTTTAATTCAATTTTAGATACAAAATTAATTGTGTCTGTAACCGGATTATATCTTATTGGATATGACCGAATATTTAGAAATGTCTTATGTTCATTATTTTCATCAAGTCCACCTCCTAAATAATAGTTGAACCAATTATTTGGGTAAAACTCATTTTTAAAATAGATATCTTCATTCATTTCATAATTTGGATTAACTTCATCGGAACCTAAAACAACTTTTTTTGGTGCAGGTAAAATTTTATTATTTAGAACTTGACTCTGAATTTCTCCAATTTTACATTCAATACCAATAATTTTTGTTCCAAAAGGCAGTGTTATTTTGTTGGTATTTACAGGTAGTAAAGGTTTTGATTCATGGTTTGATATTGCGTTTGCACCATCAACAATTATTTCCAAATATGTTTCTTTTTCAAATATTCCTTGTTTAATTATATAGTCATTAAAATTTATTGTTACATGTTCAGATTTAATAGCTTCTTTACCGATACTTAATGCAGCAAAACTACTAATTAATAGTAATCCAACTACAAAACAGGTTATACTTTTCATTATTTATTTCCCCCTAAATTATTCTATTTAAACCATACATTATAATCTATTTAAATATTTTCCTCAATAATAATATTAAAATAATAATAAATTATATAATGAATGATTTTTATTTATATAATTAATTAAATTTATTTGAGGATATATTCTTGAAAATAATAAAAGATTCACAAAGAAAATTAATGTTTACAATATTAATTTGTATTATTCTAATTCCATTTTTAAATACTGATTTGGTTATTTGTAAAAAAATACCTGAAAATTATCTAGAAAAAAATAATGACTCTGCGGAATATTGGGGATTAATTTTTGCTGTAGGAATTTATAAAAATCATTCAAATCAGAACAGGCTTTCAATGTTAGAAGCTGCCGATGATTTGTATAATTCTTTATTAATACATTCTAATTGGAATGAAGAAAATATTCATCTTGTTAAAGGTGAACAAGCAACGGGTACAAATTTAATTAGAGAATTAATGTGGCTTATTCAAAATGAAGATAACAATGATTATTCTTTGATTTATTTAACTACTCATGGTAGTCCTTTAAAGAATCAAAATGGAGATATTATTGATATTCCACCAAAAGATGAAGCAGATGGTTCTGATGAAATATTAGTTATGTATGATGGATTTGAAAATTGGTATTCATTTATTTGGGATGATTTATTAAATTTTTTCTTAGGGATGCTTCAATCTAAAGGTATCTGTCTAATTGTTGAAAGTTGTTATAGTGGTGGATTTAATGATGATTATATTGTAGATTCAATTGAAGATATTAGTTATAAATCTTTTAATGAAGAATTTGGAAATGAATTATTACAACAAAATAGAGTTATTTTAATGTCAAGTGAAGAAAGTACAGTCTCATACGGCTCATATTTTTCATTTCATCTTATTGATGGCTTTAATGGAATAGCTGATTATCTTGGAAATAATGATGGCATAAATTCTGCTGAAGAATCATTTTATTACGCTCAAAATAAAATTGATTTACTAGGTTGGCAACATCCAACAATTCTTGATAATTTTCCTGGAGAGTTTCCAATAACATTTTAAATTAAAATTATATAATTCCAAGATTTTATATTATTTTTATTTCAGAATCCTATTCGAAAATTTGAGCATAAACCAAAAACTCTTGCTGAACCAAAGCTATCTTGTTCATAAATTGATAGTAATGATGTTTTTCTAAAACTTACCTTTTTTAATCCAGTTAGGATTCCTGCATCATTTTTAATAATTCCTCGATCATAATAAATTAGAGCAACTGCGTTTGCATTTATTCTACCTGTTATTGACTCAGTTGGATTCAAAATAAAACCTGCTACAAAAGCTACCCCAAAAATTGCGGTTGGGTTTTCTTCTATTTCAAAATTAGGCTCTAAATCAATTGAAACTCCAGAGGTAATAGGAATTATTGTCAATAATATTAGCAAGCAAAAAATTGATATTATCTTATTTTTCATTTCAATACCCCAATATTCATAATGTATATATTTAATATTGAACATTATTATTTATAAGGCTTATTATACAAAAATTATCGATAAATTTTTTTTAGGGGTTGATTAAATGTATTAAAAAAAAAAAATTAATTGTCGCTGTCACCCAACAAATACAATGAAAAGTAGATGTTGGGTGTAGTTACAATCATATGCCATTAGCAGCAGTGGAATATAAATGCAACAGATATCACGACATATTTTTGATACCACGGTTATCCTCTTTTTCATTTCTTGACAATACGTCTGATCGATCAAAGAGGGACTTTAAATTGATATCAATTTTTGCCTTGAACTTGCTTCTCAAATCATTTATTCAATGAGATCTTCGAATCAAGGCATGATATTTAATAAAACTAATATTAATAGTAATTTCGGTAGTGGAACTACTATCATCTAAATTTATTAATCAAATCTCTGGTATCTATCGCTAAATCTCTAGAATGTTCCGCAAAATTTTCATCATTTCCCGCATAAATAATACTTCGAGATGAATTTATTAATGCCATCCCCCCTTTTTTGTTTGTTCCATTTTTTATTGTTTTTTTAATATCTCCGCCTTGTTTTCCTATTCCTGGTATCAAAAAAGGAATATCTTCACCTAATATCTTTCTAATTATCTTTAATTCATTTGGGTAAGTTGCTCCGATAACAGCTCCACAATTATCATTATAATTCCATTCTCTAATTTTCAATGATACTTTTTGATATAATGGAATATTTGATACAATTAGATCTTGTAAATCAATAGCTGAAGGATTTGAAGTCCTACATAAGATAAAACTACATTTTTTCTTATATTCTAAAAAAGGATCAATACCATCAACACCGAGATAGGGGTTTATTGTTGTAGAATCCACATTAAATATTTCAAATATAGATTTTGCATACATCCGAGCGCTATTTCCAATATCATTTCTTTTACCATCAATAATAGTAATAATATTTTTTGGAATATAATCTAATGTTTTTTTTAGTATTTCATGACCATTTATACCAATAGATTCATAAAATGCCATATTCAATTTATATGAACAAACAACATCTTTTGTGGACTCAATAATTGACCTATTAAAATCTATATAAGGTGAGTCACTGGTCTCGAAAAGAAATTTGGGGATTTTATCTTTATCGACATCTAAACCAACACATAATAAGCTGTTATTATCATTAACAATCTTTGAATATTTTTCTTTGAAATTCATAATATATCATTGGAGAATATGTTGATACATATAAATAATTGATTTTTCGAGATAGATTTTTAATATCATTTAGAATACCAAAAATTGAAATGAAGATAATTTATGGTATCTGTTCGTGGGGACTTGGACATTCAACAAGATCATTACCAGTTATAAGAAAGTTAATTGATGAAAATAATAAAATCACAATAATTTCAAATGGGCGAGCATTAGAATTATTGAAAAAAGAATTAGCTGATAAAGTTCAATATATTGATATCCCAGATTATCCAATGTTAATATCTGACAATTCAAGACAATTTATAGCAAAAAGTATTATTTATTGGCCTTTGTTCATTAAAAAAATGGAATCAGGTTTACAAAAACTTACGAAAATTGTAAAAAAAAATCATTATGACATTATTATATCTGACGGAAGATATGACATTTATAATAAAGAAATACCATCTTTTTTTATTTCTCATCAAATGAGGATAATGAATCCTCTTCGTATCAAATTCTTAGAAACAGGAAGTGAAATATTTAACAAGTTTTTCTTTAAGAGATTTAAAGGAGTTATAGTACCAGATTATAAAGAAGATGATCTTTCAGGGGATCTTTCGCATAATTTAAAAAAAATTGATACTGAGAAACTTAATTATGTTGGAGTATTATCTGATTTTAAAAATAGAAATACAAAAAAAGATATTGATTATTTAATATCAATATCCGGTCCAGAACCTCAAAGAACTATTTTTGAAAAAAAAATACTTTCACAACTTAGATATTTAAATGGAAATATAATAATTACCTTAGGAAAATCTGATGAAAAAAAAGAAATTAACAAAGAATCGATAAAGATATACTCCTTTTTAAATAAAGATAAAAGAGAGGATTTTTTAAATAGAGCAAAAATTGTGATATCCAGAAGTGGATACTCTACACTATTAGATCTAGCTGTAACAGGTACAAAAGCTTTATTTACGCCAACTCCTGGACAGATAGAACAAGAATATTTATCAGAATATCATAATGAAAAAGGAACATTTTATTCAGTTGATCAAAAAAATATCGATTTAAGAAAAGATATTATAAAGGTAAATAATACTACAGGAATTAAAAGAAAATGCAATGTGAAGAAATCTGTAGAAAAAATTATGACTATTATAAATTCAAATTAAGAATAATATATTAAATTATTTATAAAATTAAATATAATTTCACAAAAATAAGATGTGTGAATGGATGAGGCAAAAAATTATTTCAAGATTACAATTAATTTTGACCAATTGGATTTTTTGGTTAATTTTAATTACATCTATTGCTATTTTTATTAGATTACTACCTGCTTATTTTAATCCAGCTTGGGGTGCTGATTTTGGAATTTATTATGGTCTTACAAATTATTTTATTGAAAGTAAAGAATTATTTGGCACATATGATGGGTGGGGAAATTCTTATCAATATTTTCCAGTGTTATATGCAATAAGTGGAATCTCACACTGGATAACAGGAATTGAATTAATGGAAATAATGCCAAAAATAGCTCCAATTTTTGGTGGATTAACAATACCAATTTTTTATTTCATTGTATATGAAATTATTAAAAATAAACGAATAGCAATAATTTCAGCAGCTCTTCTTTCTGTAGCAACTTTCCATGTTTATCAAACTAGTCATGCAGCTCCACTTACAATTGGACATTTCTTTATGATGTTATCTTTATATTTTTTTATTAGATTTATTAATAATAAAAAATATATTTTTCCGTTATTAATTTCTACTTTTTTATTGATCTTATCTCATCATTTTACAACATATTTTTATATTATTAGCATAACTTTTATTTTATTCGCAATTGTATCTGATAATTTAAAAAATAAAAAAGATATATTTTTATTATTATATGTGTTATTAACTTCATTATTTACTTTTACATATTGGGCTTTATTTGCTCAACCTGTTTTTTATAATTTTATGCAAAGTAAAATGTTTTTTTCACCATTTCTAATTATTATTTTATTTTACATATTAGTATTAGGTGGATTTTTATTAATTAAAAAAATTAAAAGTTATAATATTAAAATTCCAACAATTTCTTATTTTAAAGGATTTTCAAATATGAAGAAATTTTTAATTTTTTCATTTATTTTATTATTGATTTCTATTTACGCAATAAATGTATATATCCCTGGAGTTTATGTGAAAATAACGCCTCTTGCAATTTTTTATTCCTTACCAATGATATTTTTAATTAGTTTATCTTTCACTGGCTTTTCTGAACTTAAAAAAACACGGGGGGGTATGATTTTTTGGGGATGGACGTTTGCTATATCTCTTTCGTTTTTATACTCTTTAATGTCTTCAAATTTATATCCTGATCGTCATTTAGAATATCTAATTATTCCTCTTTGTGTACCTGCTGCGATTTTAATCAATAATATTTTATCCATCAATAAAAAACAATTGAATATGAAACCAACTTTTTCTCCATTTTTTAGATCTTTGATAAAAAATAGTCATATTAAAACAATTATTTTAATTTTTATTTCTGTTATGTGTATTTCTAATATGATTGCAGCGTATCCTACAATTGATTCCTTAAATCATATTGATGAAAGAGTTACTACACCTTGTATTAATGTTTTTGATTGGATGAGCGGTAATATTTCAAATAATAGTGTTGTTGCCTCAGACCATAGATTGGAAATGATGTTATGGGCTAATGGCTTCAATATCACCTTTGGAAAAACAAATCATACTTGGTCTTCAAATAATACAATAAATTGTCTATTAGAGTTAAAACAATTTAATATAAGTTATATTTTAATTGATGATATAATGAAAAATTCAGTAATAAATGTTGATGTTGGAAATTATTATTATATGACAAATGAATCTTATGAGAAATTTACTAAGAAGCCATTTGATTTAATATATAGGAATGTAACAATGGGGAACAACGATATCGAGTTACATTGGGTTGAATTATATCAAATAAACTATAATTACATAGATGTCAATTAATAACCTATAAAAATGGATGAATTAAAATATGAAAGTTAATTTTATTATTGAAGGTAGTGGATTATTAAAATATATAGGATGCTCTACGGCGGCTCAACAATTTGTTGATTATTTAATAAATAAGGGAATTGAAATAAATATAAATTCAAGGGATAGAGATTTTGATATTATTCATGCTCATACATTTGGACCTTTTGCAATGAATCAATCAAGAAAAAATAAGAATGCTATCAAAATTATTACAGCTCATTCTACACCTTCAATAAATCGAAAAAATATTATAACTGGTGGATGTAAATTTTGGAATTGGATATATAGATATATATATAACAAATTTGATTATGTTATTGCTGTTTCTGATTTCTCTGTAAAAGAATTGATAAATATTGGAGTGAAAAAGGAGATATTTGTTGTTGAGAATGGGGTAGATAAAAAAAAATTTATTTTTAATAAAAAAAAGGGGGAGCAATTCAGAAAAGATTTCGGAATAAAAAATGATGATTTATTAATATTAAATGTTGCCCAAATTACCCCTAGAAAAGGCGTTTATGATTTTATTAAAGTTGCACAAAATAATCCTGATATAAAATTTTTATGGGTGGGAGGTTTTCCATATAAATATGCTTCTTCAGATTATTTCAAATTAAAAAAAATTTATAAAAAAAACGCTGGATTAAAGAATCTTAAATTTGTTGGTTTTGTAAAAGATATTGTTGGAGCATACTCAGGCTCTGATGTTTTATTTACACCTTCATATGCAGAAACTTTCGGTTTAACAATTATTGAAGCTGGTTCTTGTAATTTACCCATTATTGCACGAAAATTAGAAGTTTTTGAAGATTTATTTGGAAATAATATTGATTATGGTGAGAATAATGAAGATTTTTCAAATTTGATAAAAAAATTTCAAGATGATAACTTTAGAAAAAGAAGGGGTGAAAACTCGTTTTCGATCTCTGAAAAATTTGATGTTAAATTAATTGCGGATAAATTATATAGTTTTTATGAAAAAATTGTTGTTTAACATATTTAAATTTCAAAAATATTGGGAATTATGATAATTGAAAAAGAAGATGATTGTTTTTCTATTGATAAAAAAAAGTATACTATTATAAAACCAAAAGAAATAATGGTATTAAAAAAAATTTTTATCAAAAAAAAACCTATATCCTATTTTTATATTGGTGGAATGTGTTATTCAAATAATCAGTTTACTTTAGAGAATGAGATATCACTCCCCTATCCTTTTACTTCGTACTATACATTGAAAATAATTGATAAAAATATTAATAAAAATTTATGCAGATCACTTATTTACGTTAAACTTCCACTATTGTCCCTCCAATTTGACAATGAATGTATATCAATAAAATTTGATCCAGTAATTGAATTAAATAAACAAAAAATATATCCGTTTATCTCCTTAGATGAAGATAAAGATAATTATATTGTTACATTTTATTTATTTAAAAATTTTGAGGTTAAAGAAAAGAAAAATGCTTGGTTAGGTTTTGGTAAAAAGAAAAAAATTGAATTAAATTTGAAATCAGGGGATATCTTTAATTTTTCAATAGAAACATCATTAAATAATAACTGGAAGAAATCAGTAAAGGAAATTATAATTAATAATATAAAAGATGAAAAAATAATAAAAAATCCGACTAAAATTTTTAAAGATGCGAGAAAAGCTTTATGGAGATCCTATGATAATATAACAGGATCTTTTTTGCAGTTACCATGGAGGGAAACAACAAATTTTGCTTTAGTGAACTCAAGTTATTCCCTTATGAGTTATGAATCTGTAAGATTAAATTATTTTTATAAATGGTACAAAAAATTTAATGATCATCAATATTTAGACTGGGGATTGAAATTACGAGATCATTTTATTAATAAAAATCTAATGATTGAAAATCCAAGGTTTGGTAAAGGGATCATATGGTATAATATGACGAATTTAACCCGTTTAGGTTTAATTGGTTATTTCTACATGGATTGTGGTTATGCAGGTTATCCCGGGGGACAAGCATCAATAGCTTATAATCTTCTAAGATATTTAGAATATCGAGATAAAGAAGATTTTGAGGTGAAAAAAATTGTTGAAAAATCAATAGAATATATTATGTCAACTCAAAAAAAAAATGGTGCTTGGCCAATGGCTATTCATCAAAAAGGGTTTTTGAAATTTCGCCCTGAAAAATTACATTTATATGAAACATATGGGGGCACAGCAGAATGTGTTCGTAGTCTTTTTTTAGGCTATAAGAAATTTAAGGACATTAAAATGAAAAAAGCTGCTCAAAAAGGTCTTGATTTTTTAATATCCTCAAATCCAATTTGTTATAATGGATTAAGAGACATTGGAATTAATGAACCTGAAGCTTTCTCTGCAATTATTATAATAGATGCATTTCTTGATGGTTATGAAATTACAAATGATAAAAAATATTTAGAAAACGCAATAAATTATGCATATTATACACTAACCTGGTTTTATATAAATAATTTAGAACAAGATCCATTTAACTTTAATTTCCATCCTATTTCATATTCAATAAATCCAAGAATTTCACCATATGAAAATTTTTGGATTGTTACCAGATATATTAGATTGTATAATATTACAAAGGAAATAATATGGAAAAAAATAGCTATACAAAGTTATAATTCAGGCACTAATTGGATTACAGAAAATGGTGGAATTTGTGAAGGTGTTTTTCCAAATTTAAAAAATGAATTAAATCTATTGCCTATGGAACAAACTTTTGCAACGATTGAATTAATGAATGCTTCAACAAATTTTTTTAATAAAATTAATTTCAAAGAATATAATAATATTTTCCAAGATAATGAATTTCAAATTGAACAAGATAATGAATTAATTAATGTTTTTTTTGATAAAGAAAAAATTTTATCTTTTAACTATAAAAATTTTAAAATTATTTATCTTAAAGATATAAAATTAAATAAAATGGGGATTACTATATCATTTTTTGGTCCATATTTAAGGCGAAATATTGTATTTCAAAAATTAAAAAAATATATTAGAGGTGACACTGGAAAAATTATTTTAGGATTTTCAATGATTAAATATTTTATATATGGTGTAAATAATTCAAATAAATCTAATAAAATTGATCTTTATCTCTTTGAAAAAACAAAAAAAAGGAGATATGATATTAAAATTAATAAAAATAATATTGAAGGCTTTTGTGAAACAGATATTCATAAAATTGAGTACAATATAAATTTTAGAATTATAGATAATAAAATACATATAATATTTTATCCTTTAATTATAAAAATATTAGCCCATGATGTTCATTGCCAAAATGTTATTTTTCCTTTAATTGGAGATAAGATTATAAAACAAAATAAAAATGAGATGCAATTTTCTGGATTTACAATAAAAGGAAATTTCAGAAAATATATTTTAACTAATGAATTCTCTGGTGTTGATCAAACATTAGTTACAAATTGGACTCATGGTGGGATCTTTAAAGATAATTTTGAAATTATTTTAAATAAAAAATAAATTTTATTGATGATCTTATAAAACCAAAACTAAGATATATGAAGGAAAAAATATCTATTTTGTGATTAATCAGGGGAAAAAATCAAAAACAATTAAATTTCCAATTATTCTCAGTATAATAATAAGTATTTTAATCATTATAATCATCTTATACTTCACAATCGACGTTAGTACATTTGAATATTTTTCTCAAGCAAAAATAAGATATGAGTTTTTTATTATTGCATTTTTTTTACAGATAATATCATGGTTTATTTGGGGTGCTAGATTGAAAGTGTTAAGCCATGAGATTGAAAAGAATTTTAAAATAAGTATATGGGAATCTACAAAAATTGTTATTGCAAATTTATTTCTTGCTGCAATAACACCTTCAATGGCGGGAGGAGAACCTGTAAGGATTTATTTATTGAAAAAGGATGGATTAAGTGTTGGTGCAGCTACAGCATCAGTTCTTGGTGAAAGACTTCTAGATGCAGTTTTTATTATATTTTGTGTACCAATTGGTTTTTTTGTATTTAGAAATAAAATTGAGATTGGATATATTCAAATTGGTTTATCTGTTGGTATTTTATTATTTGTGTTAATTATTTTTTTATTTATTTTAACAATGAATTATCCAAGTAAAACTAAATCATTTTTGATTACAATTAGTAAAAAAATAGATAAAATTAGAAAAATAAAAAGTAAAGATAAAATATTGGATAGAATAAATTCAGAAGTAGATAATTTTCATAAATGCATGATTTATTTTATAACTGAAGGGAAAAAAATATTTATTATTGCTGGAAGTCTTACGATTCTATACTGGTTAACAATTTTTATGATTCCTTCAATGATATTTTTAGGTCTTGGATTAAAGCCTTACTATATTTTATCCTACTCAGCACAAATTCTCTTAATAGTTGTAATTATGCTACCAACCACTCCAGGTAGTTCAGGTATAACAGAAGGTTTTCTTGCTGGATTGTATAGTGTTATTATTGGTTCTTCACTAATTGGCATTTTTATTTTAATTTTTAGATTTATTACTTTTCATTTTAATCTTATTATTGGAGCAATATTTCAGTATAAAATATTTAAATCTGTTTCATCATTTTCTTTAGAGGAAGTAAAAAACCAATAATCGAATAAGTATATATTTCATCAATTATCTCTAAGGCGTCACATTTTAATAATAGATATGTATTTCAGCAAATCCTATGAAAAAGGCGGATAAGTGTATTTCATGTGGAAAAGGTTTAATTGAAAAAGGTTCAACTACTTTTATTTGTCCAACTTGTGATACAATAATTGGAAGATGCAATAGTTGCAGAGAACAAAATGTGAAATACAACTGTCTTGAATGTGGATTTATTGGATCATAGGAGGATGATTATGGGGGAAGTAATTGCATTAATTCGTTTAATGCCCGGTGAAGTAATAGGCGATGATAAATTAGAAAATATAATTGATAATATAAAAAGAGTGATTTTAGCTCCAATTCGACTTGGAAGAATTGATATTAAAAATGTTGCATTTGGTTTAAAAGGATTAGATGTTCATTTAGCGGTACCCGATTCTGAAGGTGGTCTCGATCCTATAGTGGAAACCTTATCAAAAATTGAAAATGTTGATAGTGTTGAAGTAGTAGATGTTGGTAGAATTTGAATTTTATGATGCTCTACCAATACTAATTTTTTTTGATTGCTGATTTATATTATTAATAGCATGAACTCCAATTTCTGTTGCGTAATAAACAGGATATGCTGAATTTGAGGTATCTCCTTCAATTAGTTCTGCAATATACATCTTTTTAATATGCCATTTAACAGTATGATGATTTAGATCAAGGGCATGTGCTATTTCCAAGAGATGTTTACCAGAATTATTACTTAAATAGTACATTATATCATAGGCATTCTTATTTCTCAAAATTGATTCTGCGACTGCTTCTCTTCTTGTTTCTATTCCCCCTTCAACAAGATAAAAAACTTTTTTACCACCTATTGCTCTGCTTCGTATTAAATTGGTTTGTTCTAATTTTCTTAAATGCCATGCAGCATTACTTGGTTTTAGATTTAATTCTCTCGCGATTTCTCTAAGATGTGATCCAGGGTATTCATCAATAAATTCGTATAAATTTTTTCTAACTTCTGTATTTAATACATTATCCGGTGTTACATATTTTATACCGCCAAATGTTATAATAGCTATAATTGTGATAATTGCTGCTAGTATTCCATATGGAGAAATATCAGAAATTATATTAGATATCTCACTAAATTCTGATGATACTGGTTCTGATAATAAGTTTGAAAAATTATTTTTTTCTGATAATACAGGTTCGATAAATATTAATATATAGATACAAAAAGCTAAAATTATAAATACTCTTTTTTTAGAGTGCATTTTTATTCAATTCCATCCTGTTATTATTTTAATAACAATTATTCTAAAATAGTGATTAATTTAAATAGTTTACTTATGCGTAAAATATCCGATTATTTTATTATTATTTCGTTCAATTCTTACAAATCCAAATCTTTCAAATTGAATAATTTCATTATTTAATTTGGAGACGTCATACTCAGCAAATCCTTCAATATTTTCTATACTATTATTATTGAATTTATCATTTATAAAAAGAATTTTTGGGATTAAGATATTCATTTTAATATATGTGTCTGTTGTCCATTGGATTTTAGCAGAATTTGATATTAGTTCATCTCCAATATAATCAGCTTCAATTTCTCTATTTATTTTTTTTATTTTTACATTAAAAAGATCTTTTAATCTGAATATATCC
Organism: Thermoplasmata archaeon; assembly: GCA_020054475.1. Classification (GTDB taxonomy): domain Archaea; phylum Thermoplasmatota; class E2; order DHVEG-1; family DHVEG-1; genus JAJISJ01. The sequence goes on along the minus strand of JAHWGJ010000005.1, from coordinate 39,338 downwards.
CCCACATTCATTTGTTTGATGTCTTCTTTTGGAATGTAAAAAATATTACCTGTTTGAATAATTCTTTTTCCAAGTTTTTGATTCTTTGGATGCAATTTAATTGATTTTTTTATTTTTGGAGCATTTTCTACTACTAATTTTATTGGATCTTTAACAAAAAAATATCGTTTTGTTTTTGGATCTAATATTTTTCGATTTTCTGCTTCTAGCATACTAAATGATACTTGTGATTCAACCTTTGATATTCCTTGTGAAAAAATAAAATTTTTAATTGACTCTGGTAGAATTCCTCTTTTTTCCAAACCTCTAAGCGTTGGCAGTCGAATATCATCATATCCATAAACTAATTTATTATCAATAAGAGGTTTTATATTACGTTTTGATACTGGCATACCTTCTATTGATAATCTTGCAAATTCTAATAAACAAGGTTTTCTAAGATTAAGTTTGTTTAATAGATAGTAGTAACATTCATCTCTTAATTCATATTCTTTCGTTCTGAAGGGATGTGTTACACCACTAATACTATCTTCAATTGCTCCTGCAAAATCATATGTTGGCCATACATGATATTTATCTTTGTGAAGAGGATGCAGTTTATTAATGATCCTAAAAAGTGTTGGATCTCGCATTGCAGTATTAATTGATTTCATGTCCCCCTTCATTCTCATCACATAATTTTGTAAGGAAGAATCTAACATATTTTTCCATATTTTAAAATTTACTTCAGATGTATTGTCTCTGCAATTGCAATTTATTCCACTATAACGTCCTTTTTTTATTTGATCGGGTGAGCATTTACAAAGATATGCATCACCTTGATTTATCAATTGTTCAGCAAGTTTATAATGTGTTTTAAGATTATCAGAAGTATTATATTCAATGTCCCATTCAATTCCTAGCCATTTTAAATCTTTTTTTTGTGATTCATAAAATTCAAATTGTGCATTTTCGGGATTTGTATCATCAAATCGTAAGATAAATTTTCCATCATACATTTTTGAATATTCATAATCAACGATAGCTGCTTTTGCATGACCTATATGTAGATATCCATTTGGTTCTGGTGGAAATCTTGTAATAACCTGCCCTTGCTTAGCATTTGGTAGATTAGGTAAAGAAAAATCTCTCTTCTTTTTTTCTTTTATAAGAAGCTTCGGTGCAATTTTTTCAAGTTCTTTTATTTGATCTTCTCTAGCGATATTGCTTATTTTGATACAGACAGTATTAGCAATTTTAAAAATTTCTTGTGGCGTGATATCACTATTTTTTAATTCAGCAATTATCTTACCTGCAACAGCTTTGGAATTTGCTTTTCCATTAAAGTTTATAGCATTTTGTAATGCATATTTTTTAGCGATTTTCTTGATATCATTAGTTTTCATTTTTCTATTTCTCTCGATTAATTGAATATTCAGCAAGATCACTAAGAATTTTTTTTGCATCTGTATCCTTTAAAATATTAATTGATTTTTTTGCCTCATCACAAAATTTATAAGCAGTATTTTTTGCATATTCGAGAGATCCAATTTCATTAAATAAATTGTATACTTTATTAATCTCTTCTTCAGATGCATTATTATTCCCAAATATTTTATCAATAAGATTTTTATTATTACCAGATGCATTATTTATCGAATGAACAGCTATTAGTGTTTTTTTACCATTTCTTATATCATTTCCAATATCTTTTCCAAGAGTATTTACATCACTGCTCATATCTAGATAATCATCTCTTATCTGAAAAGCTAAACCTAGATATTTGCCATAATTTCTTAAACAAATATTCTGATTATCTGTTCCACCACCAGCAATCGATCCTCCTTCTGCAGCTAGCATAAATAATGCAGAAGTCTTTTTTTGAATCATCTCTAAATATTCTTCTTCAGTAACATTATTTCTTTTTTCAAATTCCATATCAAGTTGTTGGCCTTCACAAACTTCCCTAATGCTTTCTACAATGTTATAATTAATTTTTTTAAATATCGATGAATGTCCTGTAAAATTATGAATAACTTCAAATGATTTTGCAAATAATAAATCTCCCGCAAGTATTGCTGTTGGTTCCCCATATTGATTATGTACCGTTGGCGTATTTCTTCTTAATTTTGATTTGTCCATAATGTCATCATGGACGAGAGTAAAATTATGTATTAATTCTGTAGATATAGCTAAAGGCATAACGTTTTCTATATTTCCTGATACTGATTCACATGATAAAATTGAAATTGCAGGTCTAAGTCTTTTTCCACCAGCCAATGGGAGATGTCTTGCAGCATCATATAATATTTTAGGATAACCGCCTTCTAAATAATGCTTTAATTCAATATTAAAAATATCAGTTCTTTTTTTTAATTCATTTTTCAAATCCATAATTCCGCTCCAATATCTTTCATTTTGGAAACCCTATCAACTCCAACTAAAAACATTGCGGTTCTTAATTCTTTAACAAGTGTCTCTACCTCAAATATTATTGAATTTTGACTTTTAGTCGCTGGTTTAAGAAACGTATGGGCAACTCCCGCACAGTTTGCACCTAGGGCTAATGATTTTGCAGCATCGAGTCCATTTCTTATTCCCCCTGTAGATATTATAGGTAACTTCCAATTAGTTGCATCTCCAACTTCTAATATTGATATCGGAGTTGGTATTCCCCAGTCCCAGAAGGTTTTTGCACCTCTTTCATGTAAACTATCAAATTTTAGTTTTGATCTATAATGTTCTATTGCTGAAAAAGAAGTTCCTCCAGCACCTCCAACATCAATACCAGAAATATTTGTTTTGTATAATTTTTTTGCAACTTCGTATGAAATTCCCGCTCCTGATTCCTTTACAACAACAGGTATTTCAATTTTTTCTGAAAATTTTCTTATTTCTTCAAAACATCCCTTTGCATTTGATTCGCCCTCAAACATTACTGCTTCTTGCAAAAAATTTAAACATATAATAAAAACATTTGCATCGATCATATCGATCATTTTTTGAGCATTTTCAAGTGTTTTTTTATGTCCCCATATTACAATTTGAGATGCGCCAATGTTTGCGAATCTAAGAGGAATGTCATATTCTTTTATTATTCCATATGTTTCCTTTAATTCAGTTTTTTCTAGAGCGGCTCTTTGCGATCCTACACCCATCCCAATTTGGAATTTTTCAGCTGCTACTGCAAGATTTTCATTTATTTTTTTTGCTTTTAAATAACCGCCAGTCATACCAGAAATTATAATTGGTGCGTTTAGTTTTTTATTAAATAAGTTTATTGAAAGATTAATTTCATATTTATTAATATCCGGTAGTGCATTGTGTTTAAGGGTAACATCATCCCAATAATTATGGCTACCTTTCACATTTTCTTCAATACATATTCGTACATGTTCATCTTTTCTACTTTCAGTTTGATTCATTTTTAGCACCTAGAACGGTTGTTCCAATTATTTTATTTTCTGCAAGAGTTGCGTATAATCTTTCAGGTTTATTACCATTTAGTAAAATTGTATCAATCCCTAATTTTGCAATTTTACTGATCATGTGAATTTTTCCCCCCATTCCTTTTGTAACATCAGCATAATTATTTAAAGGTGTTGATAATTTATTTAACTCTGTAAAACTAATATTATTTATTAATTCTGCATTATTATTTTCTTTAGGATTTGTAGTATATAGGCCATCTTCATCTATTACAAAAATTACTTTTTCAGGTTTGAAATATTTTGCTAGTTCAAATGCTAATAAATCTCCAGAACAAATTGAAAAACCTAAATTATTATCTAATACAACATCACCAAATGTCAAAGGCATAATGTTTTTACTAATGTAATCTGAAAAAATTTCAAAATTCATTTTATACACTTTATGATTTATTAATTTTAAAATATTATGGGGAGCTATTGAAACTGCATGATTATCATATAAATTTAGCGATTTTAAAACATGATTGTTTAAAACTTGAACCATTTGGATTGTTTCTGAAAATCCTTTAAGTTGATTATTATGTGTAAATCCATTATTTAATTTATACTTTTTAGCTAAAATATGTCCAAAAGATCCTGCACCATGTATAATAATACATCTTTTATTGGCTTTTTTTATTTCTTTAGATAGATTGTTCATAATTTCTTTTTTAAAGAAGTATTCCTTTGATTTATCAGTTATAACACTGCCGCCAAGTTTTATTATATACATAAATTTTCATATATGTTATCTTCTAAAAAGTATTTTCTTTTTTAACGATGAAAAATAATATCAAAAATATTTTTTGTTTATAAGCTATTATTTTTTATTGATGATTTTGTCATAAATGTTTTATCTTTATTTTGTTCATGAATTAGCCAAAGTGAAATTGGCATTCCAGAAGCTGGATTTTTCATTATTGTTTTAATCCATTCATCTAACTCATCATTAGAATGAGTTTCATGACATTCCTCACATACGAAATACTTATCCTCAAAAACTAAACCAGATAAATTTGTTTTTAAAGTAATGTGGCGATTACATAAATCACATCTTTTTTCCATTAATCAAAACCCACCTTTCAATCTTTATTTTTTTAATTTATGTCAGTTAATATTAATATTATAATAACTAAATAAGTTTATAAATGCATCTAATCTCAAATTTGATTAATGCAATAATAATTAAATAGATTTTTGTTTTAAATAAATATTAAGAAAATTACAATAATAAATAAGTAATATATTGTTATTACGCCTTTACGTCTATTAACTAAATTTGGATATTATTTGATGTGGTGAGAATTCATAATGAACGAGGTTTGTAAAAATTATGATAAAGTAAAAAATCCAATTTCTAAACTTCAAGGTAAACCAAAAATTGCCTATTTTTCAATGGAAATTGGAATTGATGAACATATACCAACTTATAGTGGTGGTCTTGGTATATTAGCGGGCGATACAATCAAATCTTGTGCAGATTTAAATGTACCATTGGTTGGAATTACCTTGCTATCTGAAAAAGGTTATTTTTATCAAAAATTAGATAAAGAAGGTAATCAAAGAGAGCTGCCAATAAATTTTTCAGTTTCAAATTTTCTAAAACTTCTACCAACCAGAACAATTATAAAAATTGAGGATAGAGATGTTTTTCTAAGGTCATGGCTTTATCAATATAGAGGTATAAATGGATATTTAATTCCAGTTTTTTTCCTGGATTCAAACATTAATGAAAATGATTCAAGGGATAGAAATCTTACTAAATATCTTTATGGTGGTGATAATAAATATCGACTAGCTCAAGAGATAATACTTGGTATTGGTGGAGTGCGGATGCTAAAAAATCTAGGTTATACAACTATAGATAAATATCATATGAATGAAGGACATGCTGCTTTAGGAACACTGGAATTATATAAAGAATTTAATAATGTTGAAAAAGTTCGGGAACAATGTGTATTTACAACTCATACTCCAGTTGCTGCAGGTCATGATCAATTTGATATTTTAGAAGCTAAACATATGATAGGAGATTTATTACCTGAAAGTATCATAGAAGAAATTAAATTTGAAGATAAATTGAATATGACAAGACTTGCTTTATTTTTTAGTCATTATATTAATGGAGTTGCAAAAAAACATAAAGAAATTTCTCAGCAAATGTTTCCGGGTTATTCGATACAATCAATTACTAATGGTGTCCATGCTTCAACATGGGTGTCAAAACCTTTTCAAAATTTATTTGATGAACATATTTCTGGCTGGCATTCAGATCCCTATATGTTAAGATCTGCCTTTAGTATTAATAAAAATGAGATATGGAAAAAACATCTTGATGCGAAAAAAATTCTAATTGATTTTGTTAATGATAGATATAATGTTGGTATGAATTATAATGATTTTACAATTGGATTTGCACGAAGACAGACTGAATATAAGAGACCAGAATTGTTGATATCTGATCCTGAGAGATTAAAAGAAATTGCAAAAAATGTAGGACCGATACAAATTATCTATTCTGGAAAAGCACATCCAAATGATGAAACAGGTAAAAAATCAATAAAAAAAATATTTGATACTATGAAATCAATAAATGATTCAATAAAAATTACCTTTATACATAACTATAATATGACGATAGGTAAAATTATAACTGCAGGAGTAGATTTATGGTTAAATACTCCTAGACGTCCAATGGAGGCATCTGGAACTTCAGGAATGAAAGCAGCTCATAATGGAGTTCCACAGTTTGGAACTTTAGATGGATGGTGGATAGAAGGGTGCATAGAAAATATAACTGGTTGGTCAATTGGTCCTGAAAAAACAGAGGACGATAAATCAGATGATGAAATAGATAAAAATGATTTATATAATAAATTAGAAACATGGATCATACCAAAATTCTATAATGATAGAGATAATTGGATAAGGACAATGAGAAGTTGTATTGCTATAAATGCATCATTTTTTAACACAAATAGAATGGTCCAACAATATGTTTTAAATGCTTATTTTATTTAATAGATAATTTTTTTCATATAATGGTCTAATATATTCAATATCTTCAACCAATGTTCTTAAAATTTCAGCAACACTCCATGCTTGGGTTATACATCCTCTTGGAGTATATGGTGGTATACTATCATATATCTCATTAATTGATCCATCCCAATTGTCTCCAAAAACATCAAGCATTGGCTTTAGATATGTTTTAAATGCATATTTTCTCCATTTTTTTTCATTATCTTTAATTTTGATAAAAGATCTGATAAAGGGGCCTAATAGCCAAGGCCATACAATTCCATTATGATATGAGAGATCTCGATTATGATTATCTAAATATATGCCTTTAAATTCTCGATCATCCATTGAGAGAGTTCGTAATCCAAAAATTGTGTGTAAATTCTTATCGATATTTTCAACGATTTTTAATTGAAGATCATGTTCAATTAAGGAAAAATCAAGTGATACTAGAAATATTTTATTTGGTCTTAATGATAAATCTTTTTTATCGATGACATCAAATTCTTTTGTGTAATGTAAATTAAAACTATTTTTTACTTTTTCAGATAATGAAAAATATTCATCTTTCACACCTAATTTTTCTGAAAGAATACTCATTATTCTTAATGCATTATACCATAATGCTTGTATTTCTACTGCTTTTCTTGATCTTGGTGTTGAATAAAAATCATTAATTTTTACATCCATCCAAGTTAGTCCTGGATCATGACTTATAAGAAAATCATCATCCATAAAAATGTTATAATTAGTACCATATCTGTAATAATCTATAATCTCTACTAATGTTGGCCATAATTCTAATAATAATTTTTGATCATTTGTATATTTTAAATACTGAAATATTCGATCAATAAACCATAAAGATGCATCAACTGAATTGTAAGACGCTTCTGAATTTCTATCAGTAAAAACATTTGGAATTAGTCCATTTTTACAATATTTACTTAATTCGATTAAAATTTGTTTAGCTATATTAAATCTGCTTGTTACTAGTGTAAGACCAGGTATCGATATTAATGTATCTCTCCCCCAATCACTAAACCAATGATATCCTGCTATTATTGATTTACCATCTCCTTTTTTTACAATAAAATTATTTGAAGATAATATAAGTTTATTAAAAGAATCACTTAGACTTGTTTTTAAAATTAATTCTCTTTTTTTATTAATTTCTTCTTTATAAACAGATTTGATATTTTTATTTGTTTTTTTCTCAGTTGAAAGTACTAAAAAATATTCCTCTCCATTTTTAATTCTTTTTTCAAAATTTCCAATTAATAAATTATTATCTATATAGGAATCTTTTCTCTCCTTATCTTTTTGATAATGTATTTCTTTCCATATTTCATTTTGATAATACTTTGATTTTTCCACTTTAATTTTGATTATTTGATCTGTATTATTTGGATATATATTGGTTTGATTTTTCAATATTTCTTGTTTTATTGAAAATGAATTTTTTTGATTTAAGTTATAAAAATGTCTTGAGTTTATTATTGGAAAATGTTTAATTACTATTGGGTCTTTTGTTTTGATTTTATATTTAATAATTGTAGTGTTTTGGTTGTTTGGCATAAATATTTTTTTATTGATCTTAATATCTGGTAAATCATAATTAAAAGATGGTAAAAAATCAAAACTAAATTTTGGTTTTAAGTTATTAAGATTATATTTTTGATTTTTGTGGATTATAATGTCCTCAATATTGCTAACAAAAACCCATCTGGAAACGGGTGGTTTTAAGCTTGATATTAATAATCCATGAAATTTTCTTGTATTATTATTACAATTTGTTAGTGATGCATAACCGCCAAGTCCATTTGTGACTATCCACTCTCTCATAATTCTCTTTATCCGTTTTTATTAAAATATTCTTTTAATTAGAATTAATTTGAATATCATTTTTTCCTGATATTAGGCTTATAAGTATATTTTTTTTGCTCCACCCATAATTAAATTTATATGATTTTTTGTTTTAAATCTTGAAGTATATTCATATAATTAATGAATCCCTCATATGGGCTGTCGTAATGACTAAAATATGAATGTACTGCTCCATCTTTGAATCCTTTTGTTGAAACATAATATAGGTGATCAGAAGTTTGTAATTTTCTCCAGGTATTGATTAAATCTTGATTTCCAGTATTTTTTATTTTTTTTCCTATATTTTTTAATTCATTAAAGCATGCTATTTGCATATCATTTCCGAGCCAAGTTGAAACGTTTCTATCTTCATCGGCCCATGAAATTGCCCAGGGAACATCTATTTCCCCCATTATGTCATATCTATCAATTGCTTCACTAACAGTTACAAAATCAAGATGGTTATGTTTTAAAATTTCTCCAGGTAAATGTTCAAGGAAATTAAAAATACCTGTTTCAGTCCATTGATGTTCACCAAAGGTTTCATAATCCATAAATAAATTAATTAAATTTCCATCTGTTTTTGCCATCCAATTTGCATATTTATCTGCTGTTAATGGAAATCCATTCCAATTTTGTGAAGAAAATCTAAACCCTACATCATCACTTAGATTATAGTTCCTTAATAATACTTTTAAATTGGAATTAATTGCTTTATAGATATAATTTGGTGATCTCCAATGTAAAATTTTTTCTGTTCCTTCAGTTATAATTCCTTTATAGCCCATTTCTTCTACTTTTTTAGCGATTCTATTATCATAAATGGCTTCAGTGTTACGAAATACTTTTGGTGAGTAGTTAAATAAATTTCTTATCAGTTGTCGATGCATTTTTACTTGATCTTCAAATTCATCGAGATCATCATAAAGACTTGATAGTGAATGGAAATAGGTTTCTTCTATTAGATCTACTGCACCTGTTTTAAATAACTCTTTAAAGCTGTCAATAACAGATGGTATGTGTTGTTCACAATATTCAAAAAATGTTCCTGTTATACTGAAAGATATTCTAAATTTTCCTTCATTTTTATTAATTAAATCTAGTAAAAGTTGATTTGTTGGTATATAGCATTTCCTTGCAACTTTTTCAAATATTTCTTGATTTAACTTTTTATTAAAATAATTTGAATAACTTTTATTATTTTCTCCTATATTAAAAACTGAAAAGCGATTTAATCTGAATGGTTGATGTACTTCAAAATATAGACATATGGAAGTCATATCAAGAGACTCCTCTATAGACGTCGATTGTTTTTTCTGCTACTCTTTTCCATGTAAATAGATTTATTTCTTGCATTCCTTCTTTGGTTATGGTTTTATGCAATGGGTCATATTTTATCAGTGATATTATTTTATTTGCCATTTCATCTATATCCCAAAAATCTACTTTTAAACAATTATTAAATGCTTCTGCAACTCCTGCTGTTTTTGAAACTATTGTAGGAGTCCCTGCTGAAATTGCTTCTAATGCCGTAATTCCAAAAGGTTCACTTACTGAAGGCATTATATAAACACTTGAAATTCTATAAATATGTTTAACCTCATCTTCTGTTAATAAACCAGTAAATATTACTTTATTTGATATACCTAGATCAACAGCTTTATCTATTAAAGCAGGTAACATTTCACCTGTACCGGCAACTACAAATTGAGTATCTTCTAAATAATCTAATACTTTTCTTGCAGCTCTTAAAAAAAATTCTGGTCCTTTTTGTATTGTCAATCTTCCTAAAAATAATACAATATTTTTTTTCTTATCTTTTCCAAGGGGATAGACTGCATTATGAACGACGGATATTTTATTCGGATTTATTCCATATTTTTCAACTATTACTCTTTTTGTGAAATGACTTACTGCAATAATTTTATCAGCTTTTTCCATTCCCTCCTTCTCAATATCAATGAACCATTGATTTGGATAAATCCATCCTGATCTATCATACTCTGTTGAATGCACACTTAATATCAAGGGAATTCCCAATTTATCTTTTAATCTTATACCTGCTTTCATTGTTAGCCAATCATGGCAGTGTATTAAATCATAATTTCCTTCAACTTTTTCTACTATAAGATCATTATAGCGATAAACACTTTCAAAAAAATGTCCTTCTAATTCTTTATCTTCAGGTCTATCATATGGAAAAACTTCGGTTTCCCCTATTTCTTTTATTATTAAATTTTTTTTGTCACTTGATACTTTTTGTTTTGTTTTTGGCATATAAAAATCAATATTTATATTTTTATCAGCTAGACTTCGAGTAAGACCATAACAGTGAGTTGCCAGTCCGCCAGCTTTAAATGGCGGATATTCCCATCCAATCATTGCTATTTTCATAATCTCAGCCTCATATTTATTGATTTATTTAACATTCATGTTGATTTTTGAATTTTTTCTTATTTAAATATAATTTTTTTTTATTATTTTAATCTAAATTTTTGTTTTTCATCTAATTCTATTTTATCTTCCCTAGCAAGCCACCCTAAACCTGAAAATATCTGATTATCATCAACTCCTGATAATTTTTTTATTGAAGTAATGTCAACCTCATCCCAGATATCAATTATTTTCCAGATTCTTCCAGCAACTTTTCCAATTTCGCCGGTAAGGTTTGTATTATCTAATCTATAATAGCTTTTTTTCTCTTTGAAGATTTTATTCTCCCTAGCGAGCCAGCCTAGGCCTATATAGAAATTTTTATTATTAAGTTTAGTAGTCTCAATGATTTTTTTCTTATTTAGAGATCCCTTGTTATATAGTACATTCCAAATCTCTCCCGCACTAGTACCAAATTTTTCTATGTTACTCCTCACTAGCAACCTCCAAGCTTGTTTTTCGTTATTGAAAACGAGAATATAAGTTTATCTAAAAAAAAAATTAATTACTTTTTCATGTAATCTTCTATTTTATTTATTATCAAAATGATAAAATTTGCTGGTTTGAGGGAATTTATAAAGGATTCCCTGAGAAAAAAATTCAAGAAAAAGTAAAATATTATTCTCTTGAATTTTTGACAAAATGGTAACTTATACCTATCTTACTAAAACCTTAATTTTTTTGATAGAGATGTATATGCAAGATTAAAAAAGATAAAGAACAGAGATAAGATTCTTAATGATTTATTACGGAAATAGATTAAAACTTAATGATATTATAACAAATTATTCTTATTAGAAATTAAAATTATTAAATTTGAAAATAATTATCTGATTGAAGATATCATTTTTTTTAACATTTAAAACATAAAATAAAAAAATATCTTCAAAATCATATTAAATAATATATTTTTTTTTAACAATGGGTATATATTTAAATATTATGATTATGTATAAATTGGTTAGATGGGAAATGAAAAAAATTATTATTGTAGATGATGAACCTGATGTTATTTACTCGATAAAGGAAGGACTTAAAAATGATTTTGAAATAATTGGAGTAAACAGTGGAAAACATTTTTTTCAAACCTTAGAATCAAATATCCCTGACATAATTTTATTAGATATAATGATGCCAGAAATGAATGGATGGCAAGTTATAAAAAGATTAAAAGAAAGTGAAAGATTGAAAAATATTCCTGTAATAATAATATCCGCAAGAACTGATAAAATCGCTAAAAAAGCAGGAAATTTTTATGCAGATGATTATATTGAAAAACCTTTTACAATTAAAAATGTAAAAGAGAAAATAAATAAAATATTATAATGATTTATTTATCAACAGTCTAACACAACAAACAAAAAATAAATTGTAAAATGTTGTGCAAGATTTCTCATGATAATAATTACGGGGTTGAGGGTATTAATACAGGATTCTCGGAGAAAAAAAATTCAAGAAAATACAAAAAATTCCCTTATTGAATTTTGACGATTTGGAAGTTCATTTCTATCTCACTACAACACTTCTTTTTTCCTTATATTAAAATCTATTCAATACAAAAAACTTTGTTATGATGCCTCTTGAGAGACAAAAAAAATTAAATTGTTAAATCATTCCATATATCCTCAAAACCATCTAAAATTCTGAATGGTTTATATTGTATCAATATCGAAACAATTTCATCCCTATTTTTTACTCTATAGCCTTTGTTTTCACCATATCTATTTAATTCAATTATATCATTTTTTATAAGTTTATTAAGGTGATAAGAAAGGGTAGATGGTGATACATTAACATTTTCTAAAATTACTTTGTGAAGTGAAACGTCATTTTTCAATAAAAATAAAATGATTTCCAATACAGTTTTTTGTCTGAGGATGAATAAATATCTTTTATCTTTTACACCAATTTGACCTTTTAAATAATATCTTTTATATCCAGTTTCTTTGTCAGGCGATATAATTTCATGTTTTTCAAGAAAAAGAAGATGATATTCAACAAGAGAGGTTCTCATTTTTAATATCTGTGAAATTTTACTTAAATGAATACCAGGATTTTGATGGATTAAATCATAGATTTTTCTCCGAGTTTCAAGTTCAAGAACATCTTGCATAAGGTTACCACTATTTCTTTAATGTAGCAATAAAAAGTAAGAATAAAACCAGCAAATCAAAAACTGCTAATACGGGGATGGTAACAGTTAAATTTAAATCTGGTAAAAATAAACTCAGGCTAAGAATAATACCTTTGATAAAGAATAAAAGAAAAACAGTTGAAACAAAAAGTAATTTTTTATTTTTTGATTTATTATAACTTAGAATAGAAACACTAAATAAACCAATAGAAAAAATTGTAATAAAAGCGTATATAATGATACTATACATCGTTCCAATATCCATTTCAACCACCATCTAATAAATCATAATATAAATAATATGATAAAAATATAATAGTTTAAATCCTTTTTCTAATAAAAATAACACCTAAAAACATAATAGATGCTAATATGCAGATTCCCACATAAGATACAATGTTATCAATATTTATTAAATTACTAATTGATTGAAGTGCAAATGTTTCAAATGAGATACTGACAATACCAAGTTTTGGATCATGAACAATATTGGTCCCTCTAGGATATGAAAAATATATGTTGATGATTTTATTAGAAATTTTTTCATTTTCTCTAATTGTTTCTTCTATTTGAGAGTTGATTGTTGAATTAATTGGTTTTACAATTCCATCTACTATAACATTTTCAGCCCAAGAGAAAAATCCACCATTATTTAATGAATTAATATCTAATACACTTTCGTCCTCTGAAAAACCTTGCACTTCATCAAAAGATTCAGTTTCTAACTCAGTTTCATGTTTTGTATTCAACATTGTTCTCAAAGCTAACTGCGTATCTTCTTCTTCATAAGGATAATTGTTAATAATAAAATCAATCTTAACTTCAGAAGGTGAAAGTATTTGATTATTTATCTGAGAAAAATTACCAGAAAAATATAGATTCATTTTAAAAACTTCGTCTTCAGTTTGAGTTGACACAAAATTGATATTCTCCCCATCATCTGATAATTGGTTTTGATAAGTAAAATTTTTAAAATTTGATTTCTCAAAAGAATAAGTATCTATAATTATATCATCTTCATCATATCTACCATTCCTATTTGTGTCTCTATATTCGATTAGTTCTCTAATTTTCACATCAAAACTTAGTTCATTTTCAGATGAATGCAAATTATTTTCATAATCAAGTCTTAATCTAGGTCCATGGTCAATTTCAAATAATATTTCAAGCTCATCCTCATAATCATCTTGCCCCCACTCGGATCTAATTCTAGTACGATTTCGCTCCAATTCGATTTTCATCTTTCTTTGTTGATATCTCTCTTGATCATCATCTATATCATCATTATCATCATCACCTTCACGGCTTTGATTACGTTCCTGATTTTGCTCTCCATTATTCCCCCCATTTTGATTCTGTTCATTATTATGATCATTATCTTCACTATTATTCCCTTCTTGATTCTGCTCTCCACTGCCATCATCATCTCCTCCTTTATCATCATCTGGACCTTTTGGTGGAGTTGGAGGATCCTTATCACCGTTACCATCTCCTTTGCCATCCCCTGGATCAGCTATAGCTGGCAATAATGATATTGAAATAAAAAATAATGAAACAATAAAAAAAACCATTATTGAACTAATCTTTCTTCTATTCATATTAATACACTCAAATCTAACTTTATTTTCAAACCTATAAAAGCATTCTTGGAAATTTTTCGAATATTTATCAAAATCCCTCCAATAAAATTATAAAAGGAGGATTAAAACCTCCTAATAAATAACTTATGGCTTATTTGGGCCATTTTTATTTCGCCAACGCCATTGATGTTGAGACGCCCAAATAGGTTGCCCAGGTTCCCTATAGATTTCTCCATTTATAGTGAATACACTCATCCAACCACTTGATTGCAAATGTCCTTCAACAGTTATTTCTGTTCCAACAAGTCCCTGTATTTCATCATATACAAGTTCTAATTCCCCATCATTATCATAATCAACACTTGATTCAGCAGATACAATAAACCAAGTTGGTCCAAAATGTAGTTCAACATCATCTATATAGAAATTTGTACCATCATAAGTAAGCAATCCTGTAATGGTGGTTAGATCAACACCCCCTTGGCAGATTCCAAGAGTATCACATATTCGATTTCGTAATCTTTGCATCAACCCATCACCATTAGGTAATGGCTTATAATCAATGTTTTTCTCACCATTATCTTGAAATCCTTTTGCATTTACTTCAACAACTCCTAATAATAAAATTGCTGATACTGCTATTAATAACATTATTTTTTTCATATTACACCTCCATTTATTATTCAATTTCTACCTTTCCTATTAATTTTTTCCCCATTTAATATCTCATTAAGATCATCAGGTGAAAGTATTGGATCTTGATTATAGGTTCCACCTTGTTGTTCTAAAACAGAAACAAATGATCTAAGATGATTGTATGAGTCCTCAAGCAGATTCTGATAAACACGGATCAAATCAGCTTTATCAGTTTCTTCGAGATGCTGTCTAATATCAAATATATCATATTCTTCAATATATCTACCTACAGATAAAGCATTTATTAATGATATTTCTCCACGAGAAATCAGTATATTATATAAATCTTGTATGACACTATTTTCAAATATGCCTATAGGGTTATCACCAACTGGATCAACAAGATTGTATTTATCAATCAGATTTTTAATAGCATCCATATGTCTCTGCTCACTAGCAGCAATATTCTCAAAAATTGATACTTCATCATATATTAAAGAGAAGGTCAGATATACATCCCTAGCCATTTTTTCTTCTTCCCTTATAAACAAAATCCCTTCAATTTCTTCAACACTCAGAGAATTTGTTTGATTTTTTCCACCCTTATATCCAGTAACAACGTTGATACTTGATAAACCAAGAATAATTATTATAAAAATTGATGTAGCCATTATTAACTTATTTTTCATATATAACTCTCCAATTATTTAATCCCAGACTACTCCGCTTCTATGCTGATCATCTTCTCCAGGAAATGGATCATTTTCTGAAGAAGTATTATTATTCTCATCATAGTTTCCATCTTCACCATTTGTATTACAGTTGTTGTCGCCACCTGCAATTGAGTTTCCAGTAAATACAACTAATAAAACTAGCAAACTCACTAATATTGTAATGATTTTTCCGTTCATTGTACCACTAGCCTATTTTAGGCATTATTATTATAAATACATTCTTGGAAATTTATCGAATAATTTGAAGAAAAGCGAATAAAATTTATTTAATTATTACTTGCTGATTATGATGTTGACAAACATCATATTTTGAAGCCTAATGAAAGACAAAATTTATTTCAAAAAAAATTAAGATGAATAAAATCAGATTATTAAAAAAGTTATATTAAGTAATATCACTATTCATTTTTTTTTAAAAATGATTCCTTATTTAAATAAAAGGAGGGAATTTAATTATATGGATTCTAAGAAACAACCAGTGAAACTAGTCCTTGAAGATGGTTCAATCTTTTATGGGTATAATTTCGGTTCTAAAAAAGAGGTTACAGGAGAAGTTGTATTCAATACAGGTATGGTAGGTTATCCGGAGAGTATGACTGATCCTTCATATCATGGACAAATATTAGTTTTAACATATCCGCTAATTGGTAATTATGGAATTCCAGATAATGAGCGAAATAACAAATTGTTAAAAAATTTTGAATCTGATAAGATACAAGTTCAGGGTTTAATAGTATCTAATTATTCTGAATCATATTTTCATTGGAACGCTAAAAAATCTTTGTCAGAGTGGATGAAAGAATATAACATTCCAGGCATGAACAATTTAGATACAAGGGAACTCACTAAAAAACTAAGAAAGAAGGGAACTCTCTTGGGAAAAATCATTTATAATAAAGATAATACTCCATTTAAAGATCCTAATAAACGAAACTTAGCGGGAGAAGTAAGTATAGAGAAACCAATTGTTTATAAAAAAGGTAAAAAAAGGATTTTAATTGTTGATTGTGGTGTAAAAAATAATATTATCAGGGCTTTTCTTAGTAGAAATTTCACTGTAATACGTGTTCCATGGAATTATAATTTTTTAAATGAAAAGGTAGATGGAATAATATTTTCAAATGGACCGGGGGATCCGAAAAAATGTATTGAAACAATTGAGTATGCAAGAATCGCTCTTTCAAAAAATATTCCAATTCTTGGTATATGCCTTGGTTCTCAGATTCTGGCTCTTGCTGCTGGTGCAAATACATATAAATTAAAATATGGGCACAGAAGTCAAAATCAGCCTTGCATTGAGGCTGGTACTAATAGGTGTTATATTACTTCACAGAATCATGGTTACGCTGTTGATTCTACTACATTGCCCGAGGATTGGCGAGAATGGTTTTATAATAGTAATGATGAAACAAATGAAGGGATTATACACATTTCTAAACCATTTTTTGGAACGCAATTTCATCCAGAAGCGTCTCCAGGACCAGATGATACTAAGTTTTTATTTGATATGTTTATCAGGTCGATGAAATGATAAATAGTAAAAAAGTTAGGGTAAAGAAGGTTCTTCTCTTAGGTTCAGGAGCGATAAAAATAGGTCAAGCTGGAGAGTTTGACTATTCGGGCAGTCAGGCTATTAAGGCATTGAAGGAGGAGAAAGTTGAAACAGTATTAGTTAATCCAAATATTGCAACTATTCAAACATCTGATTATTTAGCAGATAAAGTGTATTTTTTACCCCTTGATGTCCATTTTATTGAAGAAGTTATTTCTAAGGAAAAACCTGATGGAATACTACTTGGTTTTGGCGGGCAAACAGCGTTAAATGTTGGTGTTGAACTCGCTGAAAAAGGAATTTTAACAAAATATAATACTAAAATTCTTGGAACGCCTATTGAATCCGTTTTAAATACGGAAGATAGAGATCTCTTTGTTAAGAAAATAAGAGAAATTAACCTCAAAGTTCCTGTAGGTAGAGCTGTAAGAAGTACAGATGAAGCAGTAAAGGTAGCAGAAAAAATAGGTTATCCGGTTATGTGTAGAATAGCCTATGCATTAGGTGGATTAGGATCAGGCGTGGCTGATAATGAAGAACAGTTGATTAAAATAACTCGTAAGGCTTTTTCATTTACAAAGCAAATATTGATAGAAGAATACTGTGATGGTTGGAAGGAACTTGAATATGAAGTTGTTAGAGATAGTTACAATAATTGTATTGTTGTTTGCTCCATGGAGAACATTGATCCAATGGGGATTCATACTGGTGAAAGTATTGTTGTTTCTCCAGTGCAAACTTTAACTGCCTCTGAAAATTTTAAATTAAGATCAATTGCTATTAAAGTGATTCGACATCTTGGAATAGTTGGTGAATGTAACATACAATTCGCTTTAGATCCGAATTCAGAGGATTATAGAATAATTGAGGTTAACGCTAGACTTAGCAGGAGTTCTGCTCTTGCATCAAAAGCAACAGGTTACCCATTAGCTTTTATTGCTACTAAACTCGTCTTAGGCCATAGTTTGACTGAATTGGAAAACATGATAACAAAAGAAACATCCGCTTGTTTTGAACCTGCTTTAGATTATATTGTATTAAAGTACCCCCGATGGGATTTACAAAAATTCAGTAAAGTCAACCTTAAAATTGATTCTGAGATGAAATCTGTTGGAGAAGTAATGGCGATTGGAAGAACTTATGAAGAATCACTCCAAAAAGCAATTAGAATGTTGGATATGGGAATGAATGGTCTCGTATGCAATGATTTTAGATTTAATAATCTCGAAAAGGAACTTAAAAAACCAACTGACAAGAGAATGTTTGCTATTGCTGAAGCTATTGAAAGAGGCTATTCAATTGATCAAATCTATAAACTAACAAAAGTAAATCCTTGGTTTCTTTATAAAATAAAAAATATTGTTGAAATTAAGGAAAAATTAAGAAATCATAAACTTAGTAATCTATCGTCTGATTTATTAAAAGAAGCGAAACAAAAAGGATTCTCAGATATACAAATAGCTTTACTAACTAATGACAAACCAGAAGAAGTGAGAAAGAAAAGAAAGCAACTTGGCATTATACCTTATGTAAAACAAATTGATACACTTGCAGCTGAATATCCCACGAAAACTAACTACTTATATTTAACATATAATGGTTGTGTCGATGATATAGATTTCAAGGAAAAAAACCAGGTTATTGTTTTAGGTGGGGGAGCATACAGAATCGGTTCCTCAGTTGAATTTGATTGGTGTTGCGTTAATTCCGTTATAACCTTGAGGAATTTGAAAAAGCGTACTATAATGATAAATTGTAACCCTGAAACTGTTAGCACAGATTACGATATTTGTGATAAGCTATATTTTGACGAAATTACTTTTGAAAGAGTCATGGACATTTATGAGAAAGAAAATCCTTTTGGAGTTATCGTTTCAATGGGAGGTCAAATTCCTAATAATCTAGCTTTATCTTTAAATAATGCTGATGTTTCAGTACTTGGAACTTCTCCTCTAGATATTGATAAAGCTGAAGATAGACATAAGTTTTCTCAATTGTTAGATAAATTAGGAATAGATCAACCTGAATGGAATGAATTAACTAGTTCAAAAGATGCTGAGGTATTTGCTGATAAGGTTGGATATCCAATACTTGTAAGACCAAGCTATGTTCTAAGCGGAGCCGCTATGAGTATTGCATTAAGTAAATATGAACTTAGAAAATATCTTAAGAAAGCCTCTGAAGTTAATAAGGAACATCCTGTAGTGATAAGTAAATTTATTACTGGTGCTAAAGAAATTGAAATCGATGCAGTTGCAAATAAAGGTGATCTTATCTGTTATGCTATCTCTGAACATATTGAGAATGCGGGAGTACATTCAGGTGATGCGACTTTAGTATTACCTCCTCAAAGAACTTACTTAGAAACAATGAGAAGGATTAAAATAATATCTAAGAAGATTGCGAAATCTTTGAATATAACAGGACCTTTCAATATACAATATATCGCTAAAGATAATGATGTTAAAGTTATTGAATGCAACTTAAGAACCTCAAGAAGTTTTCCTTTTGTTTCTAAAGTCTTCAAAATAAATTTTGTGGATTTAGCTACTAAGATTATAATGGGTAAGCATGTTCCCCCCATAGATCGTTCCTCCTTTGATTTAGATTATGTTGGTGTAAAAGCTCCACAGTTTTCATTTGCTAGATTAAAAGGATCAGACCCTATTCTGGGAGTAGAGATGGCATCTACAGGTGAGGTTGCCTGCTTAGGTGATGATTTTAATGAAGCCTTTCTTAAAAGCCTGATTTCTGTTGGATTTTCTTTCCCGAAGAAAACGATTTTGTTATCTACAGGGCCAATAGATAGTAAGATAGAACTTCTTAAAAGTACAAGAATTTTAGAGGAATTGGGATTTAAGTTTTATGCTACAAAAGGAACCGCTGATTTTATGAAAATAAATGGAATTAAAGCAGGTATTTTATACTGGCCTTTGGAAAATAAAGAACCAAACACTCTAAGTTTTATTGAAAAGGGAAAAATTGATTTGGTAATAAATATACCAAAAAATATTGAAAAAGAAGAGCTAGATAATGATTACCTTATTCGAAGGAAGGCTATTGATTTTGGAGTGCCGTTATTTACTGATTTACACCTTGCAAAAAGATTTATTGAGGCGATTCATAAAATTTCACTTGATGGTTTAAAAATAAAAAGTTGGCAAGAATATAATTGATTATTTAAAAGATGCTAAAAAATATTTCAAACTTGCACCCTATGATTGTATTAATCGCATCCTCAGAACTAAATGTGGGGAAAATGTGAAAAATTCAAGAAGCCTTAAAATTAGATGCTCTTGAAACAAATTCCTTCAAGAGAGGAGTACGGGCTTGAGGGGATTCGAACCCCTGGCCAATCGGTTAAGAGCCGATTGCTCTGCCTAGCTGAGCTACAAGCCCTAATAAAAAATAATTAAAATCAAATAAAATAATTATTTTTTCAATAATTTTTTTATTTTTGAATCATCTAACTTGGATAAATATTCTGGATTAATACCTTCTGTTATGTATACTTCTTTCCCAGCTTTAAAAATTTTTATTCCTTCTGATTTTGCTTTTTTCCCATCAATTATTAGTATTTGTGGTTCATCTGTTCTTACTTTACCGGCTTCAATTGCTTTTTCAATACTTCCGCTTAGATGAACTTTCATTCTATCGACTGGATATAATCCTCTTTCAAGTATTATATCTGCTTCTTCTTCAGTAACTGGATAATAAAATTTATCTATATCTGCTATTGGCAAATCATCTAATTTGATGTTTATTGAATGTCCATATGTTGCTCTTATCATTCCACCATCTATCTGATATCTACCTCTTTCATCAGTATCAACAACAGCCTTTATATGATGAATTCTAAGCCAATTAAAACCAGATCTACCTGAACCAATTGAATCAATTAATGAAGAAATATCAACCCAACCTTTCCCATCCATCATTAATCCAAGTTTTTCTGGAAAATGACGTAATGCTCCCGCCATTATCCTGCTTAACGAACTTAATTCTTTATCACTCATAAGGAATTTTCCTTTATTATTACATATTGGACACGAATTTCCTCTAAAATATTTATGTTCATCACATTCAGATAGCATATTTTCATAACTGTAATTCATATGTAAAGTATAAATTTTTGTACTATTTATTTATTACAGTATTGGTGAATTATTGAAACAGGAAGAAATGAAGAGATTAGCAGCAGAAAAAGCATGTGAATATATTGAAGATGAGATGATATTAGGTCTTGGTACAGGTTCTACAGTTGATTATGCTTTAAGAAAAATTGGAAAAATGGTGAATGAGGGTTTAAAAATTAAAGGGATACCTACTTCTTTTCGAACGAAAAAAATTGCAAAGGAAGAAAAAATACCTTTAACATCATTAGAAGAGAATCCTGAAATTGATCTAACAATTGATGGGGCAGATGAGGTTGATTCTGAACTTAGATTGATAAAAGGAGGAGGAGGAGCGCTCACCAGGGAGAAAATGATTGCATATTATTCAAAAAAAGTTATAATTGTTATTGATGAAACAAAAGTTGTTAAAATGTTAGGAATAGATTTTTCCTTACCAGTAGAAGTTGTTAAATTTGGATGGACTTCAACAAAAGAGAAATTGAAGGAATTCAATTGTAATGTAGAATTAAGAAAAATCATGAATAATCCATACATTACCGATAATTCAAATTATATTTTGGATTGTGAGTTTGATAGAATAAAAGATCCTGTAAAACTTGAAATTGATATTAATAGTATCCCAGGTGTTGTAGAAAATGGTTTATTTATTGGATTGGCTGATGAAATTATTGTCGGTAGTAAACAGGGTATTAAAACCTTAGGTTGAAATATAACTTCGTATTTTTTTTATTTTACAAATTTTAAATCATAAAATACCGGTAATATAAGAGCCGCTGCAATACAAGAAAATGCTGTCATTAATATTATTAGTAATGCAAATTGTTGAAGACCTTGAATATTTGTTATATAAATTGCAACAATTCCAGCTATAGTTGTACATGCTGCTTCAACAAGGGAAAAACCAGTTTTTTGAATTGCGATTTTTGTTGATTCAGATTTTGATAATCCTTTATTCATTTCTTCTTTAACTCGATGAGTAATATGTACTCCATAATCAATTCCAATACCAATCATTATTGAAGCGATTGAAATTGTTAAAACTGATAGCGGAATGTTAAATGCTACTAAAAATCCAGGTTCCCACATTAAAACAAATGCAACGGGAATCATTGTTAAAAAACCATATATGGATGAATTAAAAATTAATATTAACGCAGCTAATACAAGTAATAAAGCAATAATCATTGAACGTGTTTGTTCATCTGTTAATTTCTTATTTATTGCAACATTAATTGCATCTTGACCTGTGATTTGTGAAGCATAACCATTATGTGGAATAATTGTTTTTGATGAAATTTTATTTATTTTGTTTATCATTTTTTCAGTTTCTACCATATCAATTCCAAATGGTATATAAACAAGAATAATTGTTTTTGAAAAATATTCATCTACTAATCCACCTTCCGCAATGGTATCAAAAATTATTGTATCAACACCTGCTAAATCACCTAATCGTTCAATTATTTCATCTCTTTTAAGTATATCATTAATTTTTTTAAGTTCATCTGCAATTGAGAATAAATCAACACCTTCAGATCTCATTTCCGTTTCCATATTATATATTGCATCAATTGTTTCAGGATATGTAAGTCCCTGAGGCTCTGTTTCGATTAGTATTGCATTAAAATTTGCCCCTCCAAAATTATCTGAATATTCTAGTAATTTTTCAAGTTCAGGAATATCTGGTGGAGCTAAATTAAAGTAATTTACATCAGTTTCGGTTTGAGGTAATACTAAAAGTGACATAAATGCAAAAAAAATCGCAATCACAATGATTCTTTTTTTGTTATTTAAAATAATTATTGTAATTTTTCCCCAAGTTATCATTTTTTCTTCCTTTTTAAATTTTAATAATAATGATAATATTGGAGCTAAAATTATTGAAGATATAAAGCAAAAAAATATTCCAAGTGCACAGCCAAATCCAAATATTACGACTGGCGACATACTTGAAATCATTAATGATGCGAAACCTATCATAGTTGTAATGGTTGAAAGTAATATTGCTTTACCAGTTGATTTTAAAATTTTTTCCATTTTTAAAATTTCATTATTTTGAGAATTTTCTTCAGCATATCTATTCATTATATGGATAGAATAATCTACACCTAGCCCCAATAATAATGCAACTATAGCAACAGAGATTATAGTTAATTCAGGTTGGATTATACCTAAAACACCAAAAGTAAGAGCAATTGCACATGCTGTTGGAAGTAATGCGATTAAAACACCTTTAAAATTTCTATGAAAAATAAAAAGAACGGCTGCTACTAAAATCACAGCTACAATAAAAATTATTCTGAAATATTCCATACTTGCATTTTGAATTGCTTTTTGCATTGCAGTTGTTCCAGTAACTGTCATTTCAGAATAGAAAGTACCCCTATGATCAATAGCGGATTTTGTTCTATTTAAAATATCATCATAGTTTGCATTATCAGCAAGTTGTAATAAAATAACTGCAATGTCATAAGTATTAGTAAAAAGTGTTCCCTTCAGACCTTGTATAGTATACCTTGACATATAGTTTGATATCAAGTTTTCGTCATCTGGAATTTCATTTTTTCCAGTTCCACCTAATCCTCCAATAATATAAGGTTTCGCATTTTCCTTTTTTATATAGGAGGCTAGACTATTTACAGAATAAATACCGTCTATTATCCCTTCGTCATTTTCATATTTATTCAGTTTAGGGCTTGAACTTACACGATCCATTTCCTTTAAAACCTCTGGATCTCTGATATCATCAGCTTCAACGTATATGATTATTATGGAACCAATCTGAAATTCTTTATCAATTTTATTCCATAGTTGTATTGTTGGTTCATCTGAAGGTAGGAAGCTTGCTAAATCTGATTCCATGTAAATATTTGTTGCCTGAGTTCCAATGATGATAGTGATAATTGTAAAAATTAATAGAACAATTCTTGGTCGTTTAACAAGAAATTTTGCTATTGGCCTAACATTCATGATAGTTCTTCCTTTTCAAATATTTTTATTTTTACTCTATTGGTTTTATAATCATTATATTTTGTGTTAGATAAATTTGCAATTTTGGTTAGTTTCTCTTCTATTTCATTTGTATATTTCTTTAATAGATTTAGAGGAGAAATTGGATAATAAATAAATGGGTTTTTTCCGATACTGTCATTTTTTTGTTTTTTCCTAAATATTATTTTTTGTTCATTCATTTTTGAGAGAGTTTCTCTTACAGTACTTGGGTGTAATTTTGATCCTTTTATAATTTCTTCAGTTTTTGCTCCATTATTTCTTAGAAGATATAAATATATTCTAGCTCTTGAGGGAGATTTTAATATATCTCTAATTGCAGATTCAATGTTTTTATCTTTGATCAATCCTTTTTTCCTCATTAAATTGACACCATTTTTATTTAATATTTTTAATATTATTGTTGATTTATGTATTTATATAATTTTCTATTTTGTCGTAAAAGAAACGACAAAACATTTTATCGGATAAAAAACGATAAAAAAAATAAAAAATAATGATAAAATAACAAAGAATAAAAATTATTTTGATTATTAGGAAATCGAAGAAGTTGATATACTATATGATAAAGAAAAGAATAATAGATTTATTAGAAAGATGGAAAAGATATTATCAAATTTCTGAAGTTGGTGATATCACTCGAAGATATTTTGTAATGAATGCTTTTGATGGTGCTCTCACCATGCTAGGGGTAATTATTGGCGCATTTATGGCTGGAATTTTTAATCCAATGCCTATAATAAGTGCGGGAGTTGCAGGATCAATAGCAATGGGGGCATCAGGTATTAGTGGAGCGTATATGACTGAAAAGGCAGAACGGACAAAAAAATTAAAGGAATTAGAGAAAGCAATGTTAACTGATTTAACCAATGGTCTACATTATAAGAGTCATAGATTTGCCTCAATATTTGCTGCAATTGTTGATGGTTTTTCTCCAGCTCTTGCCGCTATGTTAGTTGTTTCTCCATTTATTTTAGTTAGATTTGGATTATTTAATACTATTACAGCGTTCTATGTTTCTATAATTTTAACTATGATATCATTACTTTTATTAGGAGTATATCTTGCCAAAATAAGTGATGAAAGTATGATTAAATATGGATTGCAAATGTTATTAGTAGGATTTATAACT
Source organism: Thermoplasmata archaeon (assembly GCA_020054475.1). Taxonomy (GTDB): domain Archaea; phylum Thermoplasmatota; class E2; order DHVEG-1; family DHVEG-1; genus JAJISJ01. Next base: position 13,656 of record JAHWGJ010000005.1, on the reverse strand, counting down.
GCAATTTTATGTTTCATGACTTCAATTTTATTAGGTGGTAGTGTTATTGTTTGAAAATTTATTGATACCACATGTCATTATAGAAAAATTTATGATATATTGTAGTTTGTTGATTAGTGATTTTGATGGATGAAAAAACAAGGATACAAAAAGATATAGAGCTGTTTAAGGTGAATCTTGAGGAATTAAAGAAAAAAAAATTAATTTATGATAGCAAGGTTGTTGAATTAGCGACTCAATATTATACTGATTCGATTTATTATTTTGATAAAAATGATTTTTTCACTGCTTTTGGATGTATTAATTATGGTCATGGTCTTTTGGATGCTATTATTAAATTTTAAAAAATCATAATTGTATAATTTCCTTAAATTTTTTTTATAATTTTAGGAGATTTGTAAATGGAAAATTATTTAATTTATTATTATAAAATCAAATATTTCTAATAATAATTATGTTAAATATTACATTTTAATGAAAAATTTAATTAATGATAACGATTAATAATATTATATTTAAGATGGATGGAATAAATTAACATGTTTTTATTTAGTTAATTTTTTCATTTTATATTTACTAATAGGAAGATAGGAGGTATAGTATAATGGAGTATAGCAAGAGGGATGCAAATATTTTATCAGATGCTTGGAAAGAAAGTAATGAATATATGAGTTGCCCAAAATGTGGTAAAGATATGATTATATCTCAAATAGATCCAATAAATAGTTCAGATGAAAACTATATCAGTTTTGATACAATAATTGAATGTAGTTCTTGTTCATTTAAGTTAAGATCAGAATCTTTTAAAGTGCTTGGAGGTGTAAAAGATTTTGATTTAAAAAAAATTTCAATTGGTAGTTGGTCTGATAGTGGAAGTAGAGCTTCTTTGGATTATGAACACGTTTTAGATTATAATATGTTAAAACAATTAAAGGAATCTGGAGAATTAGTTGAATTTTTAATTGTTAATAATCATGTTGTTGAAATTATTGAATGATATGAATTTTTCACTTGTTTAGGAATACATAATTCCATCATATTCATCTGATTTGTAATTTTTACCTGATGAATGATGTTTAACGAATTTTCTTTGTCTTTTTTTACCAATAAATTTAAAATCATTTCTTTTGAGTCTTACATATATCTTATTTGGTAGAGGCTCAAGTTGAATTATACCTTTAACTTGAAGTTTTTGCAGGATCCTTAAAATTTTATCTCTTGAAATATGTAATTTTTCTTCAATATCTGATACTGTAATTGGATAAGATTTTTGTAAAATTTTAATAATTTGTTCCTCATCAGTACCAGATTTTATTTCTATCATATTTAATTAATTATTAATGAAAAAAAAAGGTTTTATGATTTATTCATAAGCTCTCATTTTTGTTCCTTCTTTTTTAAATAATTCTAATACATCTTTTTTCATTTCAGGGGGATATCCATTTGGAAAATCTATACATCCTCTACATGTATCAAATCCTATAGCTTTCCTTAGGGCAGACATGCTAATATATGCTAAGGTATTTGCACCAATTTCTTTAGCTATTTCATTATAGTTTTTTATATTTCCTTTTTCATCTCGAGCTAAGAATTCTTTTCTACTACGCATATCAATTCCAAGGTAACAAGGAGCAACTAATGGGGGGCATCCAATTCTTATATGAACTTCTTTAGCTCCAGCATCTTTTACTCCTTTCACTAGTTTTCTTATATTTGTTCCTCGCACTATTGAATCGTCAATTAATACGACACGTTTATTATTTAATACAGATCTAAGAAATGAAAGACCTTCCTTGACAACTTTATCTCTGTTTTCTTGTGTTTGATGAATAAAAGATCTTTCATCTTTATCCTTCATGAGTCCTTCTTCTAGAGGAATGCCTGATTCTCTTGAGAATCCTGTTGCATATCTTCTACCAGATTCTGGTACTGGTACTACAATATCTGCATGTACTGGAAATTCTTTTGCAAGGTTTCGCCCTAAATCTATTCGAACATTATGGACGGATCTGCCATTAATTCGAGAATCAGGTTTTGCAAAATAAACAAATTCAAACATACATGGTTTTTCAGGTTTTTTTATTATCTGTTTTTCAAAGATATTACCTTTTTCATCTATGATTACAATTGACCCACCGGGTATATCTTTTACATATTGAAAATTAATCTTTTTAAATACTCTTGTTTCTGAAGTTAGGCAGTATAATCCATTAGATTTTCCTAATACTAAAGGTCTTATTTTATATGGATCGGTTATTGCAAATAGATATGGGTTACCTCCTGAATCTGCTAGGAATAATGCTGAATAACTTCCTTTAAGTTCTTTTATAATTTTTCTGCATGATTTTGCAATATTTTTTTCATTTATTTCTTTTTTAAATAGATTATCTGCCAATGTTAGTAGTAGCCATTGTATGTCACAATCGGTTCTTGGAATTCTATTTGTTTTTTTTGCCATTTCGGAGGTATTATATATATTACCATTATGAACTGCTGATAAAAAGGGATTGACGAGGTATTCTGGTTGAGCATTTTTTTTTAATGATTCGATATCATCCATTCCTGCTGTTGAATATCTCGTATGTCCTATGCCAACATTGCCGGGAATATCAATTTTTTTTTCTTCATTAAATACATCTCTTACCAAACCCACATCTTTTGTCACATGGATATTTCCATCATAGATTAAACTTCCAGCAGATGATTGTCCTCTGTGTTGTATTGCAAATAAACTATGATATATTAAACGAGATACAGGTTTTCCCCCAATAATTCCAACTATACCACACATTATATAACTCTTAATGAAAAAAGGATATTTATAGGTTTTTTATTTTATTAAATTAAAAATTTTCCATTTTTATAAATTAATTCGTTATCGGCATATACTTCCCCATTTTTTCTTAGATTACATACCATATCCCAATGTAAGCTTGATTTATTTTTACTTCCCGTCTCTGGGAATCCCAAGCCTATTGCAACATGTATTGTTCCTCCAATTTTTTCATCAAATAATGTATTTTTTGTATATTTTTTTATGCCATAATTTGTTCCAAATGCAAATTCTCCGATTCTTTGTGATCCTTTATCCATTTTGATCATTGTTTTTAGAAAATTTTCACCAGTAGATGCTTTAGATTTAACGATTTTTCCTTTTTTGAACCAAAGGTTTATATCATCTATTAATCTGCTACCATGAACAGCGGGGAATGAATAGTTTATATATCCTTCAGCTGAGTTTTCAATAGGTCCTGTAAAAATTTCTCCATCTGGAAAATTTTCTTTTCCATAGCAATTTATCCATTTTCTATTTTCAACTTTTATTGTTAAATCTGTGTTTTTTGCAAATATTTGTAATTTCCTTTTTTTCTCCAATAGTTTTTTGGTTTTTTCTTGATTTTTATAGGTTTTTTTCCAATATTCAATTGGGTTTTTTGAGTTAATATGTGCTGCATTAAATATAAAATCTTCATATTCGCTAAGTGACATTTCTGCATCTTGGGCTGATGCATGTGTTGGATATTGAGTTATGCACCATCTTAATTCTTTAGATGCTGCTCTTTTTAGGAAGATATCTTGAATCGGTTGTTGTGCAATACTACTTATTACTTGTTTTTTTGGATCTATATTAGTCATATTTCTTGTATTTTCTGGACTTATTATTGCTAGTTTAGCATCAATTTTTTGAATTTCAAGTTTTGATAAGGGCGATATAAATTTAAGTTGTTTTTCGGATGCTTTTTTATAAAATATTTCTGCTAATTCTTCAAAACCAGTTCTAATAAATGGATTTGCTCCAATTTCTAATGATTGTTCAAAAACTTCTTTTATCAGAGGAGCTGATTTTATTCCTCCTGAAATCATGAAAAAATCATCTTTTTTAATTCTAAGGGAATGGTTGATTAAGATTTTTGCTAATTTTTTTAGTCTATCATCTGTCATAAATATACCTTATTGATGTTATATACTCTTTAGTGAAATAGTTTTTTAAATTATATTAAATTTCTTCCCATTCTCTTAGAACTGAAAACCATTTATATTCTTTTATTGATTCGATTTCTTCTATTTTTTTAATTATTTTTTCATAACCTTTCATTAGGGTTCGTATTCTAATTTTTATCATGAAATCATATTTTCCGGCTATTACTGTTACTCTTGTTACTCCATGAATATTCCATAGTTTATCCATTGTTTCTTTTATGGGATATCCTGGTTTTACATTTATGAAAACGTAAGCTTTTAATAGTGACAGAGCGAATGTTGATATCCCTAGTAATACTAGTATTGTTCCAATTATTTTTATTAATATCATTACGGGATCAGTTGTAAAAGGTGGAATTATATTAAAATATGATAACAATAAAGAAAAGGGAATTACAAAAATAACTACTGTTGCTCTTACTGCTTGTGTTACACTGGCTTTACCTATACCTAGTGCACGTATATAAAAAACATATGAGAAGAAAGTAACTACCATTGTTAATGCTACCCAGTTAAAATATTTGATTGATACGGATATTCCCTCTAGTAAATATTCTGTTCCTATTAAAAAATCATATGTTATAATTATAATAGAAGTAAAAATACATGCAAATATCACATTCCAGAATCTGATATTTAAAGAATCATTTGGTTTATCATCAATTTTTAATAATTTTAATTTTCTTTGATAAATTGAGAATATGACCCATGCTGGATTTACTATTAGGAATACAATAGCTAATGATATTAGATTTATATCCCCTGTTAAGGATATTGATCCCAGGATTGCTCCAAAGGTTACAATAATTGCAGATTGGATTTCTATTAACGTAGGGGTATCCTTTTCAATAATTGATTCTATAATAATAAGATATAAAATCACAATTTGGGTAAAAGGGAGGACCGCTGCTGGATCACCTAATATTGAAATTAATGAGATATATCCAATAGTTAGAATGGAATTACCTAAACCTGCTATTGTATGATATTTAATTTCAGATTTTCTAATAAATCTAATTTTATTAAAGGAGGGGTCAATAATTTTTGCACCTAAACTTTTTGTCTTATTGATTGGAATTGAAAAAATTAATAAAATAATAAATGTAATTCCTGTTCCAATTAAAAAACATGAAAAACTAAAAGCCCAAGCATTTGGAATAAAAAGAGAGTTTATTGTAGCATCTATTGATGATACACCTGCAGCAATAATTGTAGAGGCGAATGCTAGAACATAGAATAAATATCTTTTTCTTATTCTCATAATGCTATTTCTTTTTCAATTACTTGGGTAGTTGTTTTTCTAACGCCTTCTATCATTTGAAGTTTATCAGTTACAATAAGTAATTTCTCCAAAGATTTAACGTGAACTCTGACTACAATGTCATAATCTCCGGCTACTATTGATATTTTCTCAACATTTTCAATTTTTCTCATTTTTAGTATAGCCGTATCAGATTTACCAGGCTTCATAGATAGAAGGATATATGCATTAATCATAATATCATCAACTTTTTCAGCCGCTATATTGGACTATATTATAAAGTTATTTGTTGTTGATTAATAAAATCACCTAATCTCAAGAGTAGTATATTATCAAGTTATGATTTACTTTATCGTGTTTAAACTAAGAAATTAGTTAAATTAGCGAATTAATATGAAAAATTATTTCTTTAATAACAAATGACTAAAATCTTGTTTTTTTATATTTAATTGTTTATTTTTTTTATATAAAAAAAACTCCTGAAAAAAAAGAGATTTATAGTGTTTATATCTGTAAAAATAAGGAAAGGTTTAAATCATAAGATATGTATTCCTGTTGCGGAGGTTAAAATTATGGCCTACGAATATGAAGGATGGACTTTATATACACGAGATGTGCAACTTAAGGGTGGAAGAAACCAGACAATTTACTTCTTTAGTAAGAGAGACCCAAAGAGTGGTACACCATGTGATAAACCCGACAACTATACTGTTGGTGTTAACAAAAGAACCGGTCTACCATATCTAAAAAAGAAATAAGACAATAGTCTAGTCTCTTTTCTTTTTTCTTTCTTTTTTTTATTATTTTGTATCATATCCGCCAATTTTTAAGCTTGGATCTCCAAATAATTCCCATTGTTGAACCATTTTTACATCCATTTTAGCATTATCTCCAAGGAATCTATTTAAATAACCAGATAGAGAATCCCCGTGATTTTCTCCGAGACAATCAAAATTGTTTTCCCCATATAATTGAAGGAATTTCAATTCTAACCATCCATCTAAAATTTCAAGATAATCAGCAATGGAATTATTATCAGAGTCATCTTCCCCATGAGTTCCAAGTCCGGTATTTGCAATTGTTGCTATTGCTCCTCCATTTGATTTGCTGGTTAGCCACCAAGCCCAACAGTTGGGGACCCATTCATTATAATAAAACCAAAAAGGAGGTTGAAAGAAATATTCTCTTAATCCGTGTTCGATTATCCCTTCAATAATATTCATCATTGAAACATCAAATTCACCGTTATGGCATCCCCCCACAATGGTAATTGGTAATTTTTCTTTGTTTCTTAAAAATATCATATCATTAACATTATAACCTGTTGTCCATTTGTTTCCATCAGGTGGAAAATGGGTACTCCATGATGCGGGGCTTCCATGCCCGCAAAAGTAGGCGAATCCTGATCCTTGATTCATAGCATTATTTACTGTTTTACGATTGATGTCTTGTTCCGATGAATAAACCTTAATTGGGGTAAAATCTGGCATTAACTCTATTGCTTTATTTGATATTAGTTCGCCTTCATTAAAGTGTGCGGTATCATTATATGAATCTCCAGCTACTAGTAGTAAATTTTTAAACCATTCATTACTTAGTTTTTCTTTTTCATAATTAATTATTTTATTGACCATTATCTTTACTTCATTTGTATTTCGGCATGGTAATCTTCCAAGATATACATCAGGATAGAGATCCATTTCTTCTCTATATGTTTCATTCCATTGAGAAAAAATATCATTATTATTTGAATCCCAGGTTATAAATTCACCTTTACTATCATATATATCAGCATAATATAGATCCGATATGAAGGTTTGTTCTGCATATTCTTGTTCATCCGGCGGTACAACATGGCTATATCTTATTGGAAAATCCCATGTAGTTGTTTGACCATTTAATCCACCTATCAATAATACATGAGTTATTCCCCACTTTTCAATTGATTCTTTAATGAAATATTTAATTTTTTCTTGTTTATCTCTACCATGCCAATACATTTCTTCATATACCTTATCTAAAGTTACAATTTTTGTGGATACCCCAAAATTGTTTTTATGATCTGATAATGGATTTAATAATTCTTCATATTTTGTTGGTGTTAATATTAATAAATCATAAACATCTGGATCATTAAGAATAGGTTTTTCTGGTTCTTGATATGTAATTTTAATGGTGATGTTACTTATGAATTTTATTTGATTAACATTTTCATAATAAATTATGGGATATACTCTTAATGAAAAAAATGTCTTATGAATTCCTTTTTTTATTCCACCACCTTTATGATAAGAGACCCAATCTGAGGGATATGAATTGTATGAATTTTGAGGATTAATTTTTTTAATATCATTGTAAATATCCAATTTGTCAAATCTAGGATATGAAGCTTTGGCAATTTGTTGTGTTAGATTATATATAATTGGATTTGAATTTTCATATTCGATATTTATTATATCTGAGCCAAATATTAGATCATATTCAAATAAACAATATGGTATTACTGGTTTTCCAAAATCCATTCTGCTAAAATCCTGTTCTTTTATTTTAATAATAATATTTTCATTATAAGGTATAATCTCAGGAGGCGAAAAATTTAATTCTAATTCAATATAATTTAATTTGGAGTTATTTGCATTAACAGATGAAAAACATGTTATAATAAAGATAATTGTTATTAGTATTGATATTATTTTTAATGATAATTTATTAAACATTTAAATTCTCCTATAATTATTATTAATATAAATAAAATAAATAGTGTTTAAAATTTACGGTAATGATTTTATTGCAAATATATTAAATATTACATCAATAATTTTTTCTATATTTTTTAAAAATTAGAAAGGTATGATACTAAAAATAAGTGATTTCTTATCGTTTATTTATTAATAAAATCGGAAAAATTGATTATACTTAACATTATAAAGCATGTGTTATTTCTGGTTATTCAATAAAATATAAAAAATAATTATTTGGATTGGATAATATATGATAGAAATTAAAGTACAAAATATTGTAGCATCAACAACCTTTGCTGAAAAATTAGATCTAGATATGATAGCACAATCATTAGAAGAAGCAGAATATGAACCTGAGCAATTTCCCGGCTTGGTTTATCGTTTGAGTGACCCAAAAACAGCAACACTTTTATTTAGAAGTGGGGCGGCAAACTGCACAGGTGCAAAAACCATTAGTGATGTAAAAACTAATATTAAGATAATATCGGAGAAATTGGAAAAAATTGGTGTAAAAGTATATAAGGACCATGATATAGTCATTCAGAATATTGTAGCAACTTCTGATTTAGGTGGAGAATTAAATCTAAGCGAAGTTGCAGTAGCACTGGGTTTAGAAAATGTTGAATATGAACCTGAGCAATTTCCGGGCCTTGTATATAGGTTAGCTGAACCTAAGGTTGCTTTGTTATTATTTGGATCTGGTAAAGTTGTATGTGCAGGTGCAAGAAATATGGATGATATTTCGATAGCAGTTGAAAAGGTTTCAAAGGAGCTTATTTCATTAGGTTTTCTAAAAAAGTAAAGATTATCTATTTATATATCTAATAAGTAATCAAATTGATAATGGGTTTGATATATTTTGATTAAAAAGGAAAAGCAGAAAATTGAAGAAACGATTCATTGTCCTGAATGTGGAGGGACACATTTAGATAGAGATTATTCTAGAGCAGAGTTAGTTTGTCAAAGTTGTGGACTTGTAATTGATGCTGAGATTATTGATCAAGGACCTGAATGGCGTGCATTTGACAGTGAACAACGTGATAAAAGATCTAGAACTGGTGCACCAATGACTTATACACTTCATGACAAGGGACTTAGTACTATAATTGACTGGAAAAATCGTGATTCATATGGTAGATCAATACCTACAAGGACAAGAGCTCAGCTATATAGATTAAGAAAATGGCAAAGAAGAGTTAGAATCAGTGATGCTACTGAAAGAAATTTAGCAATTGCTCTTCAGGGACTTGATAGACTATCTTCAACTTTAAGTCTCCCTAGAGCGGTTAGAGAAACTGCAGCAATGATTTATCGGAAAGCAGCATTAAAAAAATTGGTTCGTGGTAGAAGCATTGAAGGTGTTACTGCTGCCTCGCTTTATGCTGCATGTAGGCAATGTAATGTACCTCGAACATTGGATGAAATTAGTAGTACTGCCCGAATATCTAGAAAGGAAATCGGTAGAACCTATAGATATATATCACGTGAATTGGAATTAAAATTAATGCCTACTTCACCACAGGATTATATTTCAAGATTTTGTAGTGTATTGAAATTGAGTTCTGATGTAAAAACAAAGACATTAGAGATATTGCGTGAGGCTTCAAATCAAGAGCTTACAAGTGGACGTGGGCCAACTGGTTTAGCTGCAGCATCTCTTTATATTGCATCAGTTTTATGTGGGGAGAGAAGAACGCAACGAGAGGTGGCAGACGTTGCAGGAGTTACAGAAGTTACTATTAGAAATCGCTATAAAGAAATTTCTGAAAAATTAAATATTGATCTTCTCTTGTAATTTATTAATCAATTTATTTTTTATAATATTTTCCAAATTTCTATCTCATCATACGCTGAATTATTAGCAGTATCATATGCAGTTACTGTAAATTTCCATCTTTCAAATGAGAAAGTTCCAAAGTTATAACTTACTGGTGGAATACCATGAATTGTTGTATTTATTGTTGAATTGGTAATGTATCCTTTTAATAGAAATTCAACATAGTTAATACCTGATTCATTATCAAATATTTCTAAAATAATAGTAATTGGCCCAATAACAAATATTTTATCAGTTAGATTCATCATTTTTTTATTAAATAAATATAACCCATTTGTTGGATCAATGATACTTACATAAGGGGGGATATCATCTTCTTCTGAAGATGTAGTAAAATACCAGGAGGGGCTATTCGATTTTGCCTCTTTGGTATCCCAAGCAACAATATTCCAGAAATATGTTAAATCATTTGATAATTCACCAGGATTATATTCAGTTTCTGATTGATTATTGCTTACTTTTTGAATTGGCGGCATAGATCCAAAATAAACATCATAAGTTACAATGTCTCCATCGGGATCTCCACCATCCCAACTTAATATAACTTTAGTTGATAATTCTTCGGCTCCATCTCCAGGATATGGATTATGCGGAATATAGGGCGGATTATTATCAGTTATGGTTATTAATTTGTTTATTATATCATAATTTGAATTATTATCAACTACTTTCAGAGTGATTATATATGTTCCAATCGTATCCCAAGAATAAGATACAATTCGATCTTCATCACCTCCTACAACATCCCAGTCTGGATCTCCATCATAATCCCAATAATAAATCATTATAAAGCCATCGTTATCAAAACTATTGGAAGCATCCATTGTTACTATTTGATTTATTATTGGTTTTTCAGGGAACCATGTAAAATCTGATACAGGTGTTGATTCTAACACTCGAATCTCTTTTGTTGTTCCATTGCATAATAATAAATCATCGCAAATTGATAATCTTATAGTGTAGGTCCCTTCATAATCCCATGACCAAGTGACTTCCATTCCAGTTTTATCTGCTACTCCATCATTTGTAAAATCCCAAGAATACATGTTTATATATCCATCTGGATCATAGCTTTTACTAGCATTGAAATGAATTATTGTTGAAGTATTTGGCCATTCTGGGGTCCATTCAAAATCAGGAATTGGTTTTTCATTATATGAGTTGATTTCAATCTGATTTTTATCCTCAGATTTTATATTTCCAATAGCTGAATTAATTAAGCAAATTATTGATAATGATAAAATTATAAAGAATTTTATTTTATTCATACAACTCCCTTGCTATTTATTTTAGTTAATATTAATATATAAATTTTGTTAATAAATAAGGTGATATTGAAATTTTTAGTATCCAGTTATTTGATATGCTTTATTTATTAATGCATTATTTATTGCTCTAACTGCTCTACGCTCTATATATGTATCAAGTAATTCTGAATCTAATTCATTTGAAAAGAACATAACTGTTATATTATCATCTATGAATATTGTAACTCTATCAAGAACTCCTACATATCCTCCGCTATGGCTTACTACTTTGTTACCATTTTCTTGATATTGTACAAACCATCCAAGACCATAATTATAATTTGCTTCTGTTGGAAAATGTACGGTATGCATAAGTTCAACTGTTACTTCTTCTAGTATTCTTACATTGTTCCAAACTCCCCCATTCATATGTGCAATAATAAAATGAGAGAATTCATTAATTGAAGTTCTCAAGGTTATTGATGGATATAAAATATGAATTCCATAGTGAGGATGTCTGAAATAGTTCCCATTTTTATATTCATATGGTACTGCAATATTGTTTATGTCATGATCTTTTAGTCTAAAACTAGAATTATGCATCTGTAATGGTTCAAATATATTTTCTATACAATATTCATTAAAGTTTTGATTTGATAATATTTCAACGAGATATGCAATTATTGAGAATCCTATGTTCGCGTAATAGAAGTTTTCACCTGGTTTTGAATTTGACCATGTTGATGAACTATATCCATTTCCTTCAGGTGTTAGATAATCTTCAAGCCAGGGATATGGGAATCCCTCCACATCTGGGTCTCCAGGTAGATATGATAATGCTATCCAGTATAGGTTATCATCTGCTAGACTTGATCGGTGGGATAAAATCATTTTGATTGTAATTGGATCATCTGGATGATTTGGATTTCTTAGATTAAAAGGAAGATAGTTATTTACATCATCATCTAGGTCAAATAATCCTTTTTCATATAGTTGCATTAATGCTGTTGCTGTAACTGTTTTTGATACGGATGCTTGTAGGTATAATATATCTTCATTAGTTTGTTTTTGATTTTCAATATCATATAATCCATATCCTTTTGACCATACTATATCATCATCGTATATGATTCCTACAGCAATTGATGGTTTATGTGCTATTTTCATTAAAATTTGAATATAGTTGTCGAAAATGAAATCTGAGAGTGTATCTTGATTCTCTAACGAGTTTGTTATTTTTTTTGGATATTGGTTTATACTTATTGTTGTTGGAGTGATTGTTACTCCAATTAATATACATAAAATAATTGTGGTAATTATTTGTTTTTTCATTTAATTATACCCCCCATAATTAATATAACATGGTTAATATATAAAAGAATATCTTCAGCAATATTTAATTTTTTTCTAAAGTAAATCTATGATATCTAGTAATTTATAATTCTCAATTTTAAAAGTATTATAAAATTTTTACTTATTATATATTTCCATAACACATATTATAAAATAAGTTATATATATAAAGTCACATTATATATTAATATTGAGATAAATTTAATATCGGGTTATTGTATATTTCGCAAATATTAAATAATGATGTGAACTTAACTCGAAATCAGTTAAAAAGAGGAGAAAAAAATGGAATTTCCAATTTCAAAAAAATTTATATTTTTAGTTTCTTCTCTTTTTTTATTATCAATTATTTCAATAATTATTATATCAATATCTGCAGATTCTTTTAATTCTTGTAACGATTCAGATTTTCTCTTGGAAGTAAATATTTCAAATCCTAATACACCTATTCTTTGGACTACAGATATTAATGGAAGTATTATCGATGATTTTAAACCAGGGGAAAATGTATACATTCATGGTTCAAACTTTTCACCTTATTCATATGTTGAAATAAATTTAACTAGACCAGATGGTATTGTAGAAATTGCCCCATTTGGAAGATTTGAGAGTGATATTTTACCTTTAACCAATAAAGATGGAGATTTCAATTTTTATGAGTATGATTTAAATGGAATTGAAGGAGAATATTTAATTCGGGCAACTGATGGTGAAAATTATGCTCTGTTAATATTTAATGATTCTACTATTTGGACGACAGATGGTCTTACTCAACAAAAAAATAGATTTATAAGTGGTGAACCAGTAGGTATTGATGGTGAAGGACTCACACATAACGCACATTTATATTTTGAAATTAAAGATGAGCCAAGCGGAGGTAATAATGTTTCTTGGGGGTGGATTGATATAGATTCTAATGGGGAAATTATTTTTACAATAATTTGGGAGATACCTATATCTTATTCTAATGCTGGGCAACATAAAGTATATGTATATGATACTCAAGCTAAATCTAAGACATTTTCAATTTCATTAACTGATTTAATTGATAATGATAATGATGGGTATTACGCGCTTCCTCAAGGAACTGACTGTGATGATAATGACCCATACACATACCCTGGAGCTCCAGAATTATGCGATGGAAAAGATAACGACTGCGATGGAACAATAACAGATGAAGAAATAGACGAAGACGGAGACAGCTACACACCATGTGAAGGAGACTGCGATGAC
>JAHWGJ010000027.1 GCA_020054475.1 Thermoplasmata archaeon | reverse complement strand
TAGGTCTTAATGAAATTCTTGCGGCGTCAGAAGCTGCTACAATGATACTCCGAATCGATGATGTAATCGCATCAAAAAGTGGTGGAGGTGGAATGCCACCTGGTCCACCAGGCGGTGGAATGGGCGGTATGGAGGATTATTAATCATACATCCTTTTTTTTATCATCATGAGTTTATCTATCATGAGGCTTAGAAATATTATGTATGTTTACATCATAGGTCAATAAATTTGATATGTCCTTTGATTATACAATATTTGGAAGATACGTAGGGCGGTAATAATGAAAAAAAAACCTATTATCTTGGTGATTATTCTAATATTCTTGTTTTCAAGTATTATTCCTATTGTCTCTAGCGATGAGATTTCTAATGATGATATCATCTATGTTGATGATGATAATATCAATGGCCCTTGGGATGGAAGTGAAGAATATCCTTATCTGACAATTTATGATGGGATAAACGTCTCGACTGATGATGATACTGTTATGGTTTTAAATGGGATTTATCATGATTTTGAGATTCATATCGATACTTCCATTCATTTAAAGGGAGAAGATAAAAAAAATACTATCATAGAGGAGGGGCAGATTATTTGGATGACCTCTTCAAACTCAGTTATTAGTGGTTTTAATCTGAGCCGATGTAATATTTATAGCGAAAATCAGGATTATGTGGAAATATATGATAACAATATAATAGGCGGGATTATCATAGATAATTCAATCGATTCTTATATTCATAATAACACTATAACTTGTTTAGATGAATTTGAACCTGGTATAAAGATAATAGACGGCTGTCGAGCAATAATCGAGTATAACATCATTTCAAATATAATCGAAGGCGGTATAGCTATTTTTGGAAATGCTAATATCATCTCAAATAATACAATATCAAATGATAATGATGTTGAGGGTTATGGGATTTATCTGCAAGGACATAATAATATTATTGAAGACAATGAAATAGCTAAGTGTTTTTTTGGAATTAAAATCAGTTATGCATATGGGAATATGATAAAAAGAAATAATTTCATTGATAATACCGTTCAAGTATATTCGTTTGGTGCAATAGATGCGATGGGTAAACCAAAAAACCTATGGGATTATAACTTCTGGGATAGACCAAGAATATCTCCAAAATGCCTATTTGATCTTGATATAATTCCAATACCCGGGGGGCGGGTGATCTTATTTTTTGGATTCCGATTCTCATTATTAGGGTTGATTGGCACCCTGCAAAAGAACCATATGATATAACATTATGATATTTGGTCTCTAAGGAGGCTTCTAAACATCACAATCAGTAAGTAATAATGCTACAAAATCATCATCAGAAATCAATAAATTACTATTTTTTTTTCAATCTGTATTAATATCTCTTATACAAATAGGCTATAAAAATAATAATAATTATAAGAGCTGATAATTCAAATCCTGGTGTTTTATATTCATAATAATCACAAATACAATAATCATTTTTATCTATTGAAAAATTAGCAATCCATGTTTCAGATTTATACCAAGTGTTATTATCATTTATCAAAACATAATACTTAATATGAGTTGCATCGTCATGAGTTAAATTAAATTCTATTTGATAAAAATCCTTACAGCAAGTATATGAATAATCCATCGAAATATTCATTTTATCAGCATAATTAATACTATCTGAACATTCCTCAACAATTAATCTTACATCTTTAATGGAGGTACTATTATTAATCCCGACTGTAAAAATAACATTCGACATAGGAGATGGTTGAAAGGGTGAAAGATCTCTTCCCTCAACTATGGGCTCAGCAATAATAGTATTAGATAATAAAAAATTAAAAATTAAAAGAATAAAAGTAATACTTATAATTTGTTTTGATTTCATAATTACCAGAAATTAATCCCCCAGAAACGCATAGCCATAATAAATCCTATAATAATGATTATAATTCCAAATATCCATTGCATCCATTTACCTGCTTTTACATACTTATTACCTAAACTACCTCTTATACTACTTGTAACTGCACAGAGAGGTATTATTGGGATGCCATGTCCGAGACCAAAGACAAACAACATAAGACCACCAAAGAATATTGGGATTTTTTGAGAGAGCATCAAAATAAAAACAGGCATCATCAGACTCATGGCACATGGAGCCCACCCTATAGAAAAAAGAATACCAAGAAAGAAAGCACCGAGATAAATAGATTTTTTACTCAGATTAAAAAAAATCTTCTGACCTTTTTCAATCATATTAGCATTATCTCCTTCACCTGAATTTCTTTTTATTATTTCCTTTAATGGTTTGAAGACATTGATCCCTAGAATTAATAGGATTACACCAGAGATAAGATAGAATATAGCTGATGCTTCAATAAATATGCTTACAGAGGAAATAATTAAACCAAAAACGAAAAAGACAAGAGCCATCCCAATTGTGAATGCAATTCCAATCCAGAGTCCTTGTATAGATATCTTTTTTAGTTTCCTGTTTTCATTATCATCCTTCTTTTGAAGAGAACCCACATAGGATATCATTGCCACAAGCAATGCAATTGAGCATGGTGTCAAGGCTGTTAGTATACCTAAACCAAAAATACCAAGGAATGTAATACTATCTCCGAAATCATTGTTGTTGAATCCCTCCCATTTCCCCTCTTGGATTGCTTGGACATCTTCTATGAGGGACTCTGCACTTTGAATGCCTTCTATTTTTCCTTTTCCAAGACAGTAAACATGATACAAACCAACGATACTTTGATTCTGGTCAATCAAAACAATGGTTGGGTTTGAAAATGCACCCTGAACAGTCCAATATTCCTGATAGAGGCCAGTTATTGGATATGGGCTGAAATCTTCCACCCAAGGCCAGCTTACGTTGATACCATAGTCTCGTTCTGCAATGGTTTTACCAGTATCAGAGTAAGGGTTTTTCCTGAGATTTATTGTTAATATGTTAATATCGGTTGATTCAGAAAGTTGCGCCAGTTCTTCTAACTGCCCTGTCATTTCCTCAAGGCATTCAATACAGAGAGGTGTCTCCAGTCCTGTAATATGCATGATGATAATTTCCCCTGAATAATCACTCAGAGTATATTCATTACCATTTTCATCTGTTGCAGTGAAATCTGGTGCAGAAACATAATCTTCTGATGTCACCTGAGATGAAACTAATAATATTAATAGGAGTAAAATAGTTACAAATAGCCCTCTATATTTGACTGCTCTTTTCATTTTAGTTTCCACTATTCATATTGTAATAATATATTGCGTCTTTAATCCAGGTTTCTAGATCCGAATTGCTTACTATCATGTCATTTGGAGCTTCCCAGGTATGCCAACCGATTTTTAACTCGCCATTTTCTTTTACATAAGAATAAACCCCTGTTAGAGCAATATATCCAGGTGAGCCATTAGGATCATACATGTAAACCTCATTTGCTTTTTGTTGTATATCATACGATGCGCCAGATACTGCATCTAAATCATAAAACTTCACATACTCTTCATATTCTTCTCCAAATTCTATAACACGCTCTGCTTGATCTGCACAACCTACACAACCAGTTCTATGAACTACAAACAAAACTGGTTTACTTTTAAGAGAGTCAATAATCCAGTTGAAATGTTCTACTGCTTGTCCACTTGAAGGGTTTCCTGTTGGATAGTTTATCCAGAAATCATTAGCTCCTGTACCAACTGAATGAGATGGCGTGTAATCATCAAGCCAACTTCCAGTATTAGAATTGTTATTTGAATTTCCATTATTATCTACACAACCTGTCATAAACAACATAAGAATCACGAAAAGAATCGAAATCGGTATAGTTTTACTAAACATTTAATTCACCTTTTACTTTTTCCATAACATTTTTTATATCTCTATCACTCATTTCAAATCCACTTTCTTTGTTAACACCTAATTCAGTGATCAACATATGAACATCTGGTTTAAAACCAGCATGCTCTAACGTTTTTTTTGCACAATGAACCGGGCAACCATCAATTGTAATTATTTTCTTAGCAGCTTTTGTTGACTCAATTAACCCGCTAATATGACCACCAATACCTGCAAGACAATACATTTTCCCATAACTCTGAGTAGTGAGATTTTTAGCAACCTCATTTGCAATCTGGCCAACATTTGAACCTCCAGAACATGGAAAGATTAATATCTCATTTGGTTCACATAAACACTTATCTTCATTCATACATTTTTACCTCCTATTTTGGGCAACATTGAACATTATTCTTCATTAATTCTTTATAATCTTCAAGAACATCATGCACCCAGCAATCGTCATTACCAGCGCTCTCACGAAAAACCAAGGCCATGATATACGCAAGTTCTTTCAGAGTTGCTCCTGCTTTGAGTGCCCCTTTGAAATGCTTGCGAGCACATGGTGCCGATCGACCTTTTATTGCCATTGCAAAACAGATGAATTGGTAGGTTTTCTCATCAATCAAACGTTTCTGCTTATACAGCTCATCTATTTTACCAAGTTCTTTTGCAAACTCAGGGAACCATTCTTCAAGTATTCTCATAATAATTTCACCTTTTATTTCAACAATTTTTTAATCTCATCTGCACTGGGGACATGACCAACGATTCTCACCTCTCCATCAACAATAACTGCCGGAGTCATCATCACTCCTCGATCTATTATCTCCTGCAAATCCTCAACTTTAACAACTTCTACCTCTTTACCAAGTTCTTCAACAACCTGCTTAACAATCTTCTCAGTTGCCTTACACTTAGGACAACCTGTACCTAAAATCTCAATTTTCATCTTCATATCACCTCTATAATTAATTTATTAACATAATGTTCTATTTGCTCTCTAATTTCTCTATATTCTTGAATTGTTTTCCCTTTGGAGTCCATAATCCCCCATCCAATCGTCTTATTTTTAGGTGTAACAGGACAGCCATTGATACAACCCATTGTAACAATAAAATCAAACATTTTATTCATAGAAAACGTAAGTATTTTTGGAACATAACCACTAATGTCAATATCTTTTTCTTTCATAACCTGCACCGCAAAAGAATCAATCTTTTCTGAAGGTTGTGTTCCCGCACTATCAGCCGCATAATTTTCTACTATTCTATTGAAAAACCCTTTTGTAATCTGACTACGACATGCATTTTCCACACATACAAATAACACTTTTTTCATAACTATTTCAACCTGCAATCATACCATAAACAAAACCTACAAATGTAGCTATAACAATTACCAGAGTAAAATATACCATGGCTTTTTTCATACCCATAACACGAGTAATAACAACCATATTAGGAAGACTCAAAGAAGGACCAGCAAGCAACAATGCAAGGGCGGGGCCGCCTCCCATCAAACCAGCACTATATCCAAAAAGATTACCAACAATAGCAACCTCCAAAAGAGTAGGCATATACAAAATAGCGCCAATCACAGAAGCAAAGAAACATGAAACAATATCGTTCCCACCAATATACGGGGCAACAGCAACCCCAACAGCATTACTTGGATCAGCACTTGGGATAAAATATGCTGCAAGACCGCCAATTATACCAACAATAAAAACTCCGACAAGGAGTATTGGAACGATCTTCTTAGTAAGACTCCATGTTTCCAGCCCCCAGTTTTTAACTTCATCACGAGTATAATAAAATATAAGAATACCTGAAACAATCAGTGTTAAAATATAAACAATAGCAAGTTTAGGAACCCAAGGAATATAACTACTACTTGCAGCACCTATAACAAGAATCAATACAAGCGAAATAAAAAACAATAGAGAAATCCACGTAGGGCGACTAATTTTCTCATCATCACTCTGACCTGAAAACAAGTTATTATTCTTATTTTTTTCAGTTTCTTCTTTTCTAAAAATAAATGCCATCAACAAACCAATAACAATTGCCATTAGTATAGCAGAAACTGCTCTTGCAAGACCAATATCATAACCCAATACCTGGGCAGTGAGGACAATAGCAAGAATATTAATAGCAGGGCCTGAGAAAAGAAAAGCTGATGCTGGACCAATACCAGCGCCTCTCTTATAAATCCCTGTAAATAAGGGAAGAACGGTACAACTACAAACTGCAAGAATAGCACCTGAAACAGATGCAACTGAATAAGAAATATATTTCTTAGTATGGGCACCAAAATATTTTAAAATTGATTGTTTTGAGACAAAAACTGCTATTGCACCAGCGATAAAAAATGCAGGGATTAAACAGGTTAACACATGGGCTGAGAGATATTCTCCAAGCATATCAAAACCAGCAAAAATAATATCGATTGGTGTCATCCTTCCATCCTATTGACAATATCAATTATCTGAAAAACATCTTTATGAGATGCAAGCACGAATATGTTTGTACCCTCTTTACGTTTATGTATAAGACCTGCGTTTTTAAGAACTTTTAAGTGTTGTGAAACGTTTGGCTGTGATTTACCTGTTGAAGGTACTATTTCGCATATACATTTTTCACCATGATGAACAGATTTTAAGATTTTTAGTCTCGTTGGATCTCCTAATGCTTTAAAGACTTCAACTTCGTTCATCAGCAAGCATAGCAATATCTAAATATTTAAATATTACCATAAAGCGTTATTTAAAAGTGAGTTTATTTTCATTATTAAATAAATTATAGAACAAAATAATTATTTCAAATAATATAATGTTTTTATATTTTCTTTACTTGTTCAATGATCTTATATATCTCATTATTTGATGCTTTTATCATAATCCTAGTTCCATCTTTTCTATCCTTGATGATTCCAGCATTTTTCAAGACTTTCAAATGAGTAGAAACATTTGGCTGCGATTTACCAGTATATGGAATTATCTCACAAATGCATTTTTCTCCATTTTTAACACATTCAAGTATTTTCAATCTGGTTGGGTCTGCGAGTGCTTTGAAAACATCAACTTCTTTCATCAAATGCACATAAGTAATTTTTAATGTTTAAATATTACGTTATTTAAATTAGAGTATTTTGAAAAGTTTTATCTCTCAGGAGGCTTCAAAACAAAGTTTTTTGTGTTTAATGATAAATTCGAATTTTAACTAGATAAATAAATGTATTACGGCTTCTAAAGATAAACACCTTGACCCTCTCTGCAGTTTCTCCATATATAAATTGCTCTTTTTATTCAATAAGATTGTCATTCAACAGATTTAAAAAAAATAATAATTTAAGTATACATATAATATTTTATTAAACAATAAATTCTGTAATAATTTTTCCTGTTGAATCTATAAGTCTTCGTTTTTTTCCTTGCTCTTCAACAACCATATCAAAATATTTCCCTATTTTTTTCCATTTGTTCATTTTTTTGTTCCCCCAAAATCATTTGAATCTTAATTTTTAAGTTATATTTATTTTCATTGTTTATTATAGTTACTTTTTTTATTATAATGAATAGTCGATTAAAAATTAATATAAAATTTCAAATTCTTCAACTTTTAAATGTAAATCTGGTCTAGGATTCCAATTTAGAAAATCAAAAAAAGCAAAATTCATTTGTGGACTATACAAAGGAATCAAAGCAACTTCATCCATCGCAATTTTGAAACCAAGGTGAATTAATTTTTGTCTTTCCCAAGGATCCATAGTATATAAAATTTCTCTACCTATTTCGTCAACTTCAGAATTTGAATAATAACCATAATTACAAACTCCAATACCATTCTCATCATCTACTGTCCTAAGCAAAAAATCAAATATTTCACCCCCATCAAGAGTAGCCGCCATCCAGCCTATAATATAAAATGAACTATTTCTTGAAGGAACCGTTGAATAATATTTATCTAAAGATAATGGATTCACACTAACATTAATTTTAATTTCTGATAATTGATTAGCAATATTATTACACAATCTTTTTGTATCATTACTATCCCAACAATCAAGAGTAATATTAAACCCATTATTATATCCCGCTTCATTCATTAATTGAATAGCATAATCATTATTATGATTTAATCTCTTAATTTTAGGATTATAACCAAAGATGTATGGTGAAACAAACTGGGAGGCAGGATCAGCAAAACCATTTAATTCTTCAATAATAATATTATTGATATTTATAGCATAATAAATTGCTTTTCTCACCTTAATATCAGATAAAGGATTTTTATCTTCCCCAAAACCATTGGAATTATACTCTCTACAATCAAATCCAAGATAAAAAACAGTAGGGGTTGAAATTGTTTTCAATTTCAAATCTGAGATGTTTTGAACATCATCATAATAACTTGGATTAATACTACTAACATCAATTTTTCCATCTAAAAGAGCATTTTTTTTAATTTCACTATCGCTAATCATTTTAAATATAACTCTTTTAACATCAGGTTGTTCCCTCCAATAATCATCAAATCTTTCCATAGATATATACTCACTTTCAACATATTCAACAAGCATATATGCGCCAGTTCCAATAGGCCATTTTTCAATAGATTTCTCCTGATAATTTTTTGAGACAATGTATATATCAACTAGATTGTTCAATAAAATTGGATTTGGATATTTGGTAATTATATCAACGGTATATTCATCAATTACATTTACTTCTTTAACAGATAGCAGTAATGTCATTAAATCATTAGACAAATCATTCCTAATTAAATCAATAGTATATTTAACATCATCGGCAGTGAAATTATATCCATTATGAAATTTCACTCCTTCTCTAAGGAAAAATCTCCAAGTAACATTATTAGGATTACTCCAATAATTTGCAAGAGCAGGTGTTAATCTAAGATCATTATTTAGTTCAATTAGACTATTAAAAATATTTGAATTAATTGACATTGTATCAACATCATAAGACTCCGTCCAAGGATGAAATCCACATACATTATAACTTATTCCAATAATAATTTCATCTCTAATTACATCTTTTTTTTCGATTTCTGAAACAGTTATACAACCTGAAAAAATTAAAAAAATTGAAATGAAAAGAATACTAATAATTTTTATAATCATCCTAATATCTCCCAAATTTATTCACCATTTAAAGAACAACCAGATATAATAATTACCTTTTTATGGGCTTTCTCTTCATATGTTAATTCTGACCAAGGTTTTTGTTTTTTCCTAATTGGAATTCCCAGGGATACTCCAATTGCGATTCCAATAATAATGCCCATAGTCATTCCTATTGTATAACCATCCATAATAAATAACTATTAAACTATCTAATTGAAAATATATAAGACTTATTTACAAAAAATTGTACGATATACAAATAAATTAAGAAAAATAAACAATTCAAATAATTATTTTACTTAAATTTTATTAATTTATTATAAAAAAGAATTATATAATAATAGTTAATCTATGGTTTTATTTTAATATACACTATACATATTTTTTTTATTATGGTAAAGAGTTCAAAGAATAATATCAGAGAAAAAAAATTTAATTATATTACAACAAACACATCAATAATATCTTTTGAAATTGATTTATCGTTATGAGCTATTGCTTCAATTGTATGTAATCCCTTAGAAGTTTTACAATCCCATTTAAAAGGAGCATCTTCATCAATATGTTGAACTACTCCATCAAGTAAAAATTCAACCATATTTGTATTTAATGTATCAACATTTATAGTTAGTTCTCCAAATATTCGTGGAGCCGCTCTTTGAATAGTTGAAACACGTTTGAATATAGTTTTTATTTCATTATTAAATAGATACGTATGATAAATTTTTGGATTTATTATTTCAATTTTTGGAACATCAGGCATTAGATTACCATAAACGCCATCGATATAAAGAATCCCAGTTCCACCATAGAATGGGTAAATGAATGAATAATAAGGATTAAAACCATCATATGAAATTCTAAAATAACCCTTTTCCCCGTAATTGTCCCCTCCACTATTTCTTATAGTAAAACAACGTTGATTGTCGTCATAACCTATGATTGTTACAACATGACCACGTTGAATAGGGCTACTAATCTTTGGCATGTAAATTCCATTATTGTAGTTATCTAAATCTTTTCTTGTCATTTGACAGATGACCAGAGGGCCATATTTGATAAGTGCCTGTTTTATTGATTCAATATCATTATTTACCCAGCCCCATTCTTTTATCTTTATTGTTCGATTTTCCCAATCTGATACACTTTCATATAACGAATCATATGGTCTATGTGGATCTGGATAAGACCCTTCATCCGGTACGCCTTGTTCAATTAGATATTCAACCGTTTTTTGAATATCAACACCCCAATCACAAGTTCCACCAGATAAGAAAAAAAGATGAGCTTCTGACAGATCGCAACCAAATGGATAACCTACCTGATATTGAACAACGGTCTCAATAGATGCACATAATGCATAGGCTTCACAAGTTGGTGCTGGATTTTGATTTTTAATTGGTGGAGTATAATCTACACCATTAATATCACGCCAACTAAAAATTGAAGGTAAATTTAAATTTTTATTATTTTTTTCATTTAATTTAAATTCTTTATTATTGTAATCTAAATATTTAATATTTTTAGATATATTATGAGGTTGAGTTTCAGGATGCCAGTCAAAATTTAACCAAGGAATCATATTAAATTTTCCTTGAATTACTTTTGGAAAATTTCTTGATTCATTCCAATAATTATATTCCCAAATATTATCATTACAATTATTGAAAGATGCGTCGATTTTATTATTAATAAAATTATTTCTTGATATTAAATTCTCACTTGAGTCTTGAATAAAAATACCTAGATTCAAATTTTGATATATATTATTTTCAATTATGGAATTACCATCGCAAGGCCAATAATTACCAATATTTATTCCACAATAATTAGAATAACTAATAGAATTGTTATATATTACATTATAACCGCTGAAAAGGTTTAAACAGATACCATATTCATTATTCATATAGAGAGTATTATGCTGTATAATATTACCAAAACAACCTCGTAAAAGCCATATCCCATATAATTTATTTGAATAAATATCATTTTTTTCAATAGTATTGTTTATTGATGAGACCGAAAAAATTCCCCAACGATTATTATAAATTTCATTAGATAGAATAATTATTTCATATGAACTTAAAATATGAATTCCTGAATCCTTATTCGAATGAATAAAGTTATATTGAATATTACAATCATTTGAAAACTCAATAAAAACTCCAATTGTATTATTTATGATATTATTATTAAAAATATTTACATTATCCGATAAAATCTTTATGCCCGCATCTCGACCGCTTTTTCCAGAATTTTGTATTGTAAAATCTGAAACTATTACTCCTTGATTTGAAATATTTATTACATCATTTATTTGATTTCCAATAATATATGTATTATTTTTATTCTCACCAGTTAACGTTATAGATTTATTAATAAATATATTCTCTTGATAAATCCCCTCATTTACAAAAATTATATCTCCATCATTTGCAATATTTATCGCTTCTTGAATCTTTTTATATTCCGCTTCACCATCATCATCTACATATATTATATTTGAAATATAAGATGATGCATCAGTAATAATATTAGATGAAAAAGGTGTAATAATAAAAAATATGATTATAAAAATCGGTATATACTTCTTCATATTATTTACCCATTTAACTAATAAGCCACAATATTTTAAATTTTGCTATTAAAATATAAATTATATTTCATGTATGATAAATGGTTCAAAATTTAATATTTTAATTAGATTTTATTTTTTAATTTAATGAATTTATATTCCTTTTTTTATATGACCAAATCATAGTAAATATAGCTATTGACAAAGCAATAATTGCAATAAAAAAAGTACCTTGAAATCCAATAATTTCAAAAATAATTACCCCAATGAGGGGGGCAAAAATCCCTCTAACGCCTGTTGCTGATAAATGGATTGATTGGTATATATCAGCTTCATTATCCTTACAAAAATAAACTGAGCCGATATGCCATAATAAAGCCATTGTGGCAGTAAAAATTCCATAAAACGAAACATAAATGAGTAACATCCAATAGAATTTAATACCAAAAAATTCAAAATTATATGGAAAAGCTTCAGTAATAATTAAACCTAAAATCGATAATAACATTGCAAAAAAAGTAAATACTGCAAATTTTCTTGGATCAATTCTGCCTATAAGTCTACCAAAAAATGGAGTTAAAATTATTGCAACAATTAGATAAGAATTTTTATAAAAAGCAACACTAGAATAATTTAAATTTAAAACCTTATCAAAAAACAAAGTAATTATAGTGACAGTAACCATAAAAGCAAACCCATACAACATAAATCCAATTTCAAAATCCCGAAATGATTTATCATTTTTTATAATATCTTTCATATTCCTAAAAGATTTAGAAATTGAAGATAAAAAATTAATCTTTACAATATCTCTGATATTCTCTTCATATCTAATATTTGATAGCAAAAATAATGATATAACTCCTAATATGCCCATTAAAGGATAAACCTGAATAAATACGTAATTATCTAAATCAAGCAAGAAACCATAAATGAAAGTTGTTATAAAAGCAATTATTTTATTTATTGTCATTGAATAACTATATAATTTTCCAAAATTCTGGTGCCTGTAATTATTTTTTAATAAAAGATTCGTTGTTGGAAATATTATTGGATCTGCTAAGTAAAAAATTAAAAAAACAAGTAGGAAGATATAATGATATGTCTGATTTCCAAATAGATCAATAAAGTTTGATGGAAAGAATAAGAATACTATTAATGGTAATCGAGTAATAATGGATATTATTCTCAGCATTTTTTTTTTATTTTTTATTCTGCTAATTAATTCATTAAAAAATATCAGAAAAATAAATGCGATCACACTAAATTGAAATAATATTCCAAGAAGATAACTAGATCCATTTAAACTTTTAATAAAAACGAATTGATTTAATACCAATATTCCAACGATAATTCCTTCAATTATAGAATATGAAAGATGTAATTTGAAAGTTTTTATTTCATCGGAATTTAAATTCAATTTATTAAATATCATGTTTTATTCCTAGTAATTAACTTTTTATTTATCAAATTGTAATAATTTCAATCTGCAAACAAAAACAAATTAATAAAATTAACACAAAAAAATTCCAACAAAATCGATAAAGAAATATACATTATTATATATGTTCTAATTCAATGATTAAAGTTATTAATAAATATCTAGCAATTTGTGGGATAGTTGCCCCATTATTATTTTCATTAAAAGTATTAATTATAGGTTTTTATCATCCTAATTATAACCACATTACACAATATATGAGCGAATTAGGTGCAATAAATGCACCTTATGCAATTTTTAACAATATAGTTTTAGCAGTCTTAGGAATTTTAATAACTTTATTTTCATATGTTTTATATAATGAATTAAATGAGAAAAAAACAATATCGATGAGAATTGGTATTTCATTAATTATTCTTTCAGGTTTATCCTTTTTTTTAATTGGTTTTTTTCCTTGCGATCCAGATTGTATAAATTTTTCAACAATTGGAATTATTCATAGTTATCTATCTAATACTGCCCAATTACCATTGATTATAGCTCCATTATTCCTACTATCAACTTTTAAAGGAATTAAAAAATGGCAAAATGTTTATGTTTTTTCAATTCTAACTGTTTTATTAGGATTTGTTTTCTTTTTGATTTATAAATCTTATTTTTTTGAAGATTATACTGGATTGTTGCAAAGAATCTCATTTGGAATACCTTTATTATGGATTGAAATAATTGGAATAAAAACATACACATCAAATTTTTTTCAATTCAATTAAATTTTAAACGATAGATTTAAATTTACATATTATATTAATATCTCAGGATAGAGTGGGAGATATAAATACATGAAAAAACTGTTTTTTAAGAAATTATGGTATTGAATATTTTAATTATATTAAGTTTTATAACTTTCATTTTACCGATTAAATCAACCTCTGCCTGATCAACTTGATCAATTTCAAAATAATTCTGATGTTGATTATCAGATATATGGGGATCAATATATTGCTCAGACATTTAAACCCACATTAGAAATATTAACAAGAATCAAGATTTTAATAAGAAAAACTATGGATGTAACATTGCCTGATCTTTTTGTTCAAATTGAAAATGTGGATAAAGAAAATATTGGTTTTTCTTCATTAAATTCATCTGATTTAACTGAAGAGTTTATTTGGTATGTATTTGATTTTGAAACAGATATTAATCTTAATGTTGGAGAAACTTATGCTATTATATTATATAGTTACTGTCATGAAATTACTGAGTGTTATGAAGTTTCATGTAGTATTTATGACGATTATGTTCAAGGTGATTTTTTTATTTCATCAAATGGAATTTTTGGGGATCCGGAAAATAATGTTGATTTATGTTTTGAGACCTATGGATTTAATGAAGAATTAATACTGGATCTTGAGACAAGCGGCTCTCTAAAATGGACTGAGAAAGTGAAACCAGGGAGCACTATTTTAGGAGAATTCAGTGTTTTAAATGTAGGTGATCCGGGTTCAGAATTAAAATGGTATATTGAAGATAATTGGGATTGGAGTGAAATCAGCATAACTCCACTTAACGGCGATAATCTTAAACCTGAAGAAGAAGAATTCATTGTTCAGGTTTCCATTGCTGTACCAGATGAATCAACTTTTTCTTTCAATGGTAGTTTAAATGTTATTAATGAAGAAAATCCAGATGATTTTAATAATATTGAAATACCTTTTATCACTCCAAAAAATAAAGTAAATTTTAATGTTATATCATTTAAGTTCTTTTTCAAAAATATTTTTAATTTCTTTTAAACCTATTTTTATTAATAAAATTATGAATTGAAGGATAGATGTTAAAATTATAATTCATGTTCCTTTTTTCTTTTTATTTTCTTATTATGTATATTTTCGATTCTCTTTTTTAGATAAGATGAATCTTTTGTATCAATTTTTTTATTAGTATAAAAATATCTTTTTTTAATAGGTGTTTTATAACTTGTTTTTATTAAATAACCCCCTTCTATTATTTCCAATTTAGATGTTTATTTCATTGTAAAAAAAAAAAAATCAAAATTCTTTATCAATTTTATTTTTTAATAAATTTATCCAGAAATTTATTGGTAGTTTCTTATTTAGATATTCATTTGAAATTTCTGGATTCCTTGAACATATTAATTCCATAAACATTTCTCTATTTTCATTATTTTTTATACCACTTCGCCAATGTGCTTTACATTTTTCACATTCTATATGAAAAATTCTATGAGTTGTCCAATTTTTATAATATATTTTACCATTACAAAAAGGGCAAATCGGTAGTTCTGATGATCTTACAAAATTTTTTTGTTTTTCTATCATTTTTTTACATCAAAAATAGTTATCTATCTTATTACATTTTTTGGTCTGAATTAAGATATTGAACGATATCTCTAACAATATATGAAAAAATTAGTATATTATTATATATAAATTATATCTAACAGGAAAGTAAATAATAAATTACTTTTATATCGTTATTCGAAAAAAATGAATTTATTTAAAAAAAATTATAATCGAAATAAAATTATGAATAAAAAATACGACTTAGTATATCCAGATCATGTAAAAATTTTAGATAAAAACAATTTTGATGATTTTATTAATAAATATCCATTATCTGTTGTAGATTTTTGGGCTCCATGGTGTATTCATTGTAGAACAATGGCCCCTAGAATAAGGAGGTTATCTGTTATCTTTAAAGGAAAAGTAGCTTTTGGTAAAATTGATACATCGAAAAATCAGGATATTTCAAAGAATTTTAAAATATTGAGCATTCCGCATCTTATTCTTTTTCAAAATGGTAATAAAATTTCTAGTATAACTGGATTAAAATCAACTGGTGAAATAAAAAAAGTTATTGATGATTTATTATAAAAAATAAATTTTTACTATTTCATCTAAGTAGTTACCTAAACTATTACCTGCGAATAAAGTATTTTAATTTAGTAATTCATTTCTTAAATGGATGTGGATGAAATGAATAAGAATCAAGATATTTATGTCAAAGAAAAAACAAGTTTAGGAGATTATTTCTTTATATCTGCAGTTGCAATTTTTTTATTATATTGTTTGTTTACTATACAAAATATTTTCGGTTCTTTTTAATTTTTATTAATTATTTTATCATAACATTTTTTACATATCATACCATATATTTTATGATTATTTAGATCACATTTTGGAAAAAATAATCTACATTGGCGACATCTTCTTTTACTATTAGTATTATTATTCATATGACAATTTTCATCATTTATATTATGGGTTTCCAATATCTAGAATAATTGCGATTATTAGATATATGAGGATAAATGGTGCTAATAATAATGTAATGAAAAATCCGGGATACCAAGTTATTTTAGATATTTTATTAATGTTTTGAGAAAATTTTTCTTTAATAATAAGTATGTTATCATTAATAATATTATTATTTTGATACTCATTTTCGTTTGCTACCATTGTTGGAACTGATGATATAATAATAATCATAGTTGTGCATATAATTTTAAAAAAGATATTAATATTCATAATTATCTGTTATTTATTATGATTTTCAAGTTATTTAAATTTTTTTTATTCTGATTTTGCTGACTTATTTATGTCTCCAATTACTTTTTTGGCTAGATAATCTCTTATTTCCTCAGGTTTAGTCGATTCAATACCAAAATATTCTGGAAATAATTTTGTTGTTGTAAGTAATTCTGTTGAGCCATGTTTTTTTGTGTTTACTATTTTCATTGAAACCAATTCATCAACATGATCATATATTTTTTGACCCGCCATCCTTCTTAAATTAGATTGCTTTACTGGTTGATGAAATGCAATTAATGATAATGTTTTTAATATATCCTCTTTAATTTCAGGTTTTGATACCTTTATAGATTGATCAATGTAATTTTTTTTCAATTGCATTATAAATTTATCGCCCGCTTTCACAATCTCCATAGATGTATCATTTTTTCTAGAGATGCTATAATCATCCATTAATTCTTTCAGATTGTTTTTAATAATTTTTGAAGAAAATCCTGTAGATTCTTTAATATCTTTAATACTAACTGGATTGCTAGCAGAGAATAAGACAGATTCAATCATTCTTTTTTCCTTTTTTACCATTAACCATCCCTTTTTAGTATATCATAAGTTTTCAATAAATATTGAAATTTTTTTTCAATATATATATTATTTACTTATATTTCCTTAATATTCCAAATTAAATAACTATTATTTATATTATTCATTTTTAATTTTTTAATATTTTTATTTTCCCAATATAAATGCAAAAACTAATTGATTAATTTTTAATAAACTATTTCTCCATATATACTTTTAAATATTTGTCTATTATAATTAGATATAAATTTTAGTATGATATTAATAAATTATCTGTTAAGTAATTCAAATAAATTAAAATGATGCACAAGGTTCAGAGATGCGATATTTGTATCACTAGCAAAACAAATTAACATATCACCAGTTTTAGGATTTGCCACCCATTGATGCATCGTCGAAAAAGCTTTCATTTTCTGCATTATATTAAAAAACAAGTCATATTTTCCATTATAGTAACTCCTTAGAAGATTCATAGAATTATTAAGATCTAATGATCCCCAATATTTTTCAAAACCTTTACTCAATGAAACATAATACCGATATATTCCATAATATGCATCTATCCTAATTAAATATTTAAATAAACTATTAAAATCACTAGGATCATAGTAATCCCTCTGCAAAGATGAACATTGAGGCGTATAAAACAATTAGTTCTCCTGAGTGAATCTTCAATTATCCAAAATGGTTGATTATTCTCAATAGGATCATTTCAATTACAAACATAAGATTCATTAGCTGTCTGCTCAAGAACAAATCCCTCTGGAATGTTTCCATCAGATACTAAAAGATTCCATCCAACAGTCTTATTGCTATCTAGAATTAACAAAGCTTCTTCACCATTTTCAGCAGAATCAAGAACCATCCCCATACGGAAATTAGCACAAATACCAGAAATTGAAATATCATTTGTCCAGCAAGTTGTTTCGCCTACTCCAATACCTTTTTCATTGATTTTACCCCATGAACCTATACGTCCTGCCCACATTGGACTCATTGAAGCATAATCATCAATTGGATTCCTAACTATAATTACTTGATTCTCATGTAGATATATACCAGAAATTGAATCATGGTCCTTATTGAAAATATTATGATCAGTACTTCTCATTTGTATAAGATTTCCATCAGATGTTGCGGAACCCCATGCTATGGCTCCACTAAATGTTATAAAATTTGCAATATCATGCAATATATTATACACCCCAATTTCCTCAATTGATGAATTAGAACCATCTGCAAGTCCTTTTAACTCAAGAATATATTTTTCTGGGATATTATCTTTTAAGATTTTCCAATAATCAACAAGATTTGGATAGGAAAAACCCATATCATTAAAAAATTAAAAAGAATCCTCATATTAATTTCATTCTCTTCTCTGAGGATATAACCTTGATAATAGCCCATATCATAATAATCACCATTCAAATGTAAAATCTTGACCTCGTCTTTCTCTTCAAGTCAACATTCATTAATTACATTCGAATAATTAGCATTAGATATAGGTAAAATAATAACAATAATCAGGGGTATTAAAAATAAATTACTACATTAATATATTATTTAATATTAAATTAATATGAGAGATAATTATGAAAATATGAATAAGAAAATTAATTTGATAAAGCTAAAAATCTGAATCCACTTTTTAAAGATCTTAAATCATTAAAATATAAACTTCTAAAAATTTGATCAAGAATATATTTTGGTCTTAAATAAAAATGTCTATAAGCTCTCTTTATATATTCATTAAGGAAATTAGTATCATAAATTCCTAATCCCCGATTTATATCTGCTGGAACTAGAAATTCTTCCTTTGATATTTTTTTATTTTTTACAGCTTCCCCCCATAACTCAGATCCCATCTCATAATATAAAATTCCAAATATTACAAAATCAAGAGGTAGAGAACATGAAAACTTTATTGTTTTTTCAAAATGCTCTTTTGTCTCAATTGGAGCACCAATAATAAAAGTTGCCAATGTTTTAAATCCCATTTTACGACTTAAGTTTAATGCATATCTTATTTGATCTAATGTGAAACCTTTTTTATAATAATTTAGAACATCTTGATTACCTGATTCAAGTCCATATCCAATAAGTTTTACATTTGCTTTCTTCATTTTTTTATACAAATCGTAATCTGCTGAATCAACTCTTGCACCCAAAATCAATAATTCAATATCCATCTGATTTTCAATTACCCCATCCATTATCTTATGAACTCTTTTTTTATTTTGAATAAAATTATCATCAACTATCATTACAGTACCATATTTTCCATTTATTTCTTGTAATTCTTCTATAACATTATCTGCTGTTCTTATACGTGAACCCCATCCTCTAATAGCATTTCCATATCTAGCACAAAATCGACAATGGTATGGACAACCTCTACTTGTTAACATGGAGGTAACCTCTGGTTTAAAAAAATATTTTTTTCCAATTTTACCGTAAGAATATTTTTTAATAAGATCTCTAGATGGAAAACAAATAGAATCAAGATTTTTAATTACCTCAATTGGTTTTCCTTTTTTAATTATTCCCTCTTTTTTATAAAATATCCCCGAAATCTCAGATAAATCCATTTTCCCTTCAATAGATTTGATAATATCAAGTATACTATTTTCTCCTTCACCAACCACGCAAATATCTGATTCTGGTATCTGAAAAAGAGATTTTTCTCTGTGAAAAATACAATGAGGTCCACCAATAATAATTGGAATTTTTTCATCATATTCTTTAACAATTTTAGAAATAACACGTGCTTCATCTAAATTATCAGTATAAACACTAATACCAACTGCATCTACATTATTTAATTTATTAAAAATATTTGATTTTATAATATGCTCCATTGCGAAATCAATAATTTCAACTTTATGACCATTATTTTCCAATGCAGAAGCAATATAAATTAAACTTAAAGGCGGCATAAATGAAGGCGCATAAACTGATCCAATAGAATCAATATCACCAGAACCTTCTGATCTCATTAATAAAATTTTCATATTAATTCCACTAATTTTTATAATGTAATAATAATTTTCATTAAATAGTGAGATTTAAATCTTATTAGTAAATTTTTTGTTCATTAATACCTTAATATTATTTATAAATATATTACTTTCAAAAAAAATAAAAAAAATTCATACTTTATTTTTTTCTAAAATCTCCCCTTTTGGAAAACATACTATAATGCCTTAAAACCTATTTTTTAATCCTGTTACCCCTATTTACGAAGGAGAAATACCCTTATAAAGCATTATATTATAATTATAAAAAAAAGAAAAAAAGATGTGAGGTTATTCAGTTCTATACCCAACCAGGGACATCAGGAATTCCATCACCAGACTTAGGTGCTGGCCCAGGACCGTTTTCTGATCCATTAGGACCAGAAGGTTCTTCGTTAGGTTCACAATCACCAGCTCCATCTGCTGGCCCCACACCATTTCCTGCTGTTACAACGGTAACTCCTGCAATAAGAATTGCCGCTATTGCTGCTATTACTAGTATTTTTTTCATGTTTATTTCAACTCCGTTTTTTTAATTAACAGCTGTTAATATGAATTATCTTATATTAATCTAATCGGAAATTTATCGAATTTTATTCAAGTAAAATTTTTTATCAAAGATTTCGTGCATGTTAGCCATTTTATATCATTATTGTTAATGAGAAAAATTAATACTTTCATTTGTCTTTCATATTTATCTTAATATTATTTATTTCAATAAGAATTATTATGATGGAAGAAACCAGGCGATGTAGTTTTTGTGATCATAAATTTACTGTTGATGAACTTGATGATGAGTATAAATGCAAGTCATGCAGAAAGAATAAAGTAACAAGTTATATCAATACAAAATGGTAAACCACAAAGCATATAAATGGCAAAAAATAATAGTATATAAAGGTTTAAAATAATCACAAAAAAATTAAAAATACAATATAAACTAATTTTAGCATATTATATCTTATTATGCCGTTAATATGTTACCAAGTGGTAAGTGC